>BJGE01000029.1 GCA_014190275.1 Actinomycetes bacterium | reverse complement strand
TGCGCAAGCGTCAAGAGGGTAAGGCGATCTTAATCGTGTCTACCGAACTAGATGAGATTTTTGCGCTCCCAGATCGCATTTTGGTGTTATTTGATGGCAAAGTCGTGGCCGAACGTAAGCCAGCAGAGACCACACCGGCTGAGATCGTGCTCTTCATGTCGGGCAAGACTACATGACCACAACGCAGATCCCGAGTACCGATAGTCCGGAGCCGAATAATTCGCGCTCCTTCATGCAACAGTTGACAACGGGCACCGACTGGAAGTCCGCAGCACTTATCCCGGCCCTAGCAGTACTTACGGCACTCATCATTGGGGTGTTGATCATCATGCTCACCGGCTCGAGTTTCGGTGACGCGATGAATGCTTATTGGGCCCTGCTTCAAGGTTCGGTGGGCTCGCTTAAGGCAATTTCGGAGACCCTAACTGCCGCAACACCACTGATTTTGGCGGGGCTCAGCGTGGCGATCGCCTTTCGCGCTGGGTTGTTCAATATCGGCACCGAAGGCCAGTTGCTCATGGGCGGAATGTTCGCGGTCTGGGCCGGGTTCACTTTCATCGGGCTCCCGTTTTATGTCCACATACCACTCGCGTTGCTGGCAGGTGTGGTGGGTGGTGCCATCTGGGGCTTCATCCCAGGTTTCCTAAAAGCTAAGACCGGCGCCCATGAAGTAATTACCACCATCATGTTGAACTATATCGCCCTGCGCCTTGTTGACTTCTTGTTGAAGACGGAAATATTCCAGCGCGAAGGGCGCAATGATCCAGTTTCCAAGACCGTCGAGGCCTCGGCCCAACTGCCTTTGCTACTTGGTTGGATTAGCCCGGGGTTGCGGGTGCACCTGGGTTTAATCATCGCAGTCGCCGCCGCAGCCTTTATCCATTGGCTCTTGTTTCGCACTACTACCGGATTTGAGTTTCGCGCCGTGGGGGCGAATCCGAAAGCAGCGAAATACGCGGGCATGTCGGTCACTAAGACTTATGTGCTCGTGATGGTTATCGGCGGTGCACTAGCCGGGCTGGCAGGTGCGGGGCAAGTCCTTGGCGTTCTTGATAGAGCCACCCCAGGTTTTTCGTCCGGTATTGGGTTTGATGCAATTGCGGTCGCCCTCCTTGGACGCTCGAACCCATGGGGGGTGGTGGCCGCGGCGGTGCTTTTTGGGGGGCTAAGTGCCGGGGGTCAGCAAATGCAGGTGTCGGCCAATGTTGGTATTGATCTGATTTCAGTCATTCAGGCACTGATCATCATTTTCGTCGCAGCACCGGCATTGATATCGGCGATCTACCGACTGAAAGCGCCAGCGGCTTCTACTCAGATCAGTAAGGGGTGGGGGTCATGAGTACGCCACCTATTGATCGTGAACCAATCGAGAGCTATGAGGTCACCGGTAAGCGCACTAAAGAGCTCACTAGGCGTCAGATAAAGAAGGCGCGCATCACTGGAATCGTGATGTTTGCGCTTGCCGCAATTGTCATGTTCTTTTTGGCACCTGCTGCAGCCGGAACTTCAACATTTGGGTTGAGTTTTGCAGATGAGACAATTCAATTGCCTCCGCTGTCGGTTCCCTCGCAAGGCTCACTTTGGGTTTTGGCAATGGTACTCGGGTTCTTGGGAGCAACCCAGTTCTTCCGCGGGTTCCAGAGCAGGACGACGGTAATTCTTGGCATTGCTTTCGCTGTCTTCGTTTTTTCGATAATGGTCTGGGCTACCGCCGGCCAAGAGTTCTCGTTGATCAGCATGCTCGTTTCAACGATTGCCCGCGCTACTCCAATTGCTCTCGGTGCCTTGTCGGGTATTTTGTGTGAGCGCTCAGGTGTGGTGAATATTGGCATTGAAGGAATGCTGCTGGGCGGTGCCTTCACCGGAGTCGTGATGGGGTCGTTACTCGGTGGCTGGGTGGGTCTACTCGCCGCCACCTTGACCGGGGGTGTCCTTGCCTTATTGCTGGCTGTGCTCGCGGTGAATTTCCGAGTTGATCAGATCATCATCGGGGTGGTAATCAACATTTTGGTACTGGGCTTAACCTCTTTCCTAACAGCACAAGTATTGGTGAAGAACCCCCAGTTCAACGATGCGCCGATCTTCCAGGCAATAAAGATTCCGATCCTTGGCGACATCCCGATTGTCGGGCCGATGTTCTTTGATCAGACAATCATCGTGTACGGGATGTTCATCCTGATCGCGAGCGTGACCTTCCTGCTGTTTCGAACTCGATGGGGCCTGCGTACCCGGTCGGTCGGTGAGAACCCGAAGGCCGCAGACTCCCTCGGTATCAAAGTTGCCAAGGTTCGGTATCTGGCGGTCATCTACGGGGGCATGGTCGGTGGCTTCGCCGGTGCCTGGTTCACCCTGGGCACCGTTGGCCGCTTCGATGAAGGAATGACCGGCGGTCGTGGATTCATCGGCTTAGCGGCGATGATCGTGGGCGGCTGGAACCCGATCGGTGCCTTCTTTGCCGCGCTGATCTTTGGGTTCTCCGATTCCCTGCAGCAGAAGTTTGCGGTAATTGAAACCCCGATTCCGGGGGAGTTCTTGGCTATGGCCCCTTATCTGGTCACCATCATCATCGTGGCCGGCTTGGTCGGGCGGGCGCGCCCGCCGGCCGCGGATGGCCAGCCCTACGAAAAGGAGTGAAGATGCCCCAAATCGACTGGGACGAGTTGGCGCAGGCCGCACTCGAGATCATGTCGAAGGCATATGCCCCATATTCGCGATTCAAGGTCGGGGTAGCTGGCCTGGTGGATAACGGCCGCATCGTGGTTGGCTGCAATGTTGAAAACGCCTCTTATGGGATTGGTCTTTGTGCTGAGTGCGGGATGGTCTCCAGCCTGCACGCATCGGGTGGCGGTAAATTGTTGGCGGTTTCCTGTGTTGACCAGCATGGTGCACCACTGATGCCATGTGGCCGCTGCCTGCAATTAATTTGGGAGAACGGGCTGCCGACAACCTTAGTAATGACGCCGGAAGGAGTACTTCCGATGAGCGCAATATTACCGCAGGCATTTGGTCCCCAAGACTTAATCGATAGAGCAGATGATGGGGAAAACCGTGGTTGAGCCGTTTGCGGTAGTTGATGTGATTCGCGCCAAGCGTGACAAGGGAGTCCTATCACCCGAGCAAATTGATTGGGTGATTGACGCTTATGTGCGCGGGGTTGTTGCCGAAGAACAGATGTCGGCCCTTGCCATGGCGATTTTCTTAAATGGCATGACCGATACCGAGATCGCGCGCTGGACCGAAGCGATGATCCGCAGTGGCGAGCGCATGGATTTCTCGGCCCTTGATCGCCCGACCGTCGACAAGCATTCAACCGGTGGGGTTGGTGACAAAATCACCCTGCCACTGGTACCGGTGGTGGCCGCCTGCGGCGCGGCCGTGCCCCAATTAAGCGGTCGCGGCCTCGGCCACACCGGTGGCACTCTCGACAAACTGGAATCGATCCCGGGCTGGCGGGCCGGGCTCACGAAGGAGGAGATGTTCCACGTACTCCAGACCGTGGGTGGCGTTATTTGCGCGGCCGGCCCGGGGCTGGCGCCGGCGGACAAAAAGCTCTACGCGTTGCGCGATGTCACCGCGACGGTTGAATCAATACCGTTGATTGCCTCGAGCATCATGAGCAAGAAGATCGCGGAGGGTGCCGGTGGCCTCGTCCTCGATGTGAAGACGGGCTCGGGGGCCTTCATGTCCGACCCGCTGCAGGCCCGCAAGTTAGCCGAAACCATGGTGCGGATCGGTACCGACTCCGGGGTTCGCACCCGGGCCTTGATCACCGCGATGGACGTTCCCCTTGGCCTGATGGTGGGCAATGCCCTGGAGGTTCAAGAATCCGTTGAGGTGCTATCAGGCGGTGGGCCGGCCGACATCATCGAGTTGACCGTCACCTTGGCCCGCGAAATGCTCGACCTAGCCGGCATCACTGATCTTGACCCGGCAGACACCCTGCGCGACGGCACCGCCATGGACGTCTGGAACCAGATGATCAGCGCCCAGGGCGGTGACCCAAAAGCCCCCCTGCCGGTCGCAAAGCACTCCCACGAGGTGCTCTCGAGTGGGGCGGGCGTACTTACCCGACTTGATGCATTGCAGGTCGGAGTTGCGGCTTGGCGGCTCGGGGCCGGCCGAGCCCGCAAGGAGGACCCGGTTTCGGCCGGGGCCGGGATCCAGATCCACGCCAAGCCCGGTGACGAGGTAGCCGCCGGGGCACGGCTCCTTACTTTGTACACCGATGATGAGGGCCGCTTCGAGGGTGCGATGGCCGCCCTCGCGGGGGCCACCGCGATCGGCCCGGGCGGTGCCACTATCACTAGATTGCCGCTGGTGATAGAAAAGATCAACTAACGACCATAACTGTTGTGACCTTGACCGGTACCTGCTCATTACGTTTAAGGAGCAGATCAGTTGGCGCGGGTCAAGGCACGATATTTCCGGTGGATTTCGCGACATTGATGCCGAAGCCGAGCCCGGAACCAAGATCGGCCCCGTAATACATGAGCCCAGAGGTTTTCCCGGTTGGCAGAATATCGGGATCACCACCACCTGTCATAACAGACTTCTCATTACTGAAGGTGACGCCATTCTTGCTGGTGGAGACCAAGATGCCGTAGAAGCCGTCGCGGTCACCTGCGTAGTACAGGGCGACCTTGCCTTTCTTATCGATTACCGCGAATGGATGCGAGCCGCCATCTTTGATGGTGCCGGAGGCACCGGTAATCTCTGGACCCAAATTCCAATTGATCATGTCCTTGCTTGTTGCTGTCCGCATTACCCGCAATGCACGCTCGCCTGGCTTTTCAAGATTTGAGAAATAGCCGCGATAGCCGCCTCCTTGCTTGATGACGGTCAGCCCCCCGGGCTCAAACCCGGCCTGCGCTGTCGTGATGACAGGTCCCTCCTTCGTGAAAGTAACTCCACCGTCACTGCTGATCGCAGCATTGATATTTCCGCCCTCAAGGTAGAACAGCCGCATTGAGTTACCACCGAGCGAAATCACTCTGGGTTGGCCGGCTGCGGTACCACTGAGAATCGACGTCGGGTCAGCAACGAATGACGTCCCACTCTTGTTAGTCGATGTGGCGCTTCTAATGAATTGATTCGCAACATAGACGAAAAGCTTGACATTGCCATTTGGCAGCCGGATTGCTGTTACGTCAGCGACTTGCTGGTCGGGGGAATTGAAGGTTGCTGCCGATAGTGCGGTACCAACCGACTTAAAGTTTTTTGCCGTCTTTACTGTGGAAGCACCGGCGCCACCGCTGTCAGGAGTCTCCTGGCTGGGTTGCCAAGTACCACCAGTGCACTTGATTGCGCCGCCACCTAAAGCAACGACCTGACCCTCGGTTGCGCATTGGTCCCCGGGGAATTCACCGGCCAAGGCCGTGTTTGGCACGAGGACTAGTACCGATGCCACCGCAATACTAGCCAAATTCCTTAGCCCCACGACCCGAGCCTAATTTCGGCGAACTGCATTAGCAAGCCCCTTGAAAAACTAAAGCAGAATAAGAGCGACAACCCCGGCAACGATGATGGCGACCCCGGCGATTTGCACTCTGCCCAACTTCTCCTTGAACAACAGGTACGCCATGATCGCCGCGATCGGCGCAAATTGCGATGCGAGCACGGCGGTGACGGCGACACCGTACTGGGCACCGATCGAGTAGCAGGTAAACCCGAGTACCTCAACAAAACCTGCTAGCACCACATAAGGGGCCGCCGCCTTGGTGAGCCTCAATTTTCTAAGGAGAAGCAGTGGGATGAAGAGGGCGATGACACCGACGCTGCGCGCCGGTAGCAGCAGCCAGGCGATGGGTAGCTCGTCGCTGAGGTTACCGGTGGCGTAGAGCGCAATGCCGAACACCAGCGCACCGCAGGTGGCGAGCACCGCCGCCCGCACCGGCCGCTCGTTGGGAATGGGGGCTGGGTCTTTGCCGATCGCGGCCAAGATGACACCCCCCACGATCACCAGGAGTACGAAGGCGGCAAGGGGGGCAATCGACTCACCCAAAATGGCCGCGATGGTGGCGGCCAGGGCGCCTTCGGTGGCGAGGATCGGCGCCACCACGCCGACTTTGCCGAGTCGGAACGCGCTTGCGGCGAATACCAGGCCCGCGACGTTGCCGAGGCCCGATACCGCCCACCAAATCGAGTTGGTACCGGTGAGCCCGGTTGGAATCCCGGCGATCAATACCAAGGGGATAGTGATGGCAAAGCCAATCAACATCGCCCAAGCAACCGTTGAATAGGCACCAATTAGTCGGGCGGCCCGGGATGCGGTCAGGGAGCCGGCGGCGAAAAAGATGGCGGTCGCGAAACCGAAGAAGATGCTGACCACCCCTGATTGAAGCAGATACCGGGGCAGCAGCCCAGGTGCCACCACCCGGGTCCACCAACAATGCTTGTACTAGGTTCAATCCATGGTGATGGATGCAGGTACGTATGCCCCGGTCCCCGAAGATTTGATTGTTCGGGCCCCGAAAGTTCTGCTGCACGACCACCTTGATGGCGGGCTGCGCCCCCAAACAATCTTGGACCTGGCGGCCGAACAGGGCTATACCGATCTTCCCGCCACCGATCCGCAGGCTTTGTCGCGGTGGTTCACCGAGTCGGCTTACTCCGGCTCCTTGGAGCGCTATCTAAAGACCTTCGCGCATACCGTCGGGGTTTTACAGACCGAAGAGGCACTGCGGCGGGTGGCATTTGAATGCGCGATAGATCTGGCCGCCGATGGTGTTGTCTATGCCGAAGTTCGCTTCGCTCCAGAATTGCACATTGAAAAAGGTTTGCACGAGGCTCAGGTGGTCGAAGCGGTGCTCGCCGGCTTCGCCGATGGGCAGCGAGCGGCGGCAGCGCAGGGTAACCACATCAGGGTGGGGGTGCTGCTAACCGCGATGCGGACGGCATCCCATGGCCGCAAAATAGCTGAACTAACGGTTGAGTATCGCGACAAAGGAGTTGTTGGCTTTGATATAGCAGGCGCCGAGGCCGGTTACCCACCCACACGCCACCTTGATGCTTTTGAGTATCTAAGTCGCGAGAACGCGCATTTCACGATCCATGCCGGTGAGGCTTTCGGTTTACCAAGTATCTGGGAGGCCATTGCGTGGTGCGGAGCCGACCGCCTAGGCCATGGCGTGCGGATCGTCGATGACATCACGGTAGAGCCGGATGGCTCGGTGACCTTGGGCCGACTTGCTGCTTATGTGCGCGATCGGCGGATTCCACTTGAGATGTGCCCGACCTCGAATGTGCAGACCGGCGCGGCAAAGTCAATACAAACCCATCCGATCGGCCTGCTTCGCCGCCTCGGATTTCGGGTAACCGTGAACACCGACAACCGGTTGATGTCAGGCACTTCGATGAGCAAGGAGATGTCACTGCTAAGCGCGGCCTTCGGATATGGACTCAATGATATGCAGTGGTTTACGGTCAATGCCATGAAGAGCGCCTTCATTCCATTTGATGAGCGCCTCCCCATTATCAACGAACAGATCAAGCCGCAGTACACCGTGTTGCGGGCAGTATTGGCCGAGCGAATGACAGGGGGAGTGACGAATGGCATTGCTTGAGGTGGTGGAGTCAAGCCAAGAACATGTGGTCGACCTGCGGCATGAACTAGATATAGTGCGCGGCGCACTTGATCGCACCGATGCGGTTTTAGCAATCGCCGACGAAACTTTGACCAGGGCCGAGGATGTCATCGTGCAGACGCGGCGCTGGGCGCCGGTCTTACTTGGTGTACTTGGCTTAGTAGCGGCCGGCGCGGCGGCGGCGATTGTTATTCACCGGCGCCGGAAGGCAGCCCTGGAAGACTGACCCCCCTGAACGGGAGCTAGGCACCGAGTGGGTGCCAGACCGTCTTGGTCTCGACAAATGACCTAAGGCGCCCAAGGTCAGGGTTCGCGAGCCAATTGGGCTGGGCGGGCGGGCGGACCCGCTTGACCGTGCCAGCAGCTTCGATCTCCAATTTCTTGGCCAACTCCGCACTCGTGACGCCCGTAAGGTCGATCGCATTCACATCACCATGGCTCGCCAGCCAAGGCGCGATCTCGGCCGGATCGCCGGTTAGCACATTGATGACACCGGGCGGCACATCTGAGGTGGCCAGTACCTCGGTCAAGGTGATGGCCGGAATCGGGCGCCGGGTACTTGCTACCACGATGACAGCGTTGCCGGTCACGACTATTGGCGCGATAACGCTAACCAACCCGAGCAGGCTGGAGTCCTGCGGGGCGATGGCCGCGACCACTCCGGTGGGCTCGGGGATTGTGAAATTGAAGTAGGGGCCGGCTACCGGGTTGGTGTTGCCGACCACCTGGGCGTACTTGTCGGCCCAGCCGGCGTACCAAACCAGCCGGTCGATTGCCGCGTCGACTACCCGGGCGGACTTCTTATCGCCTGAGCCCTCGGCGGCTTGAACGTCAGCGATGAACTGCTCGCGGCGCCCTTCCATGACTTCGGCGACCCGGTACAGCACCTGACCACGGTTGTAGGCGGTGGCGGCACTCCATCCGTCAAAGCCCGCGCGGGCGGCGAGTACTGCATCACGGGCATCCTTGCGCGAGGCCTTGGCGGCGTTCGCAAGGAACTTGTCGTCAGTGTCGTGGACTTCATAGGTGCGGCCGGATTCGCTTCGCGGGAAGGCGCCTTTGATGAACAGCTTGTAGGTCTTGCGCACTTCAACGCGATCATTCATGACGTACCCCTCGCCTGATCGGCACTGTCATTGGCAGCCTGGAGATAAGCAGCGAGGCCTTGGATACCGCCTTCGCGGCCGAAGCCAGACTCTTTGAATCCGCCAAAGGGGCTGGTCGGGTCAAATCGATTGAAGGTATTAGCCCAGATGACCCCGGCCCGAAGCTGGTTCGCCATCCACAAGATCCGACTGCCTTTTTCGGTCCAGATCCCGGCGGATAATCCAAATGGGGTGTTATTTGCCTTCTCGACGGCCTCATCTGGGGTCCGGAACGTGAGGACTGACAGCACCGGACCGAATATCTCTTCCCGGGCAATGCGATGGGCCTGGGTAACGTTGGTAAAGACGGTAGGCGCACACCACCAGCCCTTATCAGGAATATCGCAGGGGGCCGTCCAACGCTGCGCCCCCTCATCGTCACCGGATTTGATCAACTCGTGGATTTTGTTCAGCTGCTCGGGGGAGTTGATGGCACCGATATCGGTGTTCTTGTCAAGTGGATCACCAAGGCGCAGGGTCTGGAGTCGCAGTTTGAGAGCCGCAATGGTTTCTTCGGCAATTGACTCCTGCAGCAACAAGCGTGATCCAGCGCAACAAACATGGCCCTGGTTGAAGAAAATGCCATCGACGATTCCCTCAACGGCTTGGTCAATCGGGGCATCATCGAAGACGATGTTCGCGGCCTTGCCGCCTAGTTCAAGGGTCAATCTCTTATTGGTCCCGGCGATGGCCCGCCCGATAGATTTACCAACCTCGGTTGAGCCCGTGAAGGCGATCTTGTCGATGCCATCGTGCTCGACCAGCATGCGGCCGGTATCACCAGCACCGGTGATGATGTTGACAACGCCGGGGGGTAAATCGGCCTGCTGGCAGACCTCGGCGAACAACATGGCGGTCAGCGAGGTGGTTTCGGCGGGTTTAAGAACGACCGTGTTGCCGCAGGCCAGGGCCGGGGCGATCTTCCAGGCGAGCATCAGGAGCGGGAAGTTCCAGGGGATGATCTGGCCGGCCACGCCTAGGGCCTGGGGGTTTGGGCCAAGGCCCGCGTAATCAAGTTTGTCGGCCCAGCCCGCGTGGTAGAAGAAGTGGGCGGCGGCCAGGGGCACGTCGATATCACGGGACTCGCGAATTGGCTTGCCGTTATCGAGTGTTTCAAGCACTGCGAACTCACGGGCCCGCTCTTGCAGTAATCGCGCGATCCTAAACAGGTACTTGGCGCGGTCGCGTCCGCTCATCACCGACCAGATGCGGTCATAGGACCGTCGAGCGGCATTGACCGCAGCGTTGACATCGCTCTGGTTCGCCTCACTCATTTCAGCGAGGACTTCCTCGGTCGCGGGGTTGATGGTCTTAAATGTGGTGCCATCGGTTGGGTAGACGAACTCACCATTGATGAATAGGCCGTATGAGGGCGCGATGGAAACGATCGCCAAAGACTCGGGGGCGGGAGCATATTCGAAAGTCACCTTTGCTCCCTTCAGTCGATCGTCACGTAGTCGGGGCCGGAGTAGTGGCCGACGGCCATGCGTTGGCGTTGCATGAGTAGGTCGTTCAGCAGGGTAGAGGCACCGAAGCGAAAGAGGTCGGGGGTAAGCCAGGCTTCGCCGGCGATTTCCTTTACGAGCACGAGGTACTTGATGGCATCCTTGCTGGTGCGGATCCCGCCGGCGGGTTTCACGCCAATCTGGCTGCCGGTGAGGGCGTAGTAATCGCGTACCGCCTGCAACATGACGATCGTGACGGCAGGTGTCGCAGCCACCGGGACTTTTCCGGTCGAGGTCTTGATGAAATCCGCGCCAGCCATCATGGCCAGCCACGAGGCACGTCGCACGTTGTCAAGGGTTCGTAGCTCGCCGGTTTCGAGGATTACCTTTAGATGGGCCGTGCCGCAGGCCACCTTGACCGCGATGATTTGCTCATTGACAAGGCCGTAGTTACCGGAGAGGAAGGCGCCCCTATCAATTACCATGTCGATTTCGTCGGCCCCGCCGGCAACCGCGTCACGGACGTCTTGCAGTTTGACTTCAAGGCTCGCGCGGCCACTTGGAAATGCGGTGGCAACAGCGGCGACATGCAGGTTGTCGCCGACGACGGCCCGGGCAACCGGTGCCATGTCGCCGTAGACACATACGGCGGCAACACTTGGCACGGTGGGATCGGTGGGGTCGGGCCGAAGCGCTTTGGCGCACATCGCCCGAACTTTCCCGGGGGTATCCATGCCTTCAAGGGTGGTGAGGTCAACCATGCGGATTGCCATGTCAATCGCCCAAGCTTTGGATTCGTTCTTAATCGATCGAGTTCCCAAAGCGGTGGCGCGCGCCTTGACACCAACTTCATCCACCCCGGGTAATCCATGCAGGAATTCACGCAGCGAACTGGTGGTGTTGAGCGGCTCGGCGATGGTACGCACGTGCCTATGCTAACCAAGTGCGAACTGCTGCCCCGATGGCATCAAGCCTTGCTCTGGCGAGTGCCCGGGCCTGGTCCAGTGCCCCACCGGTGACCGGGATTACCACCTGTAGATAGCACTTGATCTTGGGCTCGGTGCCACTTGGCCGCACAATAATGCGGGAGCCGAAAGCGAGGTCAAAGCGCAGCCCGTCGGCCGGTGGCAGCCCGTCGACCCCCTGCTCGAAATCGGCGAATGAGGTCACCGCGAGCCCGCCTACCGAGGTCGGGGTTTCGCTCCGCAACCGTTGCATTATGTTGCTGATGATCGACAGGTCGTCGACCCTGATGGATACCTGCTCGGTGACATAAAGGCCATGGGCGAGTGCGAGTTCGTCGAGCACATTTTGGACGGTGCGACCCTCGGATTTGAGTTGGGCCGCCATCTCGGAGATCAACAGGGCAGCCGAGACCCCGTCCTTATCCTTGACCGCGTCTGGGTCGACGCAGTAGCCGAGCGCTTCCTCGTAGCCAAAGCGCAGGCTTGGGATACGGGCAATCCACTTGAACCCGGTGAGGGTCTGCTGATACTCATGCCCGGCGGACTCGGCAATTTCCTTGAGCAAGGAGCAGGAGACGATCGACTGGGCGAATACCCCCGGCGCAGTACCGCGGCGAATCATCCACCACGCGAGCAGCGCGCCGACTTCATCACCTTGGAGCTTTCGCCAACCGTCGGTGCTGCTTTCGGTTGGTGCGGGCACGGCCACCGCGCAGCGATCGGCGTCTGGGTCATTGGCGATCACGATGTCGGCTGCGCTGGCCTTGGCGGTCGCCAAAGCTAGATCCATCGCCCCGGGTTCTTCCGGGTTAGGAAATGCAACGGTCGGGAAGTCGGGGTCGGGGGTGAATTGCTTGGCCACCGGTACCGGTTGGCTGAACCCGGCAGCTTGCATTACCCGGTCGACCACCACTCCGCCCACACCATGCATTGCGGTGTAGACGACTTTGATATCACGGGGGGCGGTAGGTGCGACCAGGCTGGCGGTCCGAGCAACATACGCGTCAAGGAGGTCCTCGCCCAGGGTTACCCAGTCATCACCTTGGGGTAGTTGGGCGATGTCGCCCAACGCGGTGACTTCGGCAATCAGGGCACTGATGTCGCTGTCGGCTGGTGGCACGATCTGGCTGCCGGCGTCGAGATAAACCTTATAGCCGTTGTCTCGCGGCGGGTTATGGCTCGCGGTAACCATCACCCCGGCGGCGCAACCCAGATAGCGGATTGCAAAGGCGAGCACCGGTGTTGGTAGTGGCTGCGGGAGCACCATTGCGCTTATCCCGGCGCCGGTCAGCACGCTCGCGGTGTCGTGGGCGAACACATCAGAGTTATGCCTTGCGTCATACCCGATGACGACTGCGCCACCGCTCGGATGCAAGTTATTGAGGTACCGTGCGAGCCCGGCCGCGGCGCGAATGACCACCACGCGGTTCATGCGGTTTGGCCCGGGTCCAAGTGGGCCGCGGAGTCCGGCGGTACCGAATTGCAAGGTGCCATCGAAAGCGTCGGCCAACTCCTGCTGCGCGATTTCGTCACCGACTTTCGCGTGGGCAATAAGTGCTTCGAGCTCGCGCCGGGTCTGCGGATCCGGGTCGATCTCCAGCCACGCGGCCGCTGCTGCAAAGTCGATCATGGGAGCTGCCGGATGACGCGCGCGAGGAGGTCACCCATCCGCGTGGCAGCCACTTGACCGGCCTCGAGCACCTCCAGGTGATTCAGCGCCTGCCCGGACATCCCAGCGGCCAAGTTGGTGACAAGTGATAAGCCCAGAACCTCCATGCCAAGGGACCGCGCAACGATGGCTTCCAGAGCGGTGCTCATCCCGACCAAGGTGCCGCCAATCGCGCGCACCATTTGGATCTCAGCGGGCGTTTCGTACATCGGGCCGCGAAATTGTGCGTACACCCCTTCGGGCAGGCCCGGTTCGATCGCGCGGCATAGTTCGCGCAGCCGGGGTGAATAAAGGTCGGTTAGGTCGACGAAGTGGGCGCCGTGCAATGGCGAGGTGCCGGTGAGGTTTAGGTGATCGCGGATCAGCACCGGGGTGCCAGGAACCCAGCTAGCGTCTAGGCCACCGCAACCGTTGGTCAAAACCATGGTTTGGCAGCCGGTCATTGCACAGGTGCGCACCGCATGGGTCACGGCATCGACCCCGAGCTCTTCATAAAGATGGGTGCGGCCTAGGAAGACAAGCACCGCGGTGCCATCGGCGTCGATGCTGCGCACCATTCCGGCGTGGCCCTGGACGGCGGGTGGGGTGAAATATGGGAGGTCGGTGACGGGGAACTCGGCCACCGTGCTACCGAGCAGGTCCGCGGCCGGTACCCAGCCAGAACCCAGCACCACGGCAATTTGGTGGGTGGGCACCCCGCTCAAAGTCGCGAGTGCGGACGCGGCCTCACCCGCGCGGTCATTTGCCTGCCGGGTGGCATCGCTGCGGGTCACGGGATGAACCTACCGCGCGTGCCCGGGTTGACCACTGCTGAAGTGAAGCCGCCGGGGGCCTGGTCCACCGCGATGGTCAGGGAATCAATCAACTCACTGGCCTTGGGCGCGACGATAACGGCCCCGGTGAGAATTTGGTGGGCAAGCAGCTGCCGGCACCCGGATTACAGCTGGTCGGGCGATTATCGGGACGCAGTAACGCGGGTGACATACCCATTCGACTCTCGCGTATTGCTAGCTACGTAGTAGACGGCGTTCGTACCTATAAAGATCTGGCCCATTGACGGCTTGTCGCCTTTAACGGCCGTACGAGCGATTTCAACGCCTGTCTTAAGGTCAAGCACGACAAGAAACAGGTGACAGGTCTTTCCAGTGCACTGTCGATCGTCGGTATAAAGGTGTCCCGCCTTGTAGTTGATGGCAACTCCCGATGAAGCTTTGATGGAATCGTTTTCCCAAAGTTTTTGGGTCGATTGACCACCGCCGCACGTGAGGTAGCCAGCGACGTGCCCGCTGTTCTGGTCGACCATCACTGCTACGCCAGACTTGTATGGATCGGCTGCCATCATGAAGAAGTTCCAGGCGGCCCCATTGCTGCTAAATGCTTGGGTGCTCTGCAACTGTGAGGTCGTAGCGGCGCCTTGCGAAAATATGCTCATGGGGGCGGTAGCCGTCAACTGGGTGTTGTTGGCGAACACCACGCCACTTCCAAGATAAACATCAGAACTAGCGGTTGTAACTCCGGATCCCGCTGCAAGGTAGGTTTTGCTCCAAGAGTCATCGAGGGTAAATGAGTTAGCACCAACAATGAATCGCACGGACTGAGTGGTATTGGGAAAGTAGAGGTATTCCTGACCGTTCTCCTCGACGATGGCCATGCGCGGGGAAGACACTGCCGTGGTGACGACCTCGGTTTTGGTAGACAAATCGGTTGGATCAATCCGCAGGAGAATTCCCGGTGGCAAGTCACCACCGCCGGTCGATGCCCAACCCTTCATTATCAAATCGCCGCTCTTAGTCGCCACCATGCCGTTATAGGCGGTCTGCTCATTGGGTTGGCCCGAGGAGTCAGGTGCTAGGGGTAATAACTTTGAAGCGACAATCTGAAATGTCACAGTGTCAATTTTGTACAGAACGCTACGAGCAACCGTATAAAGAAATCCATTTGCGTGGACGAGGGCGCCGCCGGTGTAGTTAGCGGAGGTGCCTAGAGGCAGGCTAAGAATTGTGGTTTTCATCGTCTTGGTATTGATGCGAGCGATATAAGGAGTCATCGACGTGGCGTACTTCTTACTCGCTATCCCAAGAAGGTCAATTTTGGAGGCGGGGGCGCCTTGCATGAGTTCCGTGTACATGTCTAGCAAGTACGGAGCTCCACCAACGACGTAGACATTGCTGCCCTTACCCACGTACCCCCATACGGGTACCGGTGGCAATTTAGCCACGGAGGTGTGGAGTCTGGGCGGAGTGCCGTGCTGCGTGGTTCGGCTTAGATTTCTGGGCAGCCCCGTGGGCGCTGAATGTGTGCGCCAGGTGTCTGCGTGCTCCGACGGCCAGCTCGTGTCGGCGTAGGCCGGACTAATGGGCGGCTGGAACAACGAAGGCTTGCAGTCAGCACTTGCCGCGACGCTCGAATTTCCCAATCTACCGCCCGCCGTCCCCATGATGGGCGATGCAACTGTCCCTGTCAGAGCTAGGAGCCCCGCCAATGTTGCGGTCCACATAACTCGGCTCGCTCGGAGCTGACGTTGCATATTCATGTTGTGACCTTCCTCCAGGGGGGATAACTCTTGAAGAGTAGCAAGCCTAGGGGGTGCCGATAGCCCACTTGGTCAATTTGGTGGGAACGCGATAAAGGTCAATCCCCTCGGCAATGACTGTTTGTTTCGCAATAGGGCCCCGTGTCGGGGTAGCTCCGAAACTGATTATCGGGCCGTCTTACCAAGCTCGACTATTGCGGTCCATGTGAGTTAAGCACCAACAGATCAACTCGCACTTGAGGTGCGTTGGGGCCGGGCGGGTTTGGGTTGTCGTCTCGGCGATTAAGGATTAGCGATTACCCCGCGGTTTCGCAAGGTGGGGCACCGTCTGACTATGTCGAGCGCATCCGAAGCCGACCGTGCACGGAGGGTGATTGGGAATCCGCGGATCAAGACACCTAGTTAGAGCGACAAACCTTCAGTCAGCTGCGTGATCACTGCAGACTCCACGCCGAGCCTTGAGTTCACGAATGACAACTTGTAGTCGAGGCTGAAATCTCCTTGGTCACTGGCGACACTTACCTGGCGCAAAATGTTGGCGGCGGAGATCTCGCAGGACCCAAAACTGTAACCCTTGTTCTCGATCAGCATGCCGTATTGCGCCTGGATGATCTCGGTAAACTCTGCAAGTGTGATTACCTTTCGGAAATTTGCCGAGGCGTATGAGTAGGCCAATTCCCAATCACGTGCCGCGAATGCGTCTATCTGCGCTGAGAGGTGTTTAGTCACCGCCGCGTCTTGGTTTGCGGTGCACGGACCATCGACGAGTGGCTCAAATGCACCTTGTTGACCGCAGCCACTAAGTAGCGTCATCGCAAATAGTAAGGCGAGTAGGAATCTCATCAAGTTGACCGAATAATGGAATAGCCAAGGATCAATGGTCGGCTCAAGATCGGGTGCATGCCGGTACCATACTGTCGGGTTCGGGGCTCGGCAATTTGAATTTGGGCGGATGCGAACTTAGTGAAGAATGATGGAGCAAGAATGCGGGCTCGAATTAAGAATGGGTTCCCCCCCAAAGTGTGTGTGCGGTGTGGTCGAGAGTTTGAGTGGCGTAAGAAGTGGGCACGCGATTGGGTAAATGTCAGCTACTGCTCAGAAAAGTGCAAGGCCGGGAAGTAGCCGGTTAGATCTCGCCCCGATCCAGCCCGGTGAGCACCTCTTGGGCCCGCACCTTCAATTCCGCTAGATCAGCCAACCGGTTCAAGCCAAATAGCTGCTGCCGCATCCGATGGTTTCCGGCAAATTGAGCCTGATGGCGGTCCAGGAAATCCCAGTAAAGGGTGGTGAAGGGGCAAGCGGTATCGCCGGTACGCAGCTTCGGGTTGTAATCGCAGCCTTTGCAGTAATTGCTCATGCGGGAGATATATGCGCCACCGGCCGCGTAGGGTTTCGTCATCATCTGACCCCCGTCGGCGTGGATCCCCATGCCAATGACATTGGGCACCATCACCCAGTCAGCGGCGTCAATGAATACCTCCCTCATCCAGTCGAGGAATTGCTGCGGGTTGGTACCGGTGATTAGGGCCAAGTTGCTAAGCAGCATGAGCCGTGGGATGTGGTGCACCCAGGCGCGGCTTTGGATATCGGTGACCGTCTGCTTGATGCAGTTCATCGAGGTCTTTTCGGGATCGGTGAACAGGGGTAGCAACTGCCGGGTCGCATTAAGTTGGTTGTTATCCCGGTATGCAGGTCCAAGATGCCAGTACATGCCGTTGACATACTCCCGCCAACCAATCAACTGGCGGATGAAGCCCTCGCAGGATTCGATCGGGATCGTTCCGGTATTGAAGGCGGTAATTGCGGCGTCCACGACTTCTTTGGGGTGCAGTAAGCCATTATTCAAATACGGGGAGAGCAGTGAGTGATGCAGTGCCCAGTTATCGGTGGTCATCGCATCCTCTAGCGGACCGAATTCGCCGAAGTGGTTTTCGATGAAGTTATGTAATTGCGACAGGGCGCCGTCGCGGTTGGTCGCCCAAGTAGTTGAGGGGGTGTAGCCCAGTTCTTCGGCTACTTGATCATCGATCTCATCCTGGGGATGCTCCAAGTAGGGGGCCCCGACATACTTCTTAGGTGGGGGCAGCCGGTTGTCCTTGTCGTAGTTCCAGCTGCCCCCGGTGGGCAAGCCATCGGTAATTAAAATGTCCAGCCGGATGCGCTGCGCCCGGTAGAAACTCTCCATCAGGTAGCTCTTCTGTGCCGCAGCCCACTTTTCGAAAAGTGGTCGTGGCGTTAGGAAGAAGTCATTCGCCACAAAGTTGGCTCCATAAGCGCGCAGTGACTCGGTCTGACGATATGACGACGGTTCGGTGCAGGTAATGGGGAGTGAACCGTATTCACTCTTAATGGAATCCAGCCCGGATATCACCGTCGGAGCCTTGCGGTAGTCGACGGTGAAGCCGGCCTCCTGCAACTGGTTGACGAAATGCCGGGCGGACGAAATCAGGAAATGCAGGCGGGCGGGGTGCCAATTTCGCCCCGTGGTCATCCGGTTGCTTTCCACCAGGGCGATCAGGTCGTGGTCTGGGTCCGCGGTCTTCAGGGCTCCGTAGTCGAGGTTGAGTTGATCAAATGGGACATAGATCAACCGGCGCATGAACTGATCGTAGGTGCCCGGTGGAAAGCTGCGCAAATCCAAAAGTAGCTAAACTTGGGAAAGTCAGCACACATTGTTTTGGTGCTTGCTACATTCAAGTCATGGATCACACGCCTCGAGAGATCGAAAGCTAATGAGCAGGGTCCGCGCTGCCGTTTTGGTGGCGCCGGGGAGATACGAAGTCCAGGATTTCGCGCGGCCAGAACTTGAAAATGGCGCCTTGCTGATGCGAGTTGAATTATCAGGAATCTGTGGTACCGACAAACACACCTATCAGGGTGAAACTAAGCAATATGCCGGCACTGAATCTGAGACTGATACCCCATTTCCAATAATTCAAGGGCATGAAAATGTTGGAATCATTGAAGAGTTAACCCCCGCCATTGAAGAATCCGGTGACTTTTATCAAACCCAGGTCAAGGTCGGGGACAGAATTGTGATGTGCCCTGACATGATCTGCGGAAAGTGCTTTTATTGCACACATATTCAGGGCTACAGTTGGTGCTCCAAATCGCAGTGTTACGGAAATAGTTTCACCAGTGCCAAATGGCCGCATTTGCTGGGTGGCTGGGCCGAGTACATGTATTTCAAGCCAGGTACATTTTTTTATAAGGTTCCTGATGCCGTCCCACCGCGGGTAGCAGTACTGGCAGAATTAATGGCCTGCGCGGCATCGCTGGACAAATTGCGAGATTTCAGCTCGTACTCGATCGAGGGATTCACCTCGGGTGACACCGTGGTCGTATTCGGTGTTGGTCCACTTGGGTTACTTCATGTCGTCAAGCTGGGAATGATGGGCGCGGGCAGAATCATCTGCCTAGATAAGTCAGAATACCGGCTGGACCTGGCTAAGAAGATGGGTGCAGATCTCACCATCAACGTCGATCGTACGTCCAAAGGGGAGCGTATCGAGCTGATCCGCTCACTTACAGGTGGCATAGGTGCAGATGTCGTGCTGCACATGACAAATCGGCCGGAGCCAGTAATCGAGGGCATTGAAATGCTTAGGCGCGGCGGGACATTGCTAGAGATGGGCAACTTTGCCGATACGGGTGAGGTCCCGATAAGCATGCACCGACATGTTTTGAGTAAGAACCTTAGATTGATCGGGCTCTCCAATCATCCAATCACCGCGTACGGTCCATCGCTCAAGCTCTTCGAGAAGTACGCCCAGCACTACCCATTTGCGGATTTGGTGACCCATGAATTCGGCCTTGAACAGGTAGATGAAGCTATGCAGATGTCGATTTCACCTGAATCAGGCAAAGTGGTGATAAATCCCTGGATCTGATTCTGGGATAGTTTGAGCGGCCCCTGATCTCGTACAGTACGGTGCCTTTCGACTTTAGGAGTTATCATCGGAGTGAGTTTTAGTTATTGTGGAACAAGAGGACAATGATGGGTCGCGTTGCGGATAAGGCCTGTGTAGTAACCGGCGCTGGTTCTGGAATTGGTAAAGCAACAGCATTTCGCTTAGCGGAAGAAGGCGGCAAGGTTGTTGCTTCAGACATTAATTTTGAAAGTGTGCAAAAAGTAGCAGATGAAATTCTGCAAAAAGGTGGTATTGCAGTTGCGCACGAAACTGATGTATCAGATTATTTGCAGTGCGAAGATCTAATTAGTGTCTGCGTTAAAGAATTCGGCACGGTTCATGTTGTAGTAAATAGTGCTGGGGTAAATATCCCAGGTGTTTTTCACGAAGTAAAAAATGATGTTATTGATAAGACTTTGAATGTGAATCTAAAAGGCTCAATGTATACCTGTCGGGCCGCAATTCCACATATGCTGGAGCACCGGAATGGGTCATTGGTAAATATTTCGAGTGTAAATGGAATAGTTTCTGAACCGTTTTTGACCGTTTACTCTGCTTCTAAAGGCGGAGTCGTCATGTTGACAAAAGGTATTGCCCTTGATTATGCCAAGGAAGGCGTGCGATGCAACGCAATCTGTCCGGGGTGGGTTGATACCCCGATTAATTATGCGCACGCGGAAATGATGGGTGGATTGGAAAAAATCTATGAAGAAATTGGAAATTTTCAACCAATTGGTAGACCAGGTGAACCGATTGAGATTGCACACCTAGCGCTTTTTTTGGCAAGTGACGAATCATCTTTCATGACGGGGTCAATTGTTTCCGCTGATGGTGGAATGACGGCTCAGTAGGCCAAAAATCATGTCAACACGACCGACCGGGTATGCCGCAACTCTTAAAGTTGGGTTGATGATCAGTCCGCGATTTCGCAGAGGACGGTGCCGGTTGGCACGGTGGTGCCCGCAACCGCCGTCAGTGCGGTAACGGTTCCGGCCTTGTGAGCAGTCAGTGGTTGCTCCATCTTCATCGCTTCGAGCACCACGATGAGATCACCGGCGGCCACCTGCTGGCCTTCGACCACTTCGACTTTGACGATGGTGCCCTGCATGGGCGCGGTAACCGAATTACCCGAGGCGGCGGCAGTTGATTTCTTGGTGGTGCGTTTTTTCGGGCCGCCTGCGGCCGTGGAGCCGTGGCGCGCGGCGGGGACGGTGACTTCAATGCGCTTGCCGTTCACCTCTACGACCACGCTCTCGCGGTCGCCGGGTTCGTCATCGCTGGCGGTGCCGGCCTTATACGCGGGGATCTGATTGTCGAACTCGGATTCGATCCAGCGGGTGTGCACGGTAAACGGTGCATCCGGATCAGCGGGTGCGAAAGCTGGATCTCGCACCACCACGCGGTGGAAGGTGAGTGCCGTTGCGATGCCGTCGATCTGGAACTCATCGAGGGCGCGGCGGGCGCGCTCCAGGGCCTCGGCACGGTCGGCGCCGGTGATTACTAGTTTGCCGAGCAGTGAATCGAAGTTGCCGCCGATGATGTCGCCGGCTTGGAATCCAGAATCCATGCGCACCCCCGGCCCACTCGGGGGGTTCCACACCTCTAGGACTCCGGGTGCGGGTAGGAAGCCGCGGCCGGGATCCTCGCCGTTGATGCGGAACTCGATCGAGTGGCCGGTGATCACCGGATCGACTTCTGCTAATACTCCGCCTTCGGCAAGCCGGAATTGTTCGCGCACCAGATCGATGCCGGTGACCTGCTCGGAGACCGGATGCTCGACCTGAAGGCGCGTGTTGACCTCGAGGAAGGAGATCGTGCCGTCGGTGCCGATGAGGAACTCGCAGGTGCCCGCATTGGTATAGCCGGCCTCCTTGATGATGGCCTTGGATGAGCGGTACAACTCATCGTGTTGGGCCTGCGTCAAGAACGGGGCGGGGGCTTCTTCGACCAGCTTTTGGTGCCGGCGTTGGAGTGAGCAGTCGCGGGTGGAAACCACGATGACGTGGCCGTGCTGGTCGGCGAGGATTTGGGTCTCGACATGCCGTGGGTTATCAAGGTATCGCTCCACGAAACATTCCCCGCGACCAAAGGCGGCAATCGCCTCGCGGACAGCGGAGTCAAAAAGCTCTGGGATTTCGTCGAGATTGCGGGCCACCTTCATGCCCCGCCCACCCCCACCAAAGGCCGCCTTGATGGCGATCGGTAGGCCGTACTCCTTGGCAAAGGCCAAGACTTCACCGGCATCCTTGACCGGGTCGGCGGTGCCCGGTACCTGGGGCGCACCGGCCCGTTGGGCGATGTGCCGGGCACTGACTTTGTCGCCGAGGGAGCGAATTGCAGCAGGTGGCGGGCCGATCCATGTCAATCCGGCATCAACTACCGCTTGGGCGAAATCGGCATTTTCGGATAAGAACCCGTAGCCGGGATGGATGGCGTCGGCGCCGGATTTTTTAGCCGCAGCGAGGAGTTTGTCGATCACCAGATAGCTCTCGGCCGCGGTGGCGCCGCCGAGGGCATATGCCTGATCGGCCAGGCGCACATGCAGGGCATCGCGGTCGGGATCGGCATACACGGCAACGGACGCGAGGCCGGCGTCGCGACAGGCCCGGATGACCCGGATGGCGATTTCACCACGGTTAGCAATCAAAACAGTGCGCACTAGCAAATGCCTTTCGTGGGTTTAGCCAAGGGTACCGACCAGGGTCAGGAGCTGGTCCACAGGTCGGTCCAAGTGATGCCCAGATCGGGCAGTAGCCGGCGCAGTGTTGGCATTGAAATCCCAAGGACGTTACTCGGGTCACCCTCGATGCCGTTGATGAATGGGGCACCTTTGCCATCGAGGGTAAAGGCACCTGCCACGTTCAGGGGCTCACCGGTGGCCACATAGGCCTCGATTTCGACAGGTGTGAGTTGGCCGAAGTGGATTTTCGTGCTCGCGATGGCACCGGCAGAACGGTTGCCGAAGATAACCCAGTGGCCGGTGTGCAGCAGCCCGGTTTGCCCCGACATCGCGGTGATCCGCTCGACGGCTACTTCGGGGGTTAACGGCTTGCCGTAGGCAACCTCGGCCAACTCGAAAACGGAGTCGCACCCAACAATTACGGTGTTCGAGTCATCGGCGAATTTGGGGGCGACGTCATCGGCTTTGGCTCTGGCGAGCGCCAGGGCCAGGTCACCGGGGGCAAGTTTCCCGAGTTCTCGCGTTAGGGCGTCTTCATCGACCGTGCTAACCGCAATGGTCGGGTTAATGCCGGCGTCGAGCAACACTTTCTTTCGGGCTGGGGAAGCAGAGGCAAGGACTAGGCGGACGGTTGTCACCTTGGCATCGCAGAAGCGCGCCAAGCACCCGGCCCGGCACTTAATGCTGGCCTGGTGAGTCGGGCTTTATTAGCCCACAGGCTAAGCGGCGGGGTGCTCCCACGCTGCGCCGCAGCTCGGGCGGTCAGTACGGTGATGATTACCGCGATTTCGTCGGCGGTTGGTGACCCACTGACGAAACGAATATCCGCGGATGAGTCGCTCACAGCGGGATATTCCCGTGCTTCTTTGGCGGCCGGGTGGCCCGCTTATTGCGTAGCGCACGCAGGCCGCGCGTAACCATCAACCGAGTCTCACTAGGCAAGATCACGCGGTCGACATAGCCGCGCTCGGCTGCGATATATGGATTGGCCAAGGTGTCCTGGTACTCGGCCAGCAGCCGGGCGCGCTCGGCATCAGGATCGGCGGCGGCGGCGAGTTCCTTGCGGTACAAAATATTGACAGCCCCCTGGCCACCCATCACCGCGATCTCAGCCGTGGGCCAGGCCAGATTCAAGTCTGCACCTAGATGCTTTGAGCCCATGACGTCGTAGGCACCGCCATAGGCCTTGCGGGTTATCACGGTGACAAGGGGCACGGTGGCTTCGGCGTAGGCGTAAATCAGCTTCGCGCCGCGGCGGATGATGCCGTTCCATTCTTGCTCGGTGCCCGGTAGGAAGCCCGGTACGTCAACGAAGGTGAGCACTGGGATATTGAAGGCATCGCAGGTGCGCACAAAGCGTGCTGCTTTCTCCGAGGCGTCAATATCCAAGGTGCCCGCATACTGCATGGGCTGGTTGGCCACAACCCCGACCGAGTGGCCTTCAACACGACCGAACCCGCACAAGATATTAGGCGCGAAGAGGGCTTGGGTTTCGAGGAACTCACCATCATCAAGGATGTGCTCGATCACCCGATGCATGTCATAAGGCTGATTGGGGGAGTCGGGGACGATGGTGTCGAGCTCACGGTCTTCGTCGGTGATTTCGAGCACCACTTCTACGTCGTAGACCGGAGCATTCTCAAGATTGTTGCTGGGTAGGAAGGAAAGTAGGGCTTTCAGGTAGTCGAATGCATCGTTTTCATCGCTGCCCATGTAGTGCGCAACACCGCTTTTGGAATTGTGGGTTAGGGCCCCGCCGAGATCCTCGAATTCCACGTCTTCGCCGGTCACGGTCTTGATGACATCGGGGCCGGTGATGAACATGTGCGAGGTTTTATCGACCATGATGGTGAAGTCGGTGATGGCCGGTGAGTAGACGGCGCCGCCGGCACATGGCCCCATGATCATCGAGATCTGCGGTATCACCCCAGACGACTGCACATTACGGTAGAAGATTTCCCCGTATAACCCAAGGGAGACGACGCCTTCTTGAATGCGCGCACCACCTGAGTCGTTGAGGCCGATGACCGGGCAGCCGGTCTTCATGGCTAGATCCATGACTTTGACGATCTTCTCGCCGAAAACCTCGCCCAGTGAACCACCGAAAACGGTGAAATCCTGGGCAAAGACGCATACCGGGCGGCCATCGACGGTGCCGTAGCCGGTGATGACGCCGTCACCGTAGGGGCGGGTGTGCTCCATCCCGAAACTGACCGAACGGTGTTTGGCGAGGCCATCGAGTTGCTGGAAGGAGCCTTCGTCGAGGAGGGCGTCGATGCGCTCCATCGCGGTCATCTTGCCGCGGGCATGCTGCTTTTCGACCGCGGCCCCACGCCGGTCTACGGCGTCGGCGCGCCGGTCACGCAAGATCTCGGCTTTACCGGCGGTGGTGTGCGGGTCGGGTGCTGCGGTCATGGGTTACCTCCTCGCCGTACCTTAGCCACTGTGAATTCGGATCCATTTGGCGAGCGGTGGTCGCGGGCGCCACTTGATGCATCAGCGGTGCGCGATTGGCTGGCCCGCTACCCACCCGCAGCCGGAGCCGGCTGGTGGCCCGAGCCCCAGTTAATGGCGACCACCCCGTCGACAAATATCGAATTAGCGGCCTTACTGGCAACCGGCTGGCAGCCCGAGGGCACCTGCGTGGTTGCCGAGCACCAGTCGGCGGGCAAGGGGCGCCAAGGGCGGGGCTGGGAGAGCCCGGCCGGTGCGGGGTTGTGGCTATCGGTGGTAATCAACATTGCCGAGGTGGCGCCGGCGCACCGTGGCCTGTTGCCACTGGCCGCGGGGCTGGCCGCATCGGACGCACTTAGTGAGGCCACCGGGCTTGCGGTGCTGCTGAAATGGCCGAATGACCTAGTCATCGACGGCCCAGCCCGAGGCGGCGCACCCGGGCCGCGCAAGTTAGGCGGCCTGTTGGTTGCAGCCGGTTCGCAGGCCATCGTCGGTTGCGGAATTAACGTCGGCGCCCAGGTGGACGAACTTCCCACCCCCGCAGCCACCTCATTGGCTTTGGAGGGGGCCACCGAGGTGGACCGCGGGCAGTTACTGGCGGCCGTCCTTTGGCACCTGCGGCGCCGCGTTGACCAATGGCGAACCGGGGTGGGCCTTATTGACGACTATCGGGAGCGCTGCTTGAGCCTGGGGCGCCAGGTCGAGGTCACCTTGCCCGGTGGCGAGGTTCTGGTCGCAGTGGCGACCGGGGTGAGTGCTGACGGCCAATTGGTGGTCGCCGATTTGCAGGGAAATATCCGGTCTGTTGCCGCTGGCGATGTGATCCATGCAACGATCTAGCCATGGCCTACCCAAGGAAACTGCTCTCGCCCGGTGAATCAATCAAATTTGAAATGCGGCCCCATTGGCGGGCGCTGCTCTTGCCGATGATCGTGCTGCTCGCCCTGGTGTTTTTGGGCACCTGGCTTTTCTTCTTAACCGATAGTTCGATCCTGCGCGGGATCATCGGGCTAGTCGGGATCGTCATCGTGCTATTTGGGGTGCTAATACCATTCCTGCGGTGGGTGACAACAATTTATGTTTTTACCGACCGGCGCATCATCGTGCGCAAAGGGCTGTTGAAGAAGGAGGGGCGTGATGTGCCGCTCGCCAAAGTCAATAGCGTCTCGTTTGAGCAAAGTGTGCTGGGCCGGATATTCAACTTCGGGGTCCTGCAAATTGAATCAGCAAATGTCGACGGCACTTTGAGTATCAAGGATGTGCCTGATGTTGAGGAAATCCAGCGTGACGTCTACCGGTTACAAGAGGAAGATGATGTGCGCCGGCGCGGGGGATCCCATGCCAATGGCACCAGCCCGGTACTGCCAACCGATGGCACCTGACGGCAACTGATTCACGCGCTTGTAACCTTAGTCAGTGAGCGCACCCGTCGTCGGCATGATCGGCGGAGGTCAACTTGCGCGGATGAGCGCCGAGGCTGCGACCGCTCTCGGGATTGGGTTCAGGGTTCTCGCCAACGCACCGAGCGACCCAGCGGCCCAGGTCGTTCGCGATATTCATCTCGGGGCCCATGACGACCTCGACGCATTGCTCGCATTTGCGCAGGGCCTAACGGTGATTACCTTTGATCACGAACACGTGCCACCGGCGTATCTGGAACAACTCCAGGCACTTGGTGTCGCGGTGCGACCGGGGCCTGCGGCTTTATTTCACGCCCAGGACAAAATTCACCTGCGCCGGTCACTTAATGACATCGGGGTTCGGTCTCCGCGTTGGCGGGTGGTGTCGCAACTTGACGACCTAACTGATTTCGCGGCTGAAGTCGGTTGGCCGGTGGTGCTTAAAACATCACGCGGGGGCTACGACGGCCGCGGGGTCTGGGTGGTGAAGTCAACCGAGCAGGCCGTCGAAGTCCTGGCAATTGCGCTAGCCCCCGATGCCGAGTGGCTGGCCGAGGAGCATATTGATTTCGTCCAAGAGCTTTCGGCTCAGGTGGCGAGGTCACCGCACGGGCAAGCCGTGGCCTACCCGGTGGCACGCACCAAGCAAATTGATGGCATCTGCGCCGAAGTGGTGGCGCCCTGTCCGGGCTTAGCGCCGCAACGTGCGGTCCAGGCTCAAGAAATAGCGCTGCGCATTGCCCGGGATCTAGATGTCACGGGGATGTTGGCGGTCGAGATCTTCGACACCGGCGACGCGTTCTTCGTCAACGAACTAGCAATGCGTCCGCATAATTCGGGTCACTGGTCCATTGAGGGAGCGGTAACCAGTCAGTTTGAGAATCACCTGCGGGCCGTTCTCGATCTGCCACTTGGTGATCCACACGCGGTCGCGCCGTACGCGGTGATGGTGAATATTCTGGGCGGTGACGCCGATGATCTTTATTCAGCCTATCGGCATGTGCTAGCGCGCGACCCGGGTATCAAGGTACATCTTTATGGCAAGCAGGTGCGGCCGGGCCGCAAGCTTGGCCATGTCACGGTGATCGGTAATGACTATGAGCAGCTCTTGGCACGGGCCCGACATGCGGCTGACTATTTTGCGGGAGTAATAAATGAATGAGCAACCCTTGGGCGAAGACGCCATGGTCGGCATCTGCATGGGCAGTGACTCCGACTGGCCCACGATGCAAGCGGCGGCGACCGCCCTAGACGAGTTCGGGGTTAGCCATGAGGTGCGGGTGGTTTCTGCGCACCGCATGCCCCTCGAGATGGTGGAGTACGGCACCACG
>BJGE01000028.1 GCA_014190275.1 Actinomycetes bacterium | reverse complement strand
GATGGGTTGCCGTCAGGCACGCCAAGATCGGTTAGGCGCTGGGTCAGCACCCCGGATAGCGCCAAAATAATTAGCAGGAACGGGAAGGCGAGGATTAGATCCATGATGCGGCCTATTACCGCGTCGGTCTTGCCCCGCGCGTAGCCAGAGATAATGCCAAGGACGGTGCCGAAAAAGACCGTGAGAATCGTCGCGGTGGTGGCAATAAGTAACGAGATGCGCAGCCCGTAAATCAACTGCGCGAAAATATCGCGCCCCGTCCCCCATTCGACCCCGAGTGGGTGCTCGGTGCTGATCCCACCCCAAGGCCCGACCGGGCCGCCGCCGCTATCGCTGATCGACTCCTTATCGAATGAATAGGGGTCAACACCCAGCAGGTCGCAGATCAGGGGCGCGAAAATCGCTATTAGGTACAAAATTATCAAGATGATCAAACAAACCATGGCCAACTTGTCGCGGCGCAGGCGCGCCCAGACAATTTGTCGAAGGGACCGGCTGGCCACCTCATTTGGGACCAGCGCGGCAGGGCCGTCGGCAACCGCTAGCTCAAGAGCCAACGCACCCCCCTTTTTTTGTCCCAACAGCGGGCCTGAATCAATCCTTCGAGGTTACTCCTCGGTAACAACCGCCACGACCCTTAGGAAACAAATTGCTTAGATTGTGACCAAGCTGTGCCGATAGCAATCAGTTTAATTCTGGGTTTTGGGCTTGCGACCGGCCTTGGCCCGGTCGGCGGCGAGTAACTGCACCTTGCGGATCCGCACCGTCGCGGGGGTGACCTCGACGCACTCGTCCTCGCGGCAGAATTCCAGGGCCTGCTCCAGACTCAGCTGCTTGTGCGGGATAAGGGGAACCAAAATATCGCCCGAGGACTGGCGCATATTGGTGAGCTTCTTCTCCTTGGTCGGGTTCACGTCCATGTCATCAGAGCGTGAGTTCTCGCCGACGATCATGCCCTCGTAGACATCGGTGCCCGGGCCCACGAACATGGTGCCGCGCTCTTGCAGGTTGGCTAGGGCGAACCCGGTGGTCGGACCGGTGCGGTCGGCCACCAGCGAGCCGGTCGGGCGGGTGCGCAGCTCACCGTGCCACGGCTCGTAGCGATCAAAGACGTGGTGCAGTAGGCCGGTACCGCGGGTCTCGGTGAGGAACTCGGTGCGAAAGCCGATCAGCCCACGGGCTGGGACGATGTAGTCCATTCGCACCCAGCCGGTGCCGTGGTTCACCATCTGCTCCATGCGACCCTTGCGCAGTGCCATTAGTTGGGTCACAACTCCGAGGTAGTCCTCGGGGATATCAACACTTAACCGCTCCATCGGCTCATTGATTTTGCCGTCAATGATGCGCGTAACGACCTGCGGCTTACCGACGGTGAGTTCGAAGTCCTCGCGGCGCATCATCTCCACGAGGATCGCGAGCTGCAGCTCACCACGGCCCTGAATCTCCCAAGTATCAGGGCGTTCGGTCGGATTCATTCGAATCGAGACGTTGCCGACGAGTTCTTGCTCCAAACGTGCCTTGACCATGCTGGCGGTGAGTTTTTTGCCACTTCGACCGGACAGCGGAGCGGTATTGATACCAAAAGTCATCGAGATCGATGGTTCGTCGACGGTGATCACCGGTAGAGCGACTGGGTTTTCGATATCCGCGAGGGTCTCGCCGATGGTGATCTCCGGGATGCCGGCAACCGCGATTATGTCGCCCGGGCCCGCACTTTCGGCCGGCACACGGGTTAGCGCCTTGGTGATTAGCAGTTCAACTACCTTGGCACGCTCGACGGTGCCATCGGCTTTCATCCAAGCAACCTGCTGGCCTTTTTTGATGTAGCCCTGATGCACCCGGCAAAGTGCCAAGCGCCCCAGATATGGCGAGGCATCAAGGTTGGTGACGTGCGCTTGCAAAGGCTTGGCCTCATCATAGGTTGGAGGCGGTACCGTCTTGAGTAAGGTGGTGAACAACGGCTCTAGATTCTCTTCTTCAGGCATGCCACCGTCAGCGGTTCGGGTCAGTGATGCACGGCCGGCTTTTGCGCTGGTGTAAACAATCGGGAAGTCAATCTGCTTCTCGGTCGCGTCCAAGTCCAAGAAGAGTTCATAGGTTTCGTCGACAACCTCCCCGATGCGGGCGTCGGGTCGATCAACCTTGTTGATGACAAGTACCACGGGCAGGTTCTTCTGCAGGGCCTTGCGCAGCACGAAGCGGGTCTGCGGCAGCGGGCCTTCAGAGGCATCAACGAGCAGCACTACCCCGTCAACCATCTCCAGGCCGCGCTCGACCTCACCGCCGAAGTCGGCGTGACCGGGGGTATCAATGATGTTGAAAGTGACTCCGCCTTCAGGGGCGCCGGCTCCGGTGTAGTGCACCGAGGTGTTCTTTGCCAAGATCGTGATGCCCTTTTCGCGCTCCAGATCCATGGAATCCATGACCCGGTCATTGACGTCCTGGTTCTCGCGAAAGGCCCCCGATTGCCAAAGCATGGCGTCCACCAAAGTGGTTTTACCGTGGTCGACGTGGGCAATAATGGCTACATTTCGAAGGTCTTCGCGGCTAGTCACCACGGCAGCCTATGTGGTGCAGGGCCGATCAGTGAAAACGCTGACATCGGGCAACTACGTGAACGCGCGCGTTTTTGTCGTTAAAAACCCAATTTCTGGTGATTTGACGACAAAAACGCGCGCACTCAGCAGCGAAGAGTCCTTTGCTGTCTAACGGGTAAATTGCAGGAGCGCCACGATGATCGACAGCACCAGGAAAGTTTCGCTTGGGGCTTGGCTTTGGGGCAGCAGTGATTTACCCTTATATGCAGGCGCCCGTTTGGGTATCGGTCGGGTGAATGATTGGAGCACCAAATGCCAAGTTCAAATATCGTGCTACCTGCTAGTTCAGTGCCAACTGATCGGCTCGCACTCGGTGTTGGCTTGGTGCGCCCAAGTGTGGACGGTACGGGCGGCACACAAAACCCCGCTGCATGGTGCGGTGGCGCAGCCCCTATGTGTGTGTGCTTTGAGGGTAATGAAGAGTAGCGCCTTGCAACAGCTCAAACGTTGAATCGGAACTCGACAACGTCACCATCGGACATGACATATTCCTTGCCTTCAATGCGCACCTTGCCCTTGGCTTTGGCTTCGGCCATCGAACCGGTTGCCACTAGGTCATCGAAGGAGACAACTTCTGCCTTGATGAAACCCTTCTGGAAGTCGGTGTGGATCACGCCTGCAGCTTCGGGGGCTGTTGCACCCACCGAGATTGTCCAGGCACGAGCTTCTTTCGGGCCGGCGGTCAGGTAAGTCTGCAGACCCAAGGTGGCGAACCCTACGCGCGCCAGTGCATGTAATCCTGATTCAACTTGACCGACAGACTGAAGTAGTTCTAGTGCTTCATCATCTGGAAGTTCAACAAGTTCTGCTTCGAGTTTGGCGTCAAGGAAGACTGCCTCAGCCGGAGCAACTAGGTCACGCATACTTTGCTGAAAATCCAGATCGGCAAGTTCTTCTTCATCAACATTTATTACATAGAGAAATGGCTTGGCGGTCAACAAGAACAATTCGCGCAGCGGCACGGTATCGATACCCGATGCAAATATGGTGGTGCCGCCATCAAGTAATGCCCGCGCCTCTTGAGCCGCAACAAGGTTCGCGGCTTTAGATTTATCGGTACGTGCTTCTTTCTCCAGCCTCGGGATGGCTTTATCCAGTGTTTGCAGATCCGCCAAGATCAACTCGGTGTTGATGGTCTTCATATCTTCTTCGGGCGATACTCGACCTTCGACATGAACCACATCATCGTCGTGAAATGCCCGGAGCACCTGGCAGATGGCTTCTGATTCCCGGATATTTGCCAAGAACTTATTTCCAAGGCCCGCGCCCTCACTGGCCCCTTTCACGATGCCAGCGATGTCGACGAACGTCACGGCGGCTGGCAACTCGCGCTCAGAGCCGAAGATCTTGGCGAGGACACCAAGTCGCGGATCGGGCACGCCCACGACGCCCGTGTTTGGCTCGATGGTCGCAAACGGGTAGTTGGCGGCCAGCACGTCATTTTTCGTCAGCGCGTTGAACAGGGTTGACTTGCCGACATTCGGGAGCCCTACGATGCCAATGGTTAAGGCCACAATCGGCCACCTTATGCGTTGGGGCGTTAGGTCGAATGAATTGGGTTGGATCGGCCCGTGCTGCCATACCCGTCTCCCCCTTGCCGCGCACCGAGAGCTGTGGCATCCTCGGCGCGTGGACCAGCCGACCGTCACCGATCTGATCGTGCCACCGATGGTGGATCCGTTCCACGACTGGCGAGATGGCGACACCTGGCTTGCCGGTGGCACGCTGCTATTCAGTGCGCCAATGCCGCACCTGCGCCGACTGCGCGACCTGTCGCAAACCGGCTGGCCGAGCCTTACCGTGAGTGCGGCCGGACTGGAGATTGCGGCTACCTGCGGGATAACCGAGTTGCATGAATTCAAGCCACCCGACCACTGGCGAGCCGGGCCATTCCTGCGGCAAAGTGTCGAGGAGTATCTCGCCAGTTTCAAGGTCTGGAACCGGCAGACCGTAGGGGGAAATATCTGTGCCTCCCTGCCCGCCGGGCCGATGGTGACGATGGGTGCGGCGCTTGACGCCGAGTACAAGATCCTCGCATTGGACAAGAGCAGCCGAATTGTGCCGGCGATCGACTTCGTTACCGGTGACAACACGAACATCCTGCAGCCGGGCGAACTGCTCAGATCCATCCACCTGCCATTGTCCGCGCTCCTGCGGCGATACACCCTCCGCAGGTTCACACTGACAAAGCATGGGCGCTCGAGCATCTACCTCGTGGGAACTCACGACACGGAGTCGAATGAGATTCTTATCACGGTTAGCGCTGCCACGATCCACCCGGTCCATCTGCGATTCAACGGCGCCCCCTCCAGCGAGGACGTCCGAATCGCCCTGGATCGTTTGATACCCGATGAACTCTATTTCGACGACCCGAACGGAACCCCAGCGCACCGACGTCACCTGACCTATGTCTTTGCCGAGCAAATCCGAACCGAGCTTTCGGCCTCCTGAGGACTATCAAACTATGGCTATCAGAGTTAATGGGCGCACCTTCGAAGCGTCGCCGCACCCCGGCCAATGCCTGCGTACCTTCTTGCGCGAACTTGGTCACCATGGCGTCAAGAAGGGATGCGACAGCGGCGACTGCGGTGCGTGCACGGTGTGGCTTGACGGTAAGCCCGTTCACAGTTGCCTCGTGTCAGCCGTGCAGGCCGAACGCCATGAGATCACCACCATCGAAGGTCTAGCCAACGGCGATAACCTGCATCCGATGCAGGAGCAGTTCCTTAAAGCCTGCGCATTCCAATGCGGCTTCTGCACGGCGGGCATGATCATGACTTGTGCAGGGATGAACGAAGAGCAACGAGCTGACCTGCCGGCGGCAATGCGCGGGTCACTTTGCCGGTGCACCGGCTATCGAGCAATTGAGGATGCACTAAATGCCATCACGAACATCGACGAGGCGCCAGCCGCAGGAAAAGCGGTGGGTACCAGTGTCGGCCCGGCCGACGGCAGGGGCATCGTCACCGGCACCGCCCAGTACACCCTCGATCACGACATCACCGGGTTACTGCACCTGAAGGTGGTGCGCTCACCACATGCACATGCGCGGGCGCTCTCCATCGACACCAGTGCCGCCAAGGCAGTACCGGGAGTTGTTGCCGTCTACACCTGGCAGGACGTACCCGACAAGCTCTACGACACCGCCGGCCACGAGAACCACCTAGTAGACCCCGACGACACGCGCATGCTCGACCAAGTTGCCCGGTTCATCGGTCAACGCATGGTGGCTGTTGTCGCAGAGAGCGTTGGTGCTGCCGAAGAGGGGTGCCGGCAAGTGGCTATTGAGTGGCAGGAGTTGCCGGCCGTCTTTGACCCCTTGGCGGCCATGCAACCGGGTGCACCCCTGCTACATGAAGGCGTGACTCTCGATGGGCATTTGAAGCGCCCCGCAAACAACATTCTCCTTGAATTCAACAAGTCACGCGGTGACGTCGAGGCCGGATTCGCGCAGGCCCACATCGTCCATGAGGCAACGTATAACACTCCGCGGATGGCCCAGGCGCCCCTTGAAACCCATGGCAGTGTCACCTGGATCGATGAAACCGGCGTGCTCCAAGTCCGAACGAGCACGCAAACGCCATTCTTGGCCCAAGCCAAACTCTGTTATCTATTCGACCTGCAGGCCAGCGAGATCCGCGTCTTTACCAAGCGGATAGGGGGCGGCTTCGGCGCTAAGCAGGAAGTCTTCACCGAGGATCTATGTCTCTTGGCCACCATTGACACCGGCCGGCCGGTGCAGTGGGAGTTCACCCGCGAAGAGGAGTTCTACGGCGCCTCGCCCCGGCACCCGATGCGGATCACCGTCAAGCTTGGGGCGCAGGCCGATGGCACGTTGACAGCGATGCAGATGGACGTGACAACAAACACTGGCGCTTATGGTAATCACGGTGGCGAGGTGCTGTATGCGAGCAGCAATGCGATGACGTGGTACCGGTGCAGGAACAAGCAATACGACGGCCGCGCCGTCTACACGAACAACGTCCCTTCCGGAGCCATGCGCGGATATGGCGCGGTGCAGACAACATTCGCGATTGAATCCGCAATAGATGAACTAGCTGCGGCACTGGGTATTGACCCCATGGCGATGCGGCGCAGGAATGTCGTCGTGCCGGGCGACGATGTTGGGATTGAGCGCAGCCCCGGTGATGACGTATTGGGCGGCTACTGCCTAGACGAGTGCATGGAACTCGTAGAAACAGCGATGGCGCGCGGCAATGGCGTAGAGGCACCAAGTGGTGACGATTGGCGGGTCGGCACCGGTTTTGCAATATCGATGTTCGAGTCCTCGCCACCTACCGAACATCGATCTGAGGCCAGTGTCACGCTCCTCGCGGACTCCACCTATCAGGTCAATGTCGGTACCTGCGAGTTCGGCAACGGGACGACTACCGCGCAAGCGCAGTTCACGGCTACTGCGTTGAACACCACCATCGACCGCGTCAAGGTGGTGCACGGGGATACCGCCACCAGCGGTTGGGACACCGGGGCCTTCGCCAGCACTGGGCTTAATGTCGCTGGAAAGGCCGTTGCGCTAGCCGCCCAAGCATTGCAGTTGAAAATCATCGATTTCGCCGCCCGCTACCTGGAAGTCGAACCGATTTACTGTGTTTTACGAGCAGACGAAGTTTGGTCCGGTAAAGCTTCCGTCAGCCTGGTTGAACTCTTCGCCGCAGCCGAAGACGCCGGCGTGACCTTGGCGCAGGCAAGACGAGCGTACGGATCACCGATCAGTAATGGGTTCAATGTGCATGGCGTGCGGCTCGCGATTAACACAACCACCGGGGAGATCGTGTTTCTGCAGGTGGCCCATGCGGTTGATGCCGGCACCGTGATCAACCCCATGGCCCTGCGCGGGCAGGTTGAAGGAGCCGTCGTCATGGGGATCGGCGGGGCAGTCACCGAATGGTTCCAAACTGGTCCACGTGGGGAGGTACACAATCCCGGTCTGCGCATGTACCGCATCCCAAACTTCGCGGACGCTCCCAGGGTAGAGGTCTATGTGCCCGGCACCGCAGACAAATTCGGCCCATATGGTGCCAAGGGGGCAGGTGAGCCACCCATCGATCCGGTGGCACCGGCGATCGCCAATGCCATTGCCGACGCGACCGGCGTCCGGCTTCGAGACTTGCCATTTGCCCCACCACTAATTTTCGCGGCTCTTCAGCGAATGACCCCGGCCCAGCCGTAGCGCCCGGCGAAAAGCGAGTATCTTCGACTTTTGGTCATTGCCTTTTGGCGTCCTCGGTGTTCTCATTGGTGCTAGCCGCAAGCGGCGGCTGAACTTTGGAATGGAGAACAGATGTCGAAGAATGACGTAGCCGCACCAGTTTGCTCAGCGCCCAGTGATCGGATGGCGCTCGGGGTGGGTTGGGCTCGCCCGGGTGCAGCCGCCATCTGCGGCACCAGACTCGGCGCCGCACCGGCCTACAACAAGCCGATTGGCATCTCAGAGCTGTGCTTTGCCGGCACGCAAGAGTAGTTAGCCAGCCCGTTCGCCGCAGTCATAAGCGGTGATTGTCAGACCCTGCTGGCAACCTTAAGCCATGAATACCTCACTTCCCGCACTCGCAGCAGTCAGTATCGCCATCGGGCTCGTCCTGGCCCTTGGCATCGCGGTTGGCGTCGTGGCCGCCGGCCGGGCGGCACGGCGCTCGGTGCCCGCCGATTGGGCGTCGGCCCTGGTTCCGGTCACAACCACCTTAGGTGCTCTCGCTGACCAGGTGGCCCGGCAGCGGCAGGAGACCTCCACCGGTCAGGCCACCTTGCGTACTGAGCTCACCACCCAACTGAGCCAGCATGTGCTATCACTGCAGCGCTCAACCGATGAGGTGCGGCGCGAGGCCTCGCGGCTGGCAGCGGTCCTTGGGCGCACCGGGGCTCGCGGGCGCTGGGGTGAGATGCAATTGCGGCGCCTGGTCGAAGCCACCGGGATGCTGGACCGAGTGGATTTTGATGAGCAGGCCACACACCAAGGCGACGGTGGGGTGCTTCGCCCCGACATGGTCATTCACCTAGCCGGTGATCGGTCTATCGTCGTGGACGCCAAAGTGCCGCTCGCGGCATTCCTGGAAGCCGAGCAGGCCACCGATGATGTAGCCGTCAAGCAACTACTGAGCCAGCACGCCACTGACGTTATCCGACACATCGACTCACTAAATGGCAAGGACTACCGCCGGCAGGTGCCACAGAACGTGGAGTTCGTGGTGTTGTTCCTACCGTCGGAGTCCCTCCTGGAAGTCGCCTTGCAAATGCGCCCTGACCTGCTGGATTACGCCTTCAGTCGCAATATCGTGCCGGCCACGCCGACCACGATGTTTGCCCTTATTCGAACCGTCTCGCTGACCTGGCGCCACGAACGCCTGGCCGCGAACGCCGAGGAAATCTCCCGACTCGGGCGCGATCTGCATTCGCGCATCGCCGTCTTGGCCCAGCACTTCAGCAAAGTTGGTTCTGCGCTGGACTCCGCGGTTGGTCACTACAACAAGGCGGTCGCCTCACTTGAGACCCGGGTCCTGGTCACAACTCGGGCATTTAATGAGTGCGGGGTGAGTGATGATGAGCTCCCAGAGGCCACCACCATCACCGCGCAAGCGCGGGTCCTGACGGCGCGCGAGTTCATCTTCGACCCGGTGACCACAAATCACCTGGCCGGTTGAGTACCGTACAACCGTGAGCGAGCCTCTCAACCCGGCCGAGGACGAGGCCTATCGCGCCCTGTTCCGACCCGGTGATGGGATCGAGCCGGCGGCCCAACCGGCCGTAAAACGCGAGCCAACCGACACCGGCCGGCTATTTCGGAGTAACCGCGCCGAAACCGCCGACACCGCAATCGTCGCTTTGGGATCAGATCAAGTTGCCAAATTACGAACGGTGCAGATCAGCAGTGGTGCGTCGGCGCCGATCTCGAACGCGCCCGCACCACTTGCCGGCCTACTACCTCCTGCCACCGGTCGCGTGGGGCCAGCGATCATTACGATTGCTCCCGATACGAACGTGCCAGCGGTGCTGGCCCTTGATGAGCCGAGTGGGCCTAAGGCTCGGCGCAGCTTCCGCAACTCAACTACCCCAAAACACGATCGAGGGCTCCGCCCGGTCGGCGTCTACGTCGTCGTCATTGGCGCAACCTTGCTGGCCAGCCTCATCGATATTTTCATCGGCGGCGCTGGTCTTGGTCTGACCACCGGGCTGGTCCTTCTAATTGCAAGCGTCTATGCAGCGTTGGCCGTGCGCACCGGTGATCTCGCGGTTGCGGTTATTGCACCGCCGATCGCATTTTTCATCGCCGCGATTACCTTCGGTCAGATCGGGGTCACCGTCACCGGCGGGGTGCTTATCGGTCGGGCGGTGGCAGTGTTCTTCACTTTAGCCGATAACTGGCTCTGGGTGATTGGCTCGACGCTAATTGCCTTGATCATCGTGATCGTGCGCGCCCAGCGCCGCTGATCTTATTATTTTTCCCTTGCCTGCTCGGCCGCTTTAAGATCGCGACGCAACTCCGGCGGCAACGAGAAGATCAACGTCTCTTCGGCCGTCTTCACTACTTCAACCGATCCATACCCGTGCGAGCCAAGCCAAGTGAGCACTTCATCAACTAAGCTCTCAGGTACCGACGCACCGCTGGTGACACCGACGGTGGTTGTTGCCGTGAACCAATCCTCCTGCAGCTCAGTGGCATCATCAACTCGATATGCCATCTTGGCCCCCGCATCCAATGCGACCTCGACCAGACGCACCGAATTCGAAGAGTTACCAGAGCCAACAACTATCACCACATCACACTGTTCCGCCATCGCCTTAACTGCTACTTGGCGGTTCTGAGTTGCGTAGCAGATGTCATCGCTCGGCGGGCTAAGTAAATTCGGAAACCTAGACTGCAGGACATCAACGGTTGCCATGGCCTCGTCGACCGACAGTGTCGTCTGCGAAAGCCAGACCAACTTTGACGTGTCAGCTACTTCGACCGTCGCCGCCTCAGCCACATCTTGGACGACCGTGATGGCATCGGGGGCTTCACCAGCAGTGCCGACTACCTCCTCGTGGCCAGCATGCCCAACTAACAGAATCTGAAAGCCCTCATTGGCAAAACGCTTGACTTCGGCATGTACCTTGGTGACAAGTGGGCAGGTGGCGTCAATGGCTTTCAGGTTTCGCTCCGCGGCTTCCACATGGACACTAGGTGCCACTCCATGGGCCGAGAACACCACGGTCGAGCCCTCGGGTACTTCGGCTAATTCGTCAACGAAGATGGCCCCTCGGCCTTGTAGATCTCGAACCACATGCTTGTTATGGACAATCTCCTTGCGGACATAAACCGGGGGGCCGTAGAGGTCAAGAGCCTTCTCTACGGTCACCACCGCGCGATCAACACCCGCGCAATAGCCACGTGGTGCCGCCAGCAGGACCTTCTTCGTTTGGTTATCCACCCCTCCATCGTATGAGGACCAGGTGAACCCTGCCTAGGCTGCTGCTGGCAAAGGAGGCCAGATGGCACTGCAGACCACCCCGGAGGAGCCGGCGGCAGTCCGCACTGTCTCGCGGGCGGTTGCTGAGTGGGTTGGGCGGCTGGGTGCGATCTGGATTGACGGCCAGGTTGCCGAATACCGGCCCCGCCCCGGTGCTCGGCAGTTTTATCTGACGCTGCGCGACCCGGATGTGGAGATGTCAATCACCATCGTGACCGATGCGAAAGTGCTCGGCGCCGTTGAGCCGCCAATCGCCGCCGGACAGCGCATAATCGTGTTCGCCCAACCGGAGTTCTACACCGGCAAAGGCAGCCTGCAGTTTCGGGCTAAACAGATCCGCGCCGTCGGCATCGGCGACCTCCTAGCCCAACTTGAGCGCCTCCGCGCACTACTTGCCGCCGAAGGGTTGTTCGCCGCAGAGCGCAAAAGACCACTGCCATTCCTGCCGCGCAAGATTGGCCTGATCTGCGGTCGGGGCAGCGCCGCGATGCACGACGTAACGGTTAACGCCACCGACCGCTGGCCAGGTATTGAATTCGAGATCCGCGAGGTAGCGGTGCAGGGCGTTCAGTGCGTACCAGAAGTCATCGGCGCCTTGCAGCAATTAGAAGCAGATCCAGCAGTCGACGTCATCATCATCACGCGTGGTGGTGGCAGCGTCGAAGACCTCCTCCCATTCAGCAATGAAAGTCTTGTCCGCGCGGTCAGCAACTGTCACACACCAATTGTCAGCGCCATCGGCCACGAACAAGACGCACCACTCTTGGATTTCGTCGCTGACCTGCGCGCCTCAACACCGACCGATGCGGCCAAACGGGTAGTCCCATCGCTCGTTGAGCAGGAGACGATAGTGAGCGGACTGCGAAATCGGGCTCGAGTCTGGGTACTGAACCAGTTCGAACGCGAGGACACTCAAATTCGCGAACACCGCAGAAGAATGACAACCGTCATCAGTCACCTAGTCGAAAGGTCAACGGCTCAGATTGCGCACCTGGCTGCACAGGTTCGCTCACTGTCCCCCGCGGCAACCCTTGATCGTGGCTACGCCATCGTCCTTGCTGATGACGGTTCGATCGTGCGCGACGAAACACAAGTTAAGGAAGCACAAATCCTTGACATCCGCCTAGCCAAGGGGCGTTTTGCCGCCACCCGAGTGAAGGAGAAAGCATGACAGCGAAGAAACCCGAAAACGTGGAAAACCCGAGTTTTGAAGCTTCGCGCGATGAACTCGCGCGGATTGTGCAGCAACTCGAAGCCGGTGGTCTGACCCTCGAGGAGTCATTAGCACTCTGGGAGCGAGGTGAAGAGCTTGCGGCTGTCTGCCAAGGTTGGCTCGACGCCACGCGAGCGCGATTAACTGAAGCTATGTCACCCGATTAGCCAGCCGTTAATGACCGCGCAACCTGTTCAAGTTCACCTTGACCAGTTGTTCCACTAATCACCGTGGTTACACCAGCGCCCACGCGCACTAGTGACCGCCGGTCGGCCGTAGCGTAAAGCTGCCAAGACACCCCATTGATGTTCACCTGTTCGACAGCAACGCCACCTGCCGTTTGCTCGTCAATGAAGCTGGCGCTATCGGCAGCCGACTGGCTTACTTGCAAATACTGGGTATCAGGAGTGACGTAGCCAAGGTGCAGGACCGGGGCACCATCGGACTTCGGAGTCTCCTGCCACCGGGCGCTGGTTAACTGGTAACCAGTTAGCCCGGCCGGCACCACAACCGGAAATGGGGCCTGAGCCCGCGCAGCGATCAGCACCTGGGTGGGGTCAACGACCTTGACGGCCTCCGGTTGCGGTCGAAGTGTCACCACCAAAAGCACCGCTATCAGGGCCAACACCAAGCCCATGGATCGCACCATATCGCCGACCGTTTGGCGCATTCGGGCATTGGGCCGCCCGGTTGGCTGGGGTGTGGTCACGCCCCCATGATGCTGCATCCACGCACAAGGCGCGATAGCACCGCGGCGGGCGGCTAGGCTCACCGCATGATGGCCAAGATAAGTGGTCCAGATGCCTTGAGATCAGGCGCAGAAGTGCCCGACCGCAATCTGGCTCTGGAATTGGTGCGGGTAACCGAGACTGCAGCAATTGCTGCCGCCCGGTGGGTAGGCCGAGGTGACAAAAACGGCGCCGACGCGGCCGCCGTCAATGCCATGCGTTCCAAAATCGGCAGCGTGTCCATGAACGGCGTAGTTGTCATCGGCGAAGGCGAAAAAGACGATGCACCGATGCTGTTCAACGGCGAGCGGGTGGGAGATGGTACCGGGCCGGAGGCGGATGTCGCCGTTGATCCAATCGATGGCACCACTCTTACGGCAAAAGGGATGCCCAATGCGATCGCGGTCATTGCCGTCGCGGAGCGTGGGGCGATGTATGACCCGAGTGCAGTTTTTTACATGGAAAAGCTCGTCGTCGGCCCCCAATGTGCCAATGTCATCGACATCACCGCACCCATCGCGTGGAACCTAGAGCAGATTGCCAAGCGCAAAGGCGAGAGTGTCGCAGACCTGACCGTCTGCATCCTTGACCGGCCGAGGCACGACAAACTCGTTGATGATGTGCGCAAGGCTGGTGCTCGGATCAAGTTCATTACCGACGGTGACGTAGCAGGCGCCATCATGGCCGCCCGCCCAGGTACCGGTGTGGATTTACTCGCCGGTATCGGTGGCACCCCTGAAGGCATCATCGCTGCCTGCGCGATGGCGTGCCTGGGCGGCACCATCTTGGCCCGCCTTTGGCCACGTGATGAGGCCGAGCGGCGTAAGGCCCTTGATGCCGGTCATGACCTAGACCGGGTGCTGAGTACCGATGATCTCGTAACAGGTGACAACATCTTCTTCTGCGCCACTGGTATCACCGATGGGGATCTACTCAGGGGGGTCCACTTCGGCCCAGGCGGTCCGTCCACGCATTCAATAGTCATGCGCAGTAAGAGCGGCACTATCCGCGAGTTGCAGTGTGAGCACCCCAAACCTCCAAGGAGCACAGGTCTACGCTGAGGGCATGGACTTTCAGTACCAAGACCTCTTGCCCATCGGCGAGGACACCACCAAATACCGGCTCATTACGCCTGAGGGTGTTTCTACGGTGTCGGCCGACGGGCGCACCTTCTTGCAAGTTGACCCTGGAGCCCTTCGACTCCTGGCGTTTGAAGCCATAAAGGATATTTCGCATCTGCTCCGCCCCGGGCACCTCGAGCAACTTGCGTCGATTTTGAAGGACCCAGAAGCCAGCCCCAATGATCGCTTCGTCGCACTCGACCTATTGAAAAATGCCAATATCGCGGCCGGTGGCGTGCTGCCGATGTGCCAGGACACCGGCACCGCGATTGTCATGGGTAAGCGCGGCAAGAACGTCTGGACTACCGGCGAGGATGCAGAGCACCTCTCGGCTGGCATCTTCGACGCCTACCAAAAACTGAACTTGCGTTACTCCCAACTGGCGCCAATCACCATGTGGGAGGAGCGCAATACCGGCGATAACCTGCCCGCCCAGATCGAGATTTACACCAATGACCATCCAGGTCATGAGTCGTCATACGAGTTTCTATTCATGGCCAAAGGTGGCGGCAGCGCGAACAAGAGTTTTCTGTATCAAGAAACAGCTGCCCTCCTGAACCCGGAATCATTCGCGACTTTCCTTGATGAAAAGCTTCGCAGCATCGGCACCGCCGCCTGCCCCCCTTATCACCTAGCGGTGGTTGTCGGCGGCACCAGCGCCGAGTTTGCGGTCAAGACCGCAAAGTACGCGAGCGCCCGTTACTACGACTCCCTCCCGGTCCACGGCTCGCCAACGGGCCACGGCTTCCGTGATCTGGCAATGGAGCAAGTGATCTGGAAGATGACCCAGGAGTTCGGTATCGGGGCCCAATTTGGCGGCAAGTACTTCTGTCACGACGTAAGAGTCATCAGGCTGCCGCGCCATGGTGCCTCCTGCCCGGTCGCCATAGCTGTTTCGTGTTCGGCCGACCGGCAGGCACTGGCCAAGATCACCCCCGAGGGGGTTTTCCTGGAGGCACTTGAGCGCGAGCCCGCGCACTATCTGCCCGAAGTCCAGGAGACTGCCCTTGAAAATGAAGTAGTTCGAATAAACCTCGACGTGCCAATGAACGAAGTCCGGGCGCAACTACATGCGCTCCGGGTAAAGACCAGGGTCGCGCTAACCGGATCCTTGATAGTGGCGCGCGACCTCGCGCACGCCCGGATTAAAGCCATGCTGGATCGTGGTGAGCCGCTACCTGATTACTTCAGGAACCACGCCGTCTACTACGCAGGACCAGCCAAGACCCCTGAAGGCTACGCATCGGGCTCCTTCGGGCCAACCACCGCGGGCCGGATGGATGGTTACGTAGATCTATTCCAGAAAGCCGGTGGGTCATTCGTAATGCTCGCGAAAGGCAACAGAAGTAAAGCCGTCACCGAGGCCTGCAAGAACAACGGGGGTTTCTATCTCGGATCCATCGGCGGGCCAGCGGCCCGTTTGGCCCAAGACAACATCACCAAAGTCGAAGTTTTGGATTTCCCTGAACTTGGAATGGAAGCGGTCTGGAGAATTGAGGTTGTCGACTTCCCGGCGTTCGTGGTCGTTGACGACAAAGGCAATGACTTCTTCGCCGAGACCATGCGCCCAATATCAGCGCGGATCCCGGTCGGGCCCCCTGTTAGTTAGCGGCGCTTCATGCAGTTTTTACCGCCGCCCCGCCAGTGGCTCTTGCCTTTACCCTTATGCCAGATGGTCCAAAAAGCCCGATCCTGCCAGTAGCGATTCCATTGTTGGGTCGGCTTCTTCCGCAAGGCGATAACAAGTTTTTTGGCCTCCGCCCCCAGTTCCCTACGGACTTCGCGCTGCATCATCCACGACGCGCCAACAGCAAGCCGGCGACTCATCTGGTAGGCACCTCGATAGCGACCGCCAGCGCTGACCGCCCGGTAATTTGCGCCACTTTCACGTTTGGCGATGCAGCGGCGCACCTTTTCGCGTTTCGGCATGTACCACTTGCCCTGATAAAGGCTCACCATCGCCCCGCGGCGATCCCCCGCCTTGAACTTGCCCTGGGCCAACGCCAGCTCGATTTGCTTTCGGTCCGAGGCATCCGGTACCGCAGTGCCCTGCCCGGTTGGTGCGTCAGCGGCCAGCGCCACCGGCCCGGGTACCAACAGCGCGAGCGCGGTGGCAAGTGCAATGCACATCGCACCGATTCCGCTACCTCGCATACGCACCCGCCGGTCACCTAGTTGGCCATGTCTAGGCTCTACCGTGCCCTCTCGGCCAAGAAGTGTCACGTTAAAAATAAGTGGTAGTTATCACTAGATAATCGGCTAAAACAGTCATAAGTATCCATCTGTAACACAATCCCGCGAAGCGCGGTAATTTATGTGTGACGGGGATCACAGCTTCATGCACAGCGAAATCCACAGGTTTTCCACTGCCGAAGCACCGCTTTGAGCCCTGACACCAGTCAGACCCACTAAAAACTCTTTAACTATAAGTCGATGCTTTCGAGCATTTCGGTAACCAACGCCGCAATCGGCGACCGCTCCGACCGTGTCAAAGTTACGTGTGCAAAGAGCGGGTGCCCCTTCAGCTTTTCTACGACAGCGACCACCCCATCGTGTCGACCAACCCGCAGATTGTCGCGCTGCGCGACATCATGTGTTAGCACGACCCGACTATCGCGACCAATCCGTGAGAGCACCGTGAGCAGCACATTTCGCTCAAGGGATTGGGCCTCGTCAACGATCACGAAGGCATCATGCAGTGAGCGTCCCCGAATATGGGTTAGCGGTAAGACTTCAAGCATGCCTCGATCAACAATCTCTTCGACGACTTCCTGGGTGGTCACAGCCCCCAGGGTGTCAAAAACCGCTTGCCCCCAAGGTGACATTTTCTCCTGCTCATTACCGGGCAGGTAGCCCAATTCCTGCCCTCCCACCGCAAATAACGGCCGGAACACGATCACCTTGCGATGTTGGCGGCGTTCTAGCACCGCCTCCAAGCCAGCACACAGGGCCAATGCACTCTTTCCGGTGCCGGCCCGCCCGCCCAGGGAGATGATCCCAATATCTGGATCCAGCAATAGATCCAATGCGATGCGCTGCTCGGCACTACGGCCATGTATGCCGAAAGCTTCACGATCACCACGCACCAGGCGCACGCGTTTGTCAGCGGTGACCCTGGCTAGTGCACTGCCGCGATCGGAGATGAGTACCAATCCGGTATGGCAAGCCAAGTCGCGAGCGACATCAAGGTCAATTACCGAGTCCTCATAAAGCTGATCAATGTCATCGACCGCGACGTCTAGCTCTGCCATCCCGGTGAATCCGGTTTCAACAACGAGCTCCGCGCGATACTCCTCGGCGACAAGCCCAACAGCCGACGCCTTGACGCGCATCGGGAGGTCCTTGCTGACAAGGACAACGTCACTTCCTTCATTGGACAAACTGCGCGCCACCGCCAAAATGCGGGTGTCGTTATCGCCCAACTGGAACCCAGTCGGTAGCACCGAGGTGTCAATGTGATTGAGCTCAACCCGCAAGGTGCCGCCCAGTTCACCGACAGGCATGGGCGCATCAAGACGGCCATTGGTAATGCGCAGGTCATCAAGTAGTCGAAGTGCGCTCCGCGCAAAATAACCTAGCTCTGGGTGACTGCGCTTGGCCTCAAGTTCGATAATCACCACAACCGGGATTACGACGTCATGTTCATCAAAACGCAGCATCGCCCTAGGGTCGGACAACAAAACCGAAGTGTCGAGCACGTAGGTGCGGCGGGCGGGGCTGGACTTTGCTGAGGTCACGAAGCCTCCTGTGCGGCCGCATGCGGCCTAGCGCGGAAACGGGTCCGCGGCTGCGAACCCGCGACTCTGACGCTAAAGGGACAAACGTGACATGACGCGATGACACGCCGGTGGCTAAACGCCGAACCGGCGCTGCCGATCGGCGTAAGCGCGTAGCGCCCGAAGGAAGTCAACATGGCGGAAATCGGGCCAATAAGCCTCACAGAAATAGAACTCCGAGTGCGCACTTTGCCAAAGCAAGAAGCCGGACAGCCGCTGTTCACCTGATGTTCGGATGACTAGGTCAGGATCGGGCTGGCCTTTGGTATACAGGTGTTGAGTTATGTGCTCAACATCAATTATCTGGGCCAACTCATCAAGGCTCATGCCCTGACCTGCCTGCTCCTGTAGTAGCTCCCGCACTGCATCGACCACTTCGCGACGCCCGCCGTATCCGACCGCAATATTGATAAGTGACCCGGGAATATCTGCCGTGGCCTCCTGCGCTTCCTTCAAAAGCCGCGCGGTGCGGTCCGGCAACAAGTCCAAGGCCCCGACCGGGTGGAGTCGCCAGCGGCCCTGCGCAACTAAGCCCCCGACGGTCTCTTCAATGATGCCGAGCAGGGAACTTAACTCTGGCTCGGGCCGGCTCAGGTTGTCGGTCGACAGCAGCCACAAGGTAACGACTTCGACATCCACTTCATCGCACCAGCCCAAGAAATCAACAATTTTGGCAGCTCCGGCTCGATGGCCAGCCGAGGATGAGGAACCTTGGGCGGTTGCCCACCGGCGGTTGCCGTCAAGGATGACTCCGATATGACGTGGGCGATCAGCCGGCGGAATCTGCCCCACGAGATTGCGCTCATAGACGCCGTATAGAAGATTTCGAAGACCCACCTGGACAGGGTACTGCGTTGCAACTCATTAAGTGTGAACCTTCGCGCTACACCGGTGAAATGACTAATATGCGGGGCTGCGAGATCTGCCATCCCGGCTCCTTGCAACGGCACTGGCGACCCTCGCGGTCGCTGCTCTCCTGAGTGTCACCCCGGCCCTGGCGGTAGCGGATATGCACCCGATCAACGTGCCCGGCCGGTCAACCCCCATCAAGGGGGTGGCTCGGCAACTACCGCCACTTTCCGCCACCGGTTTCTACACAGCCGGCGCTGGTTTCGCCGATGACATTCGGGGTTATCGAACTTCAGGGCAGTACGTAGCGGACCAGCGCGCCGTCGCTAAAAGCGCAGAGAAACTCTTGCGCAGATGGCTGGTGCGCACCTGCGGTGACACGACGCAGGAGATGCGCGATACCGGCGATCGCGCCAACTCGGGATTTATTCAGTACCGCGAAGAAGCTCGGAGCCGCCGTATTCATCATCACCGGGGGTAACGATGCGCAGCGCCCCGGAATAATCGCGTGCCTGCACGCGCGGGGCATCACGGGTTGGCAAAAACTAGTGACCCGCTCCCCCGCCCAAGAGTCCTTGACCGCTCTCGTCTACAAATCAAGAGCCCGTGCCGACATCGAGGAGCAAGGCTGGCGAATCGGGTTCGCCATCGGTGATCAAATCAGCGATATGGCCGGCGGCCGCCCCGTTGAATTACAACCGTTTATCGCTCGCCATTGAGTTTCGGTTCGATATGTGATGCCATCTGATCGCCTCGCACTCGGCTAAGTAAAAACCGGCCTAACCGAAGCGCTCGCCTGAAGAATTGCTGATTTCGCTAATTCGTCATGTTGGGAGCAACTAACTTTTCCAATTCAGCCGCGGATGTTGTCGGGCGTTGACATACGAACCCATAGCAGACATACGCGGTCGCCAACTGATCAACCGCCGGCCGATCACGCAGCAGGGGCACACTGGATTGCTCCCCGGCCACCGCTAGTGCAGTAACCGCACCTGGTGACACCGACATCAGGGCAAGGTGATGCAATTCGGCAGCGCGGGGATCTGCAGGCGTACCGATGACCGCTATCTCAATCGGGCCGGTCAGCAACGCCGATGCGGCGGCTAGGCCCCAGCCGGCCGCCCTTGGTGATCGCTGTGCCAGCATCTTCGCAGATCCAAGGGCCCGCTCTGCAATCACCCGGTAATCGCTGATACCGGTAAGTGCCGAGAAAGTGATGCAGGCATTAGCGGTGGCAAACCAGCCCGAGGGCTCGGCATTGTCAGCAGCATCGCGCGGACGCCGCACTAACGCGGGTGCGTCATCAGCGGTGTCAAAGAACCCGCCATCGCCATCGGCGAAATGCTGGATCGTGATATCAAGCAGCATGCCAGCCAAGACCAGCCATTCGTCGGCCCCGGTCACTTGATAAAGCGACAAGAACCCCTCCGCCACACTGCCGTAGTCATCAAGGACACCGTCATTGGCACCGGCCCGGCCATCACGCGAGGTGCGACACAGCCGATCATCGTCATGCGCTCCCAAATGCACCGCTAAGAGCAGGTCTGCCGCGGCTACGGCCGCCTCGATCCAGTCTGGTTCACCAAGTAGTGCCCCTGCTTCTGCCAATGCCGCGATTGCGAGCCCGTTCCAGGCCGCAACCACTTTGTCATCGCGACCTGGTCGCACCCGCTGCGCCCGAGCCTCGAACAGGGCTGATCGAACCCGCTCCCACCGCGGCAGGTCCGCTGGCTCATCGCGCAACTGCATGGTCGACAGCCCGTGCTCGAAGGTCCCTGACTTCGTTACCGAGAGTAGGTCAGCTGCCCACACGCCGTCGTCTGCGCCCAGCACCTCAATAAGTTGTGCGGGCGACCAGGCATAAAACAGACCCTCAACACCTTCGCTATCCGCATCGAGCGCAGAGGCGAATGCGCCTTCGGGGGTGCGCATTTCTCGGAGCAAGAACCCGGCAGTTTGACGCACCACCCGCTCGGCAAGTGCCGAGCCGGTGAGGCGCCACCAGTGGGCATAGACCCGCAGCAAGAGCGCGTTGTCATACAGCATTTTCTCAAAATGCGGTACCACCCAGTCTGCGTCGACCGAGTATCGAGCGAAACCGCCACCTAGTTGATCGAAGAGCCCACCACGTGCCATCGCGTCAAGCGTGCGCTCGGCCATCGCGAGCGCAAATGCATCATCGGTGCGGGCCGACTCACGCAGCAAGAATTCAAGCAGCATCGAGGGCGGGAATTTAGGTGCGCCGCCAAACCCGCCCTGCGCTGAATCAAAGTCGCGCTCTGCTGCCGCTACCGCCGCACGCAGGTCCGCCGCATCAGGTGGCCCGCCTTCTGGTATCGGGGTAGTCCGTTCATTCATTGCAGTGATGATGCGCTGACCCGCTGCCAAAACCTCATCGCGACGCTGCGTCCACGAATCAGTGATCGCGGTCAGCAGCTGCGGGAAGGACGGCAAGCCGTGGCGGGGGGTCGGCGGGAAGTAAGTGCCCGCGTAGAAGGGTCGGGCGTCATGATCCAAGATCACGGTCATCGGCCAGCCGCCATGGCCGGTCATCGCGACGGTTACGTCCATATATACCGAATCGATATCGGGACGCTCCTCGCGATCGACCTTGATCGAAACAAAATTTGCATTCAGATAATCAGCCGCCGCCTGGTCTTCAAATGATTCATGTGCCATCACATGACACCAATGGCATGCTGAATAACCTATTGACAAGAAGATTGGCACATCACGGCGCCGCGCTTCAGCAAACGCTGCCTCGGACCACTCCCACCAATCAACCGGGTTGTGCTGATGCTGAAGTAGATACGGCGAAGTGGAGTTCGCCAGGCGATTGGGCACTCCTCATCTTCCCCCATCGGGCGCCTGCACGCCTCTTGCCGCCATCGTGGTGGAGCCGACCGCTCTTGCCCCCGGCTCGAACCCGCGACCTGGGCGTCGGAAAAGTCCCTTGCGTCAAATTAGGCCCGTAGGGCCTGCGCCAACTCGCCAAAGGCGTCGACCATCAGCGCCATATCCGCCGCCGTGTGGGCGAGGGATACCAGCCACTGCTCATCGAGCCCGGGTGGAGTGAGGATGCCCCGGTTAACGCCCCATAGCCAGCTGAGTTCGGCGGCACCGAAATCGGTGCGCTTGTAATCGCGGTAGGTGCGGACCGGGGTGGTGGACCAAGTGATCGCGCCTTTTACCCCGAAGCCAACGGTGTGCGCGGGGAGTTCGTGGCTGGCGATTAGGGCATCGACGGCGCGCAGCGCACCCTCGTTCACTAACTCCGCGGCAGCCAGTGCCTCCATGGTGCAAATCTCGTCAACAGCGGCGGCCGCGGCCATCACCAAAGGATTGCCGTTGTAAGTGCCGAAGTGCGGCATCCGCCCATCGGTAACCGCGGCCATCACCTCGGCGCGCCCACCAAATGCGGCTAGCGGCAAGCCGCCGCCAATGCTCTTGGCGAGGCAGACCAGATCCGGTGTCACGCCGAGGCGCTGCGATGCACCGCCGTAACCAGCCGTGAGCCCGGTTTTAACCTCGTCGAAAACAAGCAGCACGCCGTGCGCATCACATGCTGCGCGGACTCCTGCAAGATATCCGGCATCTGGAAGAACAATAGAAATATTCTCCAAAACCGGCTCCATGAACACCGCGGCGATCTCGTCGCTATGAGCGCTCAGGATCTCCTCGAGTCGCTCGAGATTGTTATAAGGAACAACGTGCACGGTGCCGGCCTCGACGTCAAACGGGACAACCGGGTTCGGGAAGCCTTCTGGGCCGGCTACTGCTACATCGGGTTTGACGGAAACCACCAGCGCGTCATACCCGCCGTGATACCCACCCTCGATCTTCACAATCGCGTGACGATGCGTGTAGGCCCGAGCGGTGCGCACCGCATACATGGTTGATTCGGTACCGGAATTAGTAAAGCGCACCCGATCCAGCTCGAACCGGCGTTGGAATCTTTCGGCAACTTCAGTTGCCGAAGGCGAAGGGGTAACGAACAGCGTTCCGGTTTCAAGTGCGAGGGTTACGGCAGCAACCACGACCGGGTTCAAGTGACCAACCAGCATCGCACCAAAGCCCATTGACAGGTCAAGGAGTGGTCGACCGTCAACGTCTTGTAGCCAGGCACCCTTCGCCGACTCGATAGCGATCGGGTACGGATCCCAATGCTGGAATGACGACGGCACGCCCAACGGCAATGAACCAGCTGCCCGATCATGATGAGCAGCTGAACCGCCGGTGGTGGCGGCAAATCGCTCCCACTCTTGATCCAGGAGTAACTGCACCCGGGCCGGGTCAATTGGCACCGATGAATAAGGCACGTTACGCCAGGTCGATGGGTCATTTGGCGGGAACGAAGTACGGGTATCGGTGGTCGTATTAGCTGACATAAGGCAGCGCTCCAAGGTAGGCCTGAAATTCGGTCTCTGAACCGATGGTAGCGGCGCCCGACGCCCAAGTCACTCACGCCTGTGAAAAGACTAGGGCTATCGTGGATACATGCGCCGCATCATTGAACTGTCCCGATATGTAGTAGCCGTCCCAGCCATCGGGACGATTATCGGCTCATTTGTCCTAATGATCCTCGGCGTCTGGGAAATCGGGGTTTCCATGGTCAACCTCGTAAACAAAACGGTTACCGTCAAGCAATCAGTCGTGGGGATATTGACCGCCGTCGATACCTTGCTCCTGGCGACCGTGCTCTTGGTAATTGGCTACGGCCTATACGAGCTCTTCGTTGACAGTTCGGTGAAATTACCCGACTGGCTGGAGATTCGCTCCCTTGATGACCTCAAGAACAAGCTCATCGGTGTGGTGGTCGCAATCATCGCGGTGGTTTTCCTCGGCTATTTAGTTGACGTTAATGATCCCAGCGAGATCCTCTACATCGGCGCGGGCGCAGGTGCCATCGTGGTCGGGTTAGCCGCATTCACTTTTGCAACACGCAGGGGATGACAACACCGCGCTGGTTCACCGATACCGATGAGGGCCACTCACAGCTGTACATCGAACGCTTTCGGACGATGGCAGCCGAAGGCGGTGATCTGGGCGGCGAAGCTCGCCTCATCGATGCGATGGTGCCACCACTTTCACGCATCCTTGATGCCGGTTGCGGCCCCGGGCGGGTCGGCGCTGTTTTGTATGCCCGCGGGCATGAGGTGGTCGGCGTGGATGTTGACCCCGAGTTGATCGCCGCGGCCAAGGCCGACCACGTGGGCCCAACTTGGCTAATCTCGGATTTGTGTGAACTTGACCTTTCAACCCAAGGCCAAGCCGAGCCATTTGATGCCGCCGTCATGGCGGGCAATGTGCTCGCCTTTGTCGCGCGCGGCACCGAGGAACATGTACTTCGCCGCATTGCGCAGCATCTGAAGCCCGATGGCTTCGCGGTGGTTGGCTTCCACACCGACCGATATGAAATAGCAGACTTCGATAAGCACCTCGCCGGGGCCGGATTCACCCTCGAGCACCGGTTTGCCACCTGGGATCTAAGGCCCTGGCGGCCCGATGCCGACTTCGCGGTCAGCGTGCTTCGCCTACCCGCGGCATAAGCCAAACGCCAATTAGCGAGCGCCGAACCCTGCTTCGCGGGTAAGGTGACGCGATTCTGAAGGAATGGGGGCGGCTGGGTGAAGTACTTTCTTCCGCTCACCGATCCCATTTTGGAAATGGTCGACATCAGCGTCAACCTAAGTGGGCTGCAGATCCTCGATAGTGTCAACATCGGAGTGCCGCAGGGCACCGTCACCGGACTCATCGGGCCAAATGGCGCCGGAAAAACCACGGTCTTCAACGTCATCAGTGGCTTCGTCCCCGCCGACAGCGGCAACATCAAAGTAGACGGCAAGCGGCAAAAACACATGCACCCCCATCACCTGACGAAGATGGGTATTGCCCGCACCCTGCAAGGCGTCGGGCTTTTCCCGACCATGAGCGCCCTTGAGAACGTAATGATCGGTGGCTCATCGCAGGTGCGTAGCGGCATCATCGCCCAAGCACTGGCCATGCCGTGGACCGATTCCGAGCAGAACCGGCTACGCGAGCAGGCAATGAACGTACTTGATGAGCTCAATATCGCGGATGCGGCGGGCAGATTGCCCGGTGAACTCCCATACCCGATACAAAAAAGGGTTGCACTCGCACGCGCCCTAGTCAGTGACCCCCAGATACTCCTGCTGGATGAGCCCGCTGGTGGCATCAGCGCCGCTGACATCTCCGAACTAGCGGACCTAATCCGCAGCTGGGTGCCCAAGCGAACTGTGCTACTCGTTGAGCATCACATGGAGCTGGTGATGGAAGTCTGCGATCTCATCTGGGTCCTGGATGCTGGCAAGGTCATCGCGGCCGGCAGCCCTGATGCCGTACGTCAAAACCCTGCGGTCCTGGCTGCCTATCTGGGCGAGGAAGGCGCCGCCTGATGCTGACGATCACGGATCTTTCGGTTAACTACGGTGCGGTTCAAGCCCTGTCCAATGTTTCGATAACAGTGCCAACGGGTGAGGTGACCGCGGTCATCGGGGCCAACGGCGCCGGCAAGTCAACGCTCATGCGCACTTTGTCCGGGTTAGTTAAGCCAGGATCCGGCGGTGCAACTGTTGGCGGAGTCACAATCACCGGCCGTAAACCCGAGGACATCGTCCGCCTCGGCGTCTCGCTCGTCCCCGAAGGCCGATCCACCATTCCTGAGTTAACCGTCGAAGAAAATCTACGCCTTGGCGGCCTGTGGCGCGATAAGGCGGCCCGTAACGCCACCCAGGGGCAAGTATTCGACCTATTTCCGGTGCTGGCCGAGCGTCGCGGCATGCGGGCCGACACCCTAAGTGGCGGTGAGCGCCAACAACTTGCGATTGGCCGGGCCCTGATGTCCGACCCGCGGGTGCTGCTTCTTGATGAACCGTCCCTTGGCCTTGCGCCACTTATTGTCACCCAGATTCTCGAATTGGTGAGCCGGCTTGCTACCGAATCCAATCTGGCGGTCCTGCTGGTTGAGCAAAATGCCGTGACCGCACTGCGGGTTGCCACCACCGGGGTCGTCCTGAACCTGGGCAAGGTCGTCATGGTCGGTAGTGGCTCCGAGATCGCGTCCGATGAGCAGCTTCGACATGCCTATCTGGGCTATTAGGAGGTGACACCATGACAACATTCCTTGACTATCTACTCGGCGGCCTCGGATCCGGTGCGATCATCGCGCTGATGGCCCTGTCGTTGGTGCTCATCTGGCGTTCAACGCGCGTGGTGAACTTCGCGCAGGTTGGGCAGGCGATGTTCACCACCTTCATCGCGCTTTCCATCCAGACCTGGACCGGCTCCTGGTTTATCGCACTCGTGGGCGCTCTGGCAGCCGGCGCAATTCTCGGAGTATTCATCCAATACCTGGTGCTACGCCCGGTTAAACGCAACGACACCTCCGGGGCCATCATCGCCACCTTTGGCGTGCTTATCGCGCTGCAGGCCGCGGCCGGGATGATCTGGCCGGGCGGCAGCCAAGCGTTCCCGCAGCCATTCAATAACGCCGGGATCGAGTTCGCCGGGCGGGTGTGGCCAATCTCGGTTTATGACTTTGTCGTCATCGGTGTCACGGCCTTGCTCGTCCTTGGCCTCACCCTGCTTTTCACCAGGACCTCACTCGGCCTGTCTATGCGCGCCGCCGCATTCAACCCGGAAGTTGCCAAACTCTCCGGTGTTCGAGTTTCGCGTGTTCTTACTTTCGGCTGGGCCCTAGCGGGGTCAGTCGGGGCTGTCGCCGGCGTCTTGGTGGCCCCGGTTTCGACAATCTCACCGAACAGCTTCGACATCTTGCTGGTCTACGCCTTCACCGTCGCCGTCATCGGCGGCCTCGACTCCTTGATAGGCGCGATCTCCATCGGAGTGTTCACGGGGCTGGTCATCTCGCTGGTCTCCGGATATAGCGACTCGGGTAACGCACCGATAGTTGCGTTACTGCTGCTCGCGCTGAACTTGATCCTAAAACCCGAAGGCATCTTCAGCCATCACAAAGCGCGATCGGTCTAGGGGCAGCATGGTGAATTTGCTGCGCCTGCCTGGCGCCCGGCTAATTAGCCACCTCGTCATCGTCGTGGTGATTTGGGCCATATTGCTGCGCCTCAACGATGCAGTCGACCCCTTGATGAGCTACTACCTGGCACTCGCGGCGATGTACGCGACCGCAATGTTCGGCATGGTGATCCTGGTCGGCCTCTCTGGCCAGGTGTCATTGGGTAACGGCGCGTTGATGGCAATCGGCGGGTATGTATTCGCGCTCACCAGCTTGAACTGGCAGACCGTCCCTATTCTTGGTTGGCAGTGGAATCCAATCTGGTCGATGATCTTGGCCGGGTTTGGCGGTATTGCCGTCGGCCTGATCATCGGCTGGATCGGGGCTCGACTCCGCGGCCCCTATCTGGCCGGTCTAACACTTGGGATCGCCGTAGGCCTGCCAGCGGTTGCCACCCGGTTCCCGGAGTTATTCGGCGGCGAAACCGGGTTAATGCTCACGGTCCCCTATCCAGCCGGTGGCTACGCACCCGCGACGGATCCGATCCCAGTTGATGGGAGTGCACCCACTACCGACGCGGTGCCTTCGGATGAAGTGCCGCTGGAGCAGGCGCCACTTGAGCAGGCGCCACTTGAGCAGGCGCCACTTGAGCAGGCGCCACTTGACGGTGCCGACGCCGGCGGCGACCTGCTAACCGCCGACAACTTCCCCAGCGCTGATAGTGCCGCCAGCCCGGCGGCCGAAGACATGCTCACCGCCGACAACTTCCCCAGTGCCGCAGCTACCCCAACCGACATAGCACTCCCAACCGACATAGCACTCCCAACCGACATAGCACTCCCAACCGACATAGCACTCCCAACCGACATAGCACTCCCAACAGATACCGACCCGAT
>BJGE01000027.1 GCA_014190275.1 Actinomycetes bacterium | reverse complement strand
TTCCAACGAATTCAGATAGACCCCTGCTCAATTAGTGTTATTCGGTACGCACCAACCCGACCCTTCGTGCTGCTAACTAACGACACCGGCGGCGATCTCGCCAACCTGCGTCCGCAGTCCAAAAAGCGTGAAAAGAAAGTAAAAAGCTCTACAACGCGACACCGGTCAAGCGACGCGGTCATCGGTGGGGGTGCCGGCTGATGGCGCGTCAGGTCTTCAACTTCACCGAGCCGGAAAGGTTCGTCGCAGGTACGGTCGGGATGCCTGGTGAACGTACCTTCTTCTTACAAGCCCGACAAGGTAACTCGATCACCAGCGTCGTTATCGAAAAGCAGCAAGCTTTGGTGCTGGCCGAGCGTACTGATCAATTACTTGATGAGGTGCGCGAGACCCGGTCCCCACTTGTTGATATTCCGGATGCGGGGGCGGTAAGCGTCGTTGATGTGGCCCCTTTGGAGTTGCCGATCCTTGAAGAGTTCCGGGTAGGTGCCATGGCCCTGGGTTGGGATGAAGCAACTTCACGGGTCGTAATCGAAGCGCACGCCGTGGCAGAAGAAGGTGGCCTGGTCCCCGAAATCGCCGATGACGATGCCGAGGGCGTCGACACGCTGAGGGTGTGGCTAAGTGCCGCGCAGGCTCGTAGTTTTGCGGAGCGGACCCGTGCGGTCGCCGCCGCGGGCCGTCCACCGTGCCCGTTTTGCAACCAGCCGCTGGATCCAGAGGGCCACATTTGTCCGCGGGCGAATGGGTATCGACGCCGCACATGATTTCATCGGCCACCCAATGGATTGGAACGCAAGAGTTGCTGCAGGCGTTGTCGGCCGGCGAACTCGAAGTCGAAGGTAGGTTGGCGGGTGCTTCGAACGGCACCCTGCGCTGCATTGTTTCGGTGTCAGCTGAGTGCCGCGTGCGCTGTGTCTACAAACCGGTAGCCGGTGAAAGACCGCTTTGGGACTTTCCAGAAGGTACGTTATCGATGCGTGAGGTCGCAAGCTATGAAATGTCAGAAGCATTAGCGCTGGGTGTAGTGCCGCCAACTGTTTGGCGCACCTTTGGGCCCGCGGGCCCGGGAATGTGTCAGGTGTGGATTGATGAGGTTTCCGATGCCCCACTTGTCTCAGTACTTGCAGCAGGGGCAGATCTGAGCGACTGGCTTCACGTCTTCGATGGTACCGATCAATCTGGAGGTCTCGTATCGCTGGTGCATTCCCGTGATGTGGCACTTCAGAAGGTTGCGCTACTTGATGCGGTGATCAACAATGCGGACCGCAAGGGAGGTCATCTACTCGTTGATGCCAGCAATCGTGTCTGGGCCATCGATCATGGAGTGAGTTTTAGTGACGAGGATAAATTGCGGACAGTTCTTTGGGGTTGGGCAGGAAACGAAATGCCGGAAGAGTTAAATGAACCGGTCGCAGCAATGCGCGCGATGATCGATACGGGTTTACCAGAAGCGATCACGAGGTGGTTGACGGCCGATGAGGTGGTTGCCTTGGAACGGCGAATGGAGCAACTGCTCTCAACGCGCACATTTCCGATGCCGGCGCCGGGCTGGCCCGCCATCCCATGGCCTGTTTTTTAATCTTGGTCGGTGCCAACGCCCTGGTGAATGCGCGGCTAGGGTGGTGTTATGAAGTCATGGGCGGGACCGCTGATCCCCGCGTTACCGGGCCAAGGTCTCCCGCTTCGGCTATTTGACACCGCCACCGGTGAAATTCGGCCTACCGCACCGGGCCCGACTGCCACTATTTATGTCTGCGGTATCACCCCCTATGACGCAACTCACCTGGGACACGCTGCCACCTATCTAGCGTTCGACATCCTGCAAAGAATCTGGCGTGATGGTGGCCACGACGTTAAATACGTGCAAAATGTGACCGATATTGATGACCCGCTGCTGGAGCGAGCGGTAGCACTCGGCGAAGATTGGCGGGCCATCGCTGAGCGTGAAACCGAAGTGTTTCGAGCGGATATGCATGCCTTGGGGGTAATCCCACCCGATGACTACATCGGGGCGGTGGAAGCCATCCCGTCCGTGGCCAACCACGTGTCGTACCTGCAGGAGCTGGGTGCTGTCTACCAAGTGGCCGACGACCTGTACTTCTCGGTCCACTCCGACCCGCGTTTTGGCTCGGTGACCAATTTGGACGAGGCGGAGATGATCAATATCTTCGCAGAGCGCGGTGGTGATCCAGCCCGCCCCGGCAAAAGGCATCCGCTGGACTGCCTGGTCTGGCAGGCCGCGCGCCCGGGCGAGCCAGCCTGGGATACGCACCTGGGCCACGGCCGCCCCGGGTGGCATATCGAGTGCGTGGCAATTGCCCTTGACTACTTGGGGATGCCAATCGATGTGCAAGGCGGCGGCAGTGATCTGGCATTTCCGCATCATGAGATGGGGGCTGCTGAGGCGCAGGTTCGTAACTCGACCTGGCCGTATGCGAGGCATTATGTGCACACCGCGATGGTGGGTTGGCAAGGTCACAAGATGTCTAAGTCCCGTGGGAATTTGGTTTTTGTCTCGCACTTGCGACGCGATGGCGTTGATCCGATGGCCATTCGGCTTGCGCTTCTCGCCCACCACTACCGCATTGATTGGGCCTGGACGCCACCGGACCTAACGGATGCATCCATGCGTTTGGCGCTGTGGCGGACTGCGACCGCCGCGCCGGCTGGCCCGAGCGCCGACTTGGTACTTGAAAGAGTGCGCGAGCTACTAAGTGACGATATGCAGACCCCGACCGCGCTGGAAGTAATAGACCGCTGGGCGATGGAAACAACCGCGAGCGGTGGATCGAATCGGTCAGCGCCAGCGCAGGTTGCCTCGATATGTGATGCACTGCTCGGCGTCCGGCTAAGTTGAGGCTTTCTCGTCGTGTCCGCCGAATTCCTTGCGCATCGCACTGAGAATCTTGTTTGCGAAGAGAGCGGCCCCTTGGGAGTCGAAGCGTTCGTAGACAGACGCGGCCAGGACCGGAGTGGGCACACCCTCTTCAATTCCGGCGATCAGGGTCCAACGGCCTTCGCCACTGTCAGAAACGCGGCCGCCAAACTCTGCTAGCTCCGGGGAAGCCTGTAATGCCTGGGCGGTTAAATCCAATAGCCACGATTCGACAACACTGCCACGTCGCCACAATTCTGCGACGGCGGGCACGTCGATGTCATATTGATAGAACTGCGGGTCACTAAGTGGAGCAGTCTCCGCATCCTGGTCGCGTTTCACGAGTCCGGCGCCTGCGTGCTTGAGTACATTTAGCCCCTCCGCGTAGGCGGCCATTAGTCCGTACTCGATGCCGTTGTGCACCATCTTCACGAAGTGGCCGGCGCCGCCGGGACCGCAGTGCAACCAGCCCTGTTCCTGCGGGGTCGGATCTCCGCTTAGGCCCGCGGTGCGAGGCGCCGCCGCCACGCCCGGTGCTATTGCGTTCCAAAGGGGGGTGAGTCGATCCACGCTGGGCTTAGGCCCACCAATCATCAGACAAAAGCCGCGCTCGAGCCCCCAGACTCCACCAGAGGTACCGACATCGAGGTAGTCGATGCCCCCGGCGGCGCAAACGGTGCCCCGGCGGATGTCATCTCGGTAGTAAGAGTTGCCGCCATCGATGATGCAATCACCCGGCTGAAGTAGCCCGGACAGTTCGGTGACCACCTGTTCGGTGATGGCACCAGCGGGCACCATGACCCACACTGCCCGGGGCGTGGGCAGGGCCTGCACCAGCGCTTGCAGGCTGTCGGTGCCGGTAGCTCCCTGGGCGGCCAACGCGGCAACGGCATTCGGAGCATGGTCATAGACCACCGCATTGAGTCCGGCGCGCATGGCGCGCTGCACCAGTCCGTTCCCCATGCGACCTAGGCCCACCATGGCGAAGGTGAGGCTGTTGGGGTTGTTTGACATCTTGGCTCCATAAGTAGGTGGGCGTGCTCGCCCATGGGAACGCTAGTGGAAGGCTAAGGCCATGACATCTGGACCCACGTCCCCGGACCCATCCGCTAACCCGAAATGGGCCGAGCTAGCGGCCGCCGCGGCGGCAGTGCCAACGATTCGCGATCTGCTTGACGCTGATCCGGGCCGGCCGGCGCGGTCGACAGTCTCAGCCGCGGGCATCACCTTGGACTTCGCGAGACAGCAGATCACGCCGCAGGCGCTGGCAGCGTTAATTGAGTTAGCGGAGAAACAGGGTGTATTTGACCGCCGCACTGCGATGTTCGCGGGGGAGCACATCAATACCACCGAGGATCGTGCGGTGCTCCACACCGCCTTGCGGCTACCGCGGGGGGCCAGGCTCATCGTTGATGAGGTTGATGTGGTTTCCGAAGTGCATGAGGTTCTTGATCTCATGGGTAATTTTGCAAAGTCTGTGCGCAACGGAAAGTGGCGCGGAGCAACCGGTAAACGCATCAATGCGATTGTCAACATCGGTATCGGCGGATCCGACCTTGGCCCTGCCATGGCATATCAAGCGCTGCGCGATTTCTCGAAACGTGACATGGGATTCCATTTTGTCTCGAATGTAGATCCGACTGATTTAAGTGAGGTGCTTCGCAGCCTTGATCCAGCACGCACGCTATTTGTCATCGCGTCTAAGACATTTTCGACCTTGGAGACCATGACGAATGGCAGGGCCGCTCGCGCCTGGCTGGTGTCTGCCCTCGGCGAGAAAGCCGTCATTAACCATTTTGTTGCTGTCTCTTCCAACCGGGAACTTGTTGAGAAATTCGGTATCGATAGCAAGAATATGTTCGGTTTTTGGGATTGGGTAGGTGGACGGTACTCAATGGATGCCGCAATCGGACTATCCACCATGATCGCAATCGGCCCCAAAGCCTTCTCCCAACTGCTTGCTGGCTTTCATGCGATGGATAAGCACTTTGAAACCGCTAGGGCCGATCAAAACCTTCCGGTAATAATGGGTTTACTGGCGGTCTGGAACCGCGACTTCTTAAACATCAGCACCAACGCGGTGCTTCCATATTCGCAATATCTTTCTCGATTCCCGGCATACCTACAGCAACTGACAATGGAGAGCAACGGTAAGCGGGTACGCTTGGATGGGACCCCGGTGACTTACCAAACCGGTGCCATCGTCTGGGGTGAGCCGGGGACTAACGGACAGCACTCGTTCTATCAGTTGATCCACCAAGGGACGAGCCCGGTGGCCTGCGACATCATCGTGATCGCGCAGTCGGACAATCCTTTGGGTGATCAGCAAAATATGCTGATCGCAAATGCGTTAGCGCAGGCCGCGGTCCTTGCGCGCGGACGAACCATTGACGAGGTAGCCGCTGATGGCACCAGCAAGGAGTTAGCACCGCATAAAGTTATGCCCGGCAACCGGCCGACCTCGGTTATCTCAGCACCCAGGCTCGACCCGTTCACCCTTGGGGCATTGATCGCACTTTATGAGCACAGTGTCTTCGTGCAAGGGGCCCTTTGGGGCATCAATTCTTTCGATCAATGGGGTGTTGAACTTGGCAAGAAAGTTGCCCTGGGGATCTTGGCGGTAATCGACGGGCAGGCTGATATGTCAACAGTTGATGTAGCCACCGCACACTCAATTGAAGTACTGGCTACGCAGGGCAGGGCCTAACGCTCGTCAGCGCCCCGACGGCGCAGGTAGCGCTCGAACTCCTTGGCGATTGCCTCACCACTTGCCTCGGGAAGGTCTACCGTGTCGCGGGCCTCTTCTAGTTGCTTCACGTAATCACCAACCTCGTCATCCTCGGCAGCCAGTTCATCTACGCCGACTTCCCACGCCCGGGACTCTTCAACCAGATCACCAAGTGGAACTGCGATATCTAAAAGGTCTTCAACGCGGCGTACCAGTGCCAAGGTGGCTTTTGGGCAGGGCGGCTGGGCGACGTAATGGGGCACTGCGGCCCAAAGTGAGACGGCCGGGATGCCAAATCGCATACAGGCTTCCTGCAAAACACCGACGATGCCGGTTGGGCCTTCGTAGTGCGAGGCCTCTAAACCCAATTGGGCGCCGACACTGAGATCGGTTGAAGTGCCGGTGACCGGCACCGGGCGCGTATGGGGCGTGTCGGACAGCAGGGCACCCAAGGTAACCACCAGGGCCACATCGAGTTCGGCCGCCAAGCCCAAAATCTCGCGCACGAACTGCTGCCACTTCATATTCGGCTCGATACCCTGAACTAAAATAATGTCACGTGGGGCCAGGGGGATACGTGCTACATAGAGCCGAGTACTTGGCCAGGTAAGTTGCCGCACGCCGGATTCATCGGTCGAGATATGCGGCCGATTGACCTGATAGTCGTAGTATTCTTCAGAATCTAAATCCGCCAGTGGCTGGGCATCCCACACTTCACAAAGGTGGCTGATCGTGCCGGAGGCGGAATCCCCGGCATCGTTCCAACCTTCAAATGCGGCCACCAGCACCGGATCGACCAATTCGGGCAGATCGTCGAATTCGATCAACGACTTGTCCCCTTCCGACTTGCCACCTGCCCGGCTTCGACCATGGTGTCAATCAGCCCGGCGACCATCGCTGGCCATTGCAAGGGTACGTCGTGGACCGCGCCCTGCCAACGTTGGAGTCGGATCTGCGGGTTGGAGGCCGCGCGCAGTAAGGCGCGCGCTGGCGCCGAACCCACGCTACTTTCACAAAGTACCACCCAGATCGGGTGATCCACTCGGGCTAGATCAGCTTCGGGGGAGTAATCCAGCATGCCCTCGAGCACCATTAGGTGACGCTCGAGGCCGAGGGTACTTCGCAGTAGGCCGTCATCGCCCATGGTAAAAGTTGGTGCTAGTGCTGCGCGGGTTTCCGCGGTCCAAAAATCGGCCATGCCCCCACTTGCCAGCAGCTGCCAAAGTTCGTCCGGGGGCAATGCGATAACCGGTGGTCGTAAGCGCTCCAAGGTTTGGTCGCGGCCGATTTCTGCGGCCAGATCGCTAGGACCCCAAAGGCCACCGTCGATCAAGGCCATGGAACTCACAAGTCGCGGAAAATTTGCGCCGCCACTTAGTGCCACCGAAGCCCCCCAAGAGTGGCCCACCAGGTGCACTTTGTCCCAGCCCAGTGCAGCGCAGGTGTCCGCAATGTCTTGGGCACATCGCGGGATCGAAAAGTCAAAATCCGCCGGTACGTCCGAGTTACCGTGGCCGCGTTGATCAAGTGCAGCAACGGTGCCGGCCCGCAAGCGGTCAACCACCGGGGTCCAAAATTGGCCCTGTTGGGATAGGCCGTGCAGTAGCAGAACGGGGATTTGGTCCACACCTTCGGCGCGCCACAGACGAACGGTCAGCGCTGCCCCATCACTTGCCTGGATGGATAGCAGGTCTGGACGTGACATGCTGGGAACGCTATCGGGTGCCGATCTGATGCGCATAGGTAGACTCAGGCCCATCATGGCGGATTCTTTGCGGCAGGCCCTTGCTTCGCGGGTGGTGGTGGCCGATGGAGCCATGGGGACCATGCTGCAAGCGGCCGACCCGAGCCTAGATGATTTTCAGGGGTACGAAGGCTGCAATGAGATTTTAAATGTGACCCGTCCGGAGGTCGTCGCGGGTATCCATGACGCTTATTTCAAGGCAGGCGTTGACTGCGTCGAAACCAACACCTTCGGTGCGAATTATGCAAATTTGGGGGAGTATGACATCTCCGACCGCATCTACGAACTAGCTCTCGCCGGTGCGCAGATCGCGTGCGAGGTGGCTAGTGGTTGGTCCACCCCGGACCGCCCACGCTGGGTCCTTGGCTCGGTCGGTCCCGGAACCAAACTTCCATCCCTTGGCCACGCGCCATTCGCCTTGCTCCGTGACGCCTATCAAATCCAGGCCGCTGGCCTCATCGACGGCGGCGCCGACGCCATCTTGATCGAGACTGCGCAGGATCTTTTGCAGGCGAAGGCGGCACTCATCGGAGCCAAGCGGGCGGTATCAGCAAGTGGCAAAGACATCGTGGTGATAGCGCAGATGACGGTCGAAACTACCGGCACCATGTTGCTCGGCACCGAAATAGGTGCCGCGCTGACCGCACTCGAGCCGCTTAAGATCGACATGATCGGACTTAACTGCGCAACCGGACCTACCGAGATGAGCGAGCACCTTCGTACCCTGGCAAAAAGCTCTCCGATCGGGCTTAGCTGCATGCCAAATGCTGGACTGCCGGTTCTTGCGGCTGGCGGTGCGCACTACCCGCTGACCCCGAGTGAATTGGCCGACGCCCACGACACTTTCACCAGCGAGTTCGGGCTCAGCCTGGTCGGTGGCTGCTGTGGCACCACCCCCGAGCACATGCGCCAGGTGGTGGACCGCGTGCGAGGGCGGGAGATAAAAAACCGAACCCCATTCTTTGAGGCTGGCGCGGCATCGCTGTATCAATCGGTGCCGTTCCGTCAAGAAACGACCTATCTCACGATCGGTGAGCGCACCAACGCTAATGGGTCCAAGGCTTTCCGTGAAGCGATGCTGGATGCGAATTGGGATGACTGCGTGGATATAGCGCGCGCCCAGATTCGAGATGGTGCCCACGTCTTGGACCTTTGTATCGACTATGTCGGCCGCGATGGTGTTGCTGACATGCAAAACCTCGCCGGACGGTTCGCCACCGCATCCACCTTGCCCATCATGCTTGATTCTACCGAGGCTGCGGTGATCGAGGCTGGTTTGGAAATGCTGGGTGGCCGGGCAATTGTCAATTCAGTCAACTATGAAGATGGCGATGGACCGGAATCCCGTTTCGCAAAAGTCATGCCGCTGGTGCAGGAGCATGGGGCCTCGGTTGTTGCCTTGACGATCGACGAGGAGGGTCAAGCTCGCACATCCGAATGGAAGGTGCGGGTAGCTGATCGCCTCATCAAGGATCTCACCACGAATTGGGGGATGAGCGTTGAGTCAATTCTGGTCGACACCCTAACGTTCCCGATCGCAACAGGCCAGGAAGAAACCCGTCGCGACGGAATTGAAACCATCGACGCAATTCGTACCTTGAAAACGCTGTATCCCTCGGTGCAGACCACGCTTGGACTTTCCAATGTGTCGTTCGGGCTTAACCCGGCAGCGCGGCAGGTTCTAAATTCGGTCTTTCTCCACGAATGCGTTGAAGCGGGGCTGGACTCGGCGATCGTGCACGCGTCAAAAATCCTGCCAATGAGTCGAATCCCAGATGAGCAGCGTGCCGTTGCCCTTGACTTGGTATACGACCGCAGGCGCTATGACGACAACAACTTGGTGACTTACGACCCGCTACAGCGGTATCTGGAGCTGTTCGAGGGGGTGGAGGCCAAATCGAATTCTGAAACCCGTGCCCAAGAACTCGCGGCGCTGCCACTGTTCGAGCGACTGGAACGTCGCATCATTGATGGTGAGCGAATCGGCCTGGAAGCTGATCTCGACGAAGGCTTAATGGAGCGGCCGGCCCTGGAGATAGTAAATGACACACTCCTAGCCGGGATGAAAACAGTCGGCGAGTTGTTTGCGTCCGGTGAAATGCAGCTCCCATTTGTGCTACAGAGCGCTGAGGTTATGAAATCCGCGGTTGCCTATCTAGAGCCCCACATGGACAAAGCCGATGAGTCGGGTAAAGGCACCATGGTGCTGGCTACGGTGAAGGGCGATGTGCATGACATCGGGAAGAATCTGGTCGACATCATCTTGACAAACAATGGCTACAACGTCGTAAATATTGGGATCAAGCAGCCAATTTCAGCGATCGTTGAAGCCGCTGAACATAACGATGCTGATGCAATTGGCATGAGCGGATTGTTGGTTAAGAGCACCGTAATAATGCGGGAGAACCTTGAAGAAATGAACGCCCGCGGGGTTGCTACCCGGTATCCGGTACTGCTTGGCGGAGCGGCACTGACCCGCTCATATGTGGAACAAGATCTCGGTGATATTTACCTAGGCGATGTGCGGTATGCCCGGGATGCGTTTGAGGGCCTGCGACTTATGGACGCCCTGATGGCAATCAAGCGAGGTGAAGCCGGTGCCGCGCTTCCGGCGCGCCGGGAACGCCGTGTGCAAAGTCCGGTGAAGCCGAAGACGACCGAGTTGGTTGATATGCCCGCGCGCTCAGATGTCGCACGTGATGTCTTGGTGCCCAAGCCGCCATTTTGGGGCAGCCGGGTGGTGCGCGGGGTTTCACTTTCGGACTACACCCCGTTCCTAGATGAGCGGGCGCTTTTCTTGGGCCAGTGGGGGTTGAAGGCCAGTCGGGGCGATGGGCCCTCATACCTGGAATTGGCCGAGACCGAAGGTCGGCCCCGCCTGCGCTTTTGGCTTGATCGAATTCTTACCGAGTCAATGATTGAGCCGGCCGTGGTGTACGGCTACTTCCCTTGTTACTCACAGGGCGATGATCTGGTAGTGGTTTGGCACGAGGGCCCCGATGAGGGCAAAGAGCGGGTGCGTTTTACCTTCCCCAGACAGCGCCGCGACCGACATCTTTGTCTTTCGGACTTCTACCGGGATAAAGAGTCCGGTGAACTCGATGTGGTCGCCTTCACGGTGGTGACAATGGGGCAGGCTGCGTCAACCGCGACCGGAAAGCTGTTTGCCGCGGATGCCTATCGAGACTATCTCGAGTTACACGGTCTTTCGGTGCAGCTAACCGAAGCGCTGGCTGAGTTCTGGCATGCTCGAGTTCGAGAGGAACTAAGCCTGGGTGCTGAAGATAATCCCGACATGGATGCACTTATCAGCAAGCAGGGCTATCGAGGTTCGCGTTACTCATTTGGTTACCCGGCCTGCCCTGACCTAGAGCAGCAGAGTGAAATCGTCAAACTCTTGGACCCGGCGAGAATTGGCGTAGAGCTCTCAGAGGAATTTCAATTACATCCGGAGCAGTCAACAAGTGCGATTATCGTGCATCATCCGGAAGCCAAATATTTCAATGCGACCTAGGTCACCAAGTGCCGTGCTATTCGACATGGACGGCACGTTGCTCGACTCGGAGCCCCTCTGGTTGGTAGCGGAGACCCAAACGACCCAGTTTATGGGCTGCACCTGGGGGCAAGAAGATCAAGAGCACTGCCTAGGGGGACCGGTCTCCCGGGTTGTTGAACACATCCGCTCCAAATTGGACCCCGGTTCATGGGCCGAATTCAGCAGCGATTGGGTGGAGGAGTACCTCTTATCGAAGGTTATCGAGCAATACAACGCCGAGCGCATCCCTTGGCTGCCTGGCGCTCGCGAGCTGGTCCTTAGCGCTAGGTCAGCCGACTTGCCACTCGCGCTCGTCACCAACTCACCGCGTGCGGTAGTTACCGGAGCGCATGTGGGAGTGATCGATGATCTTGGCTATGACCCATTCGATGCCCTGGTCGTTGGTGATGAGGTGGGTGACCCCAAGCCACACCCGCAACCCTTCGTGACCGCCGCCGAGTTGCTGGGGTCGGACCCACGACACTGCCTAGCGGTGGAAGATTCAACAACCGGGTTGCGCGCCGCAATAGCAGCTGGCTGTCAGGTGATAGCCCTTGGCCATCATTTGCTGTTGGACGAGTTCGCCGATGTTGGCCGAATCGGGAGTTTGGTTGGTCAAGATTTCGCAAGTTTATGGGAGTTGGCAACCCAAAAGCAGGCTAGTTAGTTTGGTGAAGATCAATTAAGGGGCAAGACGGCTTCGGACTGCGCCAGCAGTCCATAAGTCGGCCGGCGGTAGGGGCGGCGGGGTACCACCCCACGCGGGGCATAAGTTCCGATAGGCGCACCAGTCACATAACTTCGAAGTGGTAGGCGTGAATGCCCCACTGGTCGCGGACTTGTTGATCGCAAATCGCAAGGCGAGGATCTTGGACTCAGTGGCTTCTAAGTCACCTGGTGTTGGTTCATAACGCAAAAAACTGTTACTGCCCAAATAAATAAGTTGCAGCATCTTCGGCACTACTCCGGTGAGTCGCCACCAAGCGAGCGCATAGAACCGCATCTGAAACATGGCCTTGTCTTCGTACCGAGCCGCGGGCGCCCTACCAGTCTTGTAGTCAACGATACGAATTGCCCCGTCCGGTGTGCGATCCACGCGGTCGATGAAGCCGCGGATAGTGAAGTTATCGGCTATCTCGACGCTGACACCAAATTCGCGTTCATGTGGCTCAAGCCTCTGGGGATCCTCCAAGGCAAAATATGTTTCGAGGAAGACAGCCGCCGGGGCGATAACAGCCGCCGCTACTTCAGTCGGGGTCGACTCTTGGCCTAGCGATAACTCCGTGCGCAGCACAGCAGCCGACGCCGGTTCGGCAGCGCAAAGTTCGTCCCAGGATTGCTCTAGTAAGTGGGTCGCTGCGCTCAAGGTCCGATCCTTGGTTGGCAAATCGAAGATGAGCTCTAAGGCTCGGTGCACCATGGTGCCGCGCAAGGCTGCGGGCGAAGGTTCTTGTGGTAGGCGATCAATTGATCGGAATCTAAAGAGCAGTGGGCAGGTCATGTAGTCGCTCGCTCGCGAGGGCGAAAGCGAAGTCGGATAGTCGGCGAGACCGGCCGCGCCCTCTAAATAGGTCATGGCTGCAGCCTAGGCCAATGGGCAAGTACTAGTGTTCGACGAATGGCACGCGCCCACCCGCCGTTTTCCACCGAACCGGTTTCGGTTACTAACAGTGCCCGATGTGGACCATTCGCCTCCGGTGACTTAGTGCAGTTGACCGACCCGAAAGGGCGGATGCATACGATCACTTTGACGCCGGGGAAGTCATTCCACAGTCACCGCGGTGCCATTGAGCACGACGACCTAATCGGCCTAGTCCAAGGATCGGTGGTAACCAACTCCGGGAGCACGGAGTACCTGGCACTTCGGCCGCTGCTTGATGATTTTGTGCTTAGCATGCCCAGGGGGGCTGCGGTTATTTATCCAAAGGATGCGGCCCGAATTATTGGCTTGGCCGGACTCGGGCCGCGGATGCAGGTTGCCGAAGCGGGGGTGGGTTCGGGGGCTTTGACCTGTTCACTACTGCGTGCGGTTGGCGATGCTGGCTCCGTCCACAGCTTCGAGCGTCGCGCCGACTTCGCCGAGGTAGCAACTCGAAATGTCGCCACCTGGTTTGGCGGGCTGCCTACCTGTTGGCGGTTGACGGTTGGTGATCTTGCGGAACACCTTTTGGAGACCGGTCTCGACGCGGTGGTGCTGGACATGCTCGCACCTTGGGAGTGCCTCCCGGCGGCGGCGCTGGCTTTAGAGCCCGGCGGGGTGCTGGTGTGCTACGTCGCAACGACAACCCAATTGTCAAAGATCGTCGAAACTTTGCGATCCACGGGCGACTGGACCGAACCGCGGGCCGAGGAGTCACTGGTGCGAACCTGGCATCTAGACGGCCTCTCCGTACGCCCAGATCACCGAATGAGCGGGCATACCGGGTTTCTAGTCACTGCCCGGCGCTTAGCGCCAGGTGCCGTCTTGCCAATCCGCCGCCGCCGGCCGGCACCGGGTGCCTACGGCCACGACTACACCGGCCCCGGGGCGATCGCGGAGACCGGCCCAATCGTTTAGGCAGGGCGCGGTCCGTCAACCAGGGGCGAATTTTTGACACTGCCCTGCTAAAAGCGCCCAGGTTGGGCTTTGCGGTTAGAGTCGTGGCTGAGCCTAGATACGTGGTGGCAACCGGTAGGAGGAGCAGTGACACAGTCCGCAGGTGATCCCACGGGGGCAAATACCGCCGACCTCAACCATTTGCGCGGTGAATTGGCCGCCCAAAAGGACCACAATGACCGGCTCATCAACACCTTACGCGATGCCCGGGAGCAGATTGTCACCTTGAAGGCCGAGGTGGACCGGCTGGCCGAGCCACCGAGTGGCTTCGGGGCCTTTTTGCATCTACACGAAGATGGCACGGTGGACATCATGGCGGGCGGCAAAAAATTGCGCGTCGCGGTGAGCCCGAGTATTGCGGCCGACGCACTACAGCCCGGTCAGGAAGTCATGCTCAATGAGTCGATGAACGTGGTCGCGGTTCGAACTTTTGAGGACACTGGTGAACTCGTTACGTTCAAGGAGTATCTCGGGGCGGGGGAGCGAGCGCTGGTTGTCGGGCACGCCGACGAAGAACGCGTTGTCCGAGTCGCCGGCCCACTTCGCGCAATGAAAGTGCGGGCGGGTGACTCCTTGCTTTTTGATGTGCGCGCCGGGTACGTCTACGAGAAAGTTCCCAAGGCTGAAGTCGAAGAGTTGATCCTCGAAGAGGTTCCCGATATCGATTACACAGATATCGGTGGTCTGCGCGAACAGATCGAGTCTATTCGGGACGCGGTGGAGATGCCATTCATGCACCCGGAGTTATACGCAGAGCATGCGCTTAAGGCGCCCAAAGGTATTTTGCTGTACGGTCCACCCGGTTGCGGCAAGACTTTGATTGCCAAGGCGGTGGCAAACTCCCTGGCGAAGAAGGTTGCCGAACGCACTGGACGCGAGGAGGGCCGGTCGTTCTTCCTCAATATCAAGGGTCCGGAGTTGTTGAATAAGTATGTTGGTGAAACAGAGCGTCATATCCGCCTAGTGTTCCAACGGGCCCGCGAGAAGGCGTCCGAGGGGATGCCGGTGATCGTCTTCTTCGATGAGATGGATTCCCTCTTTCGGACCAGGGGTTCCGGTGTCTCAAGTGACGTCGAGAACACCATCGTGCCGCAGTTACTAAGTGAGATTGATGGCGTCGAAACCCTCGATAATGTGATCGTCATCGGAGCTTCAAATCGCGAGGATATGATCGATCCGGCGATCTTGCGCCCCGGACGCCTTGATGTCAAGATCAAGATCGACCGACCCGATGCCGAAGCCGCCCGGGAGATTTTCAGCAAGTATCTGATCCCTACTTTGCCAATTCACGCTGACGATTTGGCCGAACATGGTGGCGACGCTGAGGCCGCCTGCACCGCCATGATTCAAAGATCGGCTGAATTCATGTATTCGGAGGCGGAGGAGAATAGGTTCTTGGAAGTGACCTACGCAAATGGTGATAAAGAAGTGCTTTATTTCAAGGATTTCAACTCCGGAGCCATGATCGAAAATATCGTCTCGCGGGCGAAGAAGTCAGCCATCAAGGATTTTCTCGCTACGGGCGAGAAGGGTATTCGAGTCCACCACGTCTTGGACGCCTGCGTCGACGAGTTCCGCGAAAACGAGGATCTACCCAACACCACCAACCCGGATGACTGGGCAAGAATCTCCGGCAAGAAAGGCGAACGAATCACGTTCATCCGCACCCTTATAAAAGGCAAGAAGGGTAGTGAGGCGGGTCGGTCCATCGCGACCATCGCAAATACCGGTCAGTATCTTTAAGTTGATCACCATTAGGTCGTTGATGCCAAGATGAGCGTGCATCGGGTGATGGGGATAGAGACCGAGTACGGGATTTCAGTGACCGGTCAGCCGGCAGCAAATGCGATGTTCGCCTCCTCGCAGATTGTCAACGCATACGCGAATTTCGCCCTACCCGGTGTCAGGCGCGGTCCCAAATGGGATTACAACGAGGAGTACCCACTCCGCGATGCTCGTGGGTTCGATATGTCACGCGCCGAGGCCGATATTTCGCAGTTGACCGATGATGATCTTGGTATGGCGAATGTCATTTTGACAAATGGGGCACGCCTTTATGTCGACCATGCACATCCTGAGTACTCGGCCCCTGAAGCTACCAACCCGAGGGATGCCGTGCTTTGGGATCGAGCTGGAATGGTGGTGATGGAATCTGCTGCGAGATTGGCAACTTCCGCACCCGGTGGTCTACCAATTTTACTGTACAAGAACAACACGGACAATAAAGGTGCGTCATACGGTTGCCATGAGAATTATCTGATGCGCCGAGCTACACCCTTTGCCGAAATCGTGCGTTGCCTCATTCCGTTCTTCATCACCCGCCAGGTATTCACCGGTGCCGGTCGCCTCGGCATCGGACAAGACGGTCGTGACCTGCAATACCAGATTAGTCAGCGCGCCGACTTCTTTGAAGTTGAAGTCGGGCTTGAGACCACCCTGAAACGACCAATCATCAATACCCGGGATGAGCCGCACGCCGACCCTGAGCTTTATCGGCGCTTGCATGTCATCGTTGGGGATGCGAACCTCAGTGACGTGGCAACTTATCTGAAATTGGGCACCACTTCGTTAGTGCTTTCGATGATCGAAGATCAATTCCTGCAGGGACACGATTTCATGCCGCAGCACCCGGTCCGGGAAATTCATCAGGTGAGCCACGATGCGACCCTGACCCATCGCCTAACCCTGGAACACGGCCGGAGATTGACCGCACTGGAGATCCAGCAAGAATTCTGGTTACTCGCCACCAAGTACTGCGATGAAAAGTACGGAGCCAAACTTGATGATCAAACCCGCGATGTGCTGACGCGCTGGGAGGGGATGCTGGTTGGCCTCGGCACCGATTTTTGGGGCTGCGCGGCCGAGGTGGATTGGATAGCAAAACTGCAACTGTTGGAGGGTTTCAGGGCCCGTGACTCTTTGGGCTGGGATTCCCCGAAGCTACAGGCGATCGACCTGCAGTACGCCGACATTCGACGTGATCGCGGTTTGGCGGCCAAACTAGAACAGCGTGGGCTCTTGACCCGAATGTTCACCGATGAGCAGGTGCTGGCGGCGGTAACCGCGCCCCCGGTTGATACCAGGGCCTACTTCCGCGGAGAATGCATACGCCGGTACCCAGAGTCGATCGCTGCCGCGTCATGGGATTCGGTGGTATTCGATATTCCGGAGAGTAAATCACTCTTGCGAGTCCCAACCCTAGAACCAACCCGTGGCACCAAGGGACACGTTGAGACTTTACTGGATTCCTGCCCGACGGCTGAGGATCTGGTGCGAACTTTAACCGCGAACTCCGCAGACTGAGTCCAACTTACCGGCGCGCGGCCGAGCCGGTAGCCTATGTGCATGCCTAAGCAGGAGAAAGCCGAGCGCCGCACCGGTCGCGATGTTGAAGTCGATGATGTCAAAGCTACGGTCGAGGTGGCGACCAAAGCGGGTCTAGATGCCGACGTCGATTCGATCCTGGATGAGATTGATGAAGTACTCGAAGAGAACTCCGAGGATTTCGTAAAGTCATTCGTCCAAAAAGGTGGCCAATGACCCCGCGTCTTGGACTCCCACCGGCCTATCTCGCAACCGGCTCGTCTTCATTCGCCGACTTTCTGGCGGATCTGGCCCCTGAGGTACTCCCGGGGCGCATGGTGGCGACTTCGGGAGATCCCAATGCATTGGCACCGCACGGCACGACCATCGTGTCCTTGCGGGGGTCATTCGGTGCGGTGATGGCGGGTGACCGACGAGCCACGATGGGAAATGTTATCGCCCAGCGCGATATTGAGAAAGTATTTGTCGCTGACGAGCATTCGATGATCGGCATTGCTGGCACCGCGGGAATCGCGGTAGAGCTCGTGCGTTTATTCCAGGTCGAACTTGAGCATTACGAGAAGATCGAAGGGCTCTCGCTTTCCCTTGATGGGAAAGCCAACAGGCTCGCGACCTTGCTTCGTGGCAATCTCGGCCTAGCAATGCAAGGGTTGGCCGTGGTTCCCCTGCTCGCGGGCTTCGACCTCATTCGGGAACGGGGCCGCATTTTTTCATATGACGTAACCGGTGGTCGGTATGAAGAGCATGATTTCTATGCCGTCGGTTCTGGTGCTTTCTTTGCGCGCGGCTCGCTTAAGAAATTGTACCAACCCAATATTAGTCTCGATGATGCAATAGCCGTAGCCCTCGAAGCCCTTTATGATGCGGCGGACGATGACAGTGCAACCGGTGGCCCGGACCTCGCTCGAAGAATATTTCCGGTTGTAGCAGTGGCTGACCGCCAAGGTGTGCGTATCGTGGACGAGTCCGATATTGCCGCCAAGGCGACGAGGCTCGTTGGGAATCGAATGGATCGTCCGGATGGACCGGTAGCACAGGTCAATGACGGGGGAGCCGCATGAGCGTCCCGTTTTATGTCTCACCTGAACAAATTATCAAGGACAAAGCTGATTTCGCCCGCAAAGGTATCGCTCGAGGCCGCAGCGTAATTGTGCTTGAGTACGACGAGGGCATTTTATTTGTCGCTGAGAACCCGTCGCGGGCCCTGCACAAGATCAGTGAGATATACGATCGAATTGGTTTTGCCGCGGTTGGAAAATATAACGAGTTCGAGAATCTAAGGGTCGCCGGCGTGCGCTTGGCTGACATGCGCGGCTATGCGTACGACCGAAGTGACGTTACCGGCAGGAGTTTGGCAAATGCGTACGCCCAAACCCTAGGCACTATCTTCAGCGAGACCCCAAAGCCCTATGAGGTTGAAATCGTGGTTGCCGAAGTCGGTGCTACCGAAGATCTAGACCAGCTCTACCGGTTAACCTTTGATGGATCAGTGGCCGATGAGCATGGGTACGTGGCAATGGGTGGTTCGGCGGAGTCAATTAGCGCAGGACTCGCGGAGTCTTGGCAAAGCGGCCTTTCCTTGTCACAGGCCCTGCGAATGGCTGTGGACCTACTTGGTAGATTCGGGTCCGATGAAGTGCGAGTGCTAACCGCGGCCGAACTAGAGGTGGCGGTCCTTGATCGTAATCGCCCGCGTCGTACCTTCAGTCGAATAAACGTCAGCAAAATGACCGAGCTCCTCGGCTGACTTTGGCCTAGGGTATTGGTATGGACCGCCGGATCTTTGGCCTAGAGACCGAGTACGGAGTCACCTGCACCTTTAAGGGCCAGCGGCGCCTTAGCCCAGACGAAGTGGCTAGATACCTATTTAGGCGCGTTGTCTCGTGGGGCCGCAGCAGTAATGTTTTCCTGCGCAACGGTTCCCGGCTTTATCTGGACGTCGGTTCGCACCCCGAATACGCAACCGCTGAGTGCGACAGCATCCCGCAACTTATAGTTCACGATCGCGCTGGGGAACGCATTCTCGAAGGCCTAGTAACCGACGCCCAGCGCAGGCTACGTGACGAGGGTATTAGCGGTGATATTTATCTCTTTAAGAACAATACGGACTCGGCTGGGAACTCATACGGCTGCCATGAGAATTACTTAATCGAACGCCATGGCGAATTTGCGAAAATGGCCGACCAACTAATTCCGTTCCTTGTTTCTCGGCAAATCATCACGGGCGCGGGCAAGGTACTACAAACCCCGCGCGGAGCGCAGTACTGCGTAAGTCAACGTGCTGACCACATCTGGGAGGGGGTCTCCAGTGCGACCACTAGATCCCGCCCGATTATCAATACCCGTGACGAACCACACGCTGATGCCGAGCTCTACCGGCGCCTTCATGTAATAGTTGGTGATTCAAATATGAGTGAAGTAACAACCATGCTCAAGGTAGGGACCGCGGATCTGGTCTTGCGAATGATCGAAGCCGGCGTGGTGATGCGCGATATGTCGCTGGAGAATCCGATCCGGGCGATTCGGGAGATGAGCCATGATCTGACCGGCCGCAAAACCGTGAAGCTCAGCACCGGGCGAGAATTATCGGCCCTGGAGATGCAGTGGGAGTACTACGAAAAAGCCGCTGATTTTGCCGATCGACGCGGCCTTACCGAAGACGGCACGATTGCGCGGGTGCTGGAGTTATGGGGCCGGGCCCTTAAGGCCATTGAAGCGGAGGATCTATCGCTGATCGACCGGGAGATCGACTGGGCAATTAAATTGCGGCTGTTGGGGAGGTATATGGCCAAGCACGACCTGTCTCTGAATGCCCCAAGGATCGCCCAGTTGGATCTGGCTTATCACGATATCGCCCGAAATCGGGGGCTGTTTTCGATTATGGAGCGCCAGGGGCTAGTTGATCGAGTAACCAGGGATATCGATGTTTTCGCTGCCAAATCGACCCCGCCCCAGACCACCCGGGCCAAATTGCGCGGGGATTTCGTCCGTCGAGCCCAAGAAAAGCATCGGGATTTCACGGTGGATTGGGTACACCTAAAGTTAAATGATCAAGCGCAACGAACAGTGCTCTGCAAGGACCCATTCTTGGCCGTGGATGAACGAGTTGAGCGCCTGATAGCCAGCATGTGACAGCAGGTTATGGTTGGGCAATGCGCCGATCACTTAATTACGTTTTATTGCCTTCCGCGGCCGCCCTCGGGGTGGCTCTGCTGCTAGCCGGCTGTTCGGGGAGTACCGAGGTTAACCAGGCACCGACCACTACCCCGGTGACCGACGCCGCGCTAGCGCCATTTGCCACGACTGATTGCGCGCTTGCACAACCACCCACCCCGGAGCAATCAGCGCCGATGGAAGGCCAAGAATCCGGGGGAGTCGTGGTGCAACTTGATGCCGCCGGGGTGCCGACCGTCACGGTCGCGGCGGGTGCCACCCCGGCGAGCGAATTGGTGTCACTTGATCTGACCACCGGCGCTGGCGCGCCCGTGGTTGTTGGGGCAACCGTTGAGGTGAACTACTGCGGCATCGGCCTCCAAAGTCGCACCATGTTTGACTCTTCTTGGTCGCGGGGGGCGCCCGCGTCCTTTCCATTGGATCCGGGTGGCCTGATCCAAGGATGGGTTGACGGCTTACCTGGAATGAAAGTTGGCGGGGAACGCCTCTTGCTAATCCCGGCAGACTTAGGTTACGGGTCCAACCCTCCACAGGGCTCCGGGATCGAACCGGACGAGACCTTGATCTTCATCGTTCAAGTTACCGCTGTTTCCTAGCCCACCTTCGATCGGAGTTTCATATGAGTACTAAACCTGAAGTTGATTTCATTGAAGGCCCGGCACCCACCGAGTTGGTTATCACTGACCTCGTGGTTGGCGATGGCGCCGAAGCGGTTCCCGGTGGCCGGGTTGAAGTCCACTATTTGGGCGTCGAATTTGAAACCGGTGAGCAATTTGACTCCTCATGGGACCGCGGTGAGTCCATCACCTTTCCCTTGAACGGGCTCATTGCCGGGTGGCAAGAAGGTATCCCGGGGATGAAGGTTGGCGGCCGGCGTCAATTGGTGATTCCGCCCGCCCTGGCCTACGGTGCGGCCGGTTCTGGGCACCGGCTCGCCGGCCAGACTTTGGTCTTCATCATCGATCTGATCAACGTCGGCTAGTAACCCAATGGCGTCAACACGAATTGACCGTACTGAACGCCTACTTAATCTTGTCTTCTGCTTGATGGCGAGTCGGCACGCGGTGCGCCGAGCAGATATTCAAGCCAGCGTGCCGGGTTACCTTGACGCACCCAGCGACGCTGCATTCGAGCGGATGTTTGAACGCGATAAAGATGAGTTGCGGGGTATGGGCATTCCCATCGACACCGTAAACGATGTCAATGGAGAGGTCGAGGGATATCGCATCTCACTCGCCGAATATGAATTGACGGGCCTGTCCTTTACCACCGAGGAGCTTGCGGTATTGACTTTGGCCGCGAGTGTCTGGGATGAGGCGATCATGGCCCCCGCCGCCACTACGGCGCTGCGCAAGCTTGAGGCCGCCCAGGAGTCGGCGGTAATCACCCCGACCTTTTCACCGGGTGTCAATGTTCGCTGGTCTGAAACCGATGCTGCGATCCTCCCGTTATTTACCGCGGTCCGCGAGCAACGGGTGGTGTCATTTGATTACCGTTCGGGTAATGCTCCCGTTTCGAAGAAACGCAGGGTGGATCCTTGGGCGGTGGTTGCGGAGGATGGTCATTGGTACGTGGTAGGTCATGACCATGACCGCGCGGATACGCGGGTGTTTCGGCTGTCGCGCATAGCCGGTACCGTGCAGGTCTTCGCCGATCCTCAACTGGTGTCGATGCCGCCCGGCTGTAATTTGCGCGCCTTGGTCGGAGCCCATGAGCCCGATAGTCCCTTCGAGGCGAAAATATTCGTGCGCGCTGGGCAGGGCGCTGAGTTAAGGCGATTGAATCAGGCGAGTACCAAGCTTGATCCATTCGCCGCTGGTGAGTTGTGTGTTGGCGCTCGAACAAGTGAGCAATTGCAGTCACTGGCCTGTGCCGCTGGCACCGGCGCCCTAGTCCTTGAGCCAGAAAACCTGCGCGAGGACGTCCGTGCAGCTTTACGTCGAATTCAACGTGTGCACGGTGGTGCCTGAGTATGCCGGCGACTACGGGTTCAATCGGTCGGCTCTCGCGCTTACTTGCCTTGGTGCCCTGGCTGCTGGTTAATGATGGCGTCACGGTTACCGAGGCCGCTAACCATTTCGATGTTTCACCTGATCAACTCGAGAAGGATCTTTGGCTGCTAGTGGTGTGCGGTCTACCTGGCTATGGCCCCGATCAGCTCGTTGATATTGACTTCTGGGACGACGGGCGCATCCATGTTCTCGATCCCCAGACATTGCGTCGGCCACTGCGAATCTCGCCGGCCGAAGCCATGTCTTTGCTAGTGGCCCTGCGTTTACTTGCGCAGGTTCCTGGATCACATGATCGCGCGGCACTGATCTCGGCCACGAACAGGTTGCAGCACGCGGTTGGTGAAGTCGACTCCTCGGTGCTGCTTAAAGGGGTCGATGTTGATGCGGTTTTATCAAATGTGACCCGCGGCCTTCAGGAGCATCGGATACTGCATTTGCGCTACGGAGGTGCCGCCGGTGATTCGGTCACGCAGCGAGATGTTGAACCCTTGCGGCTGGAAGCGACCGATGGTCGCACCTATCTCGAGGGCTTCTGTCGATCAGCCGGCGCCGTGCGCACCTTCCGGATCGACCGCATTATCGGGGTCGAGGTCGGGGATGTGATAGCCGCGACCGAGGCCCAAATCCCTAAGACTTCCGCCCCGGAGATGGCTTTTACGGCAAAATTGATCCTTCAGCCACAGGTCCGGTGGGCCTTGGATGTGCACCCGATGCGGATGGTAACGGAGCATCCAGACGGCAGCGTAACCGCCAGTATTGCCGCCCATGACCGGGCCTGGCTGGTTCGGGTCATCATGTCACTTCGTGGATACGCAGAACTTATTGAACCAGCAGAATTGCGAAATGTGCTAAGTGAGCAGTCGGCCGCGGCCCTCATGGCTTATGATGACCTCGCGGCCACCGGTTCCCCCGGTGGGCATGACATGGAGGTTTAGGTATGCCAAATCTAGGCGGCGCAGAGTGGTTAATCCTAATTGCCATCATCGCATTACTCTTTGGCGCTAAGCGCCTGCCTGATGCCGCTCGGGGCTTAGGTCGGTCGATGCGAATCTTTAAGGCGGAGACCAAGGGTTTGGTCGGTGGTGAAGAAAGTGCGCCGACCACCGACGCCTCGACCCCCGCGGTAACAGCTGCTCCGGCGGTACCTGTTGTACCCGCCCAGGTAGAGGCACCGGCGGAGCCGGCTCCCGTTGGTGAATCCAAGGGTTCGTCAGATAGCTAGTTTCTACCTTAGTTAGCAGGCACACCTTAGATGGCTGATGTTGAGCAGGTGAAGTCTGCGGGAGCGATGCCGCTGACCGACCACCTCCGTGAGCTCCGCTCAAGATTACTTAAAGCGGGAATTGCGATAGCGCTCGGCATGGTAGTTGGTTGGATCTACTACCCGCAGTTATTTGGGTGGTTAAGTGCACCCTTTGAGTCGGTAGTGGAACAGGCTCGGGCCAATGGTCAGACGGTGATTTTGGCCTTGACCGGAGTGGCCGATCCATTCGTGCTCCAGGTGCAGGTGGCCGCGGTGGCCGGCATCATCCTGAGTGCCCCAATTTGGTTGTATCAGCTCTGGCGCTTTGTCACCCCGGGGTTACGCCGCAATGAGAAGTACTGGGCACTTGGTTTCGTGGCCGCTGCGACACCCCTTTTTGCCGCCGGAGTTTTACTCGCATACACGGTGCTTCCCTACGGTATGCAAATCCTATTTGGCTTCACGCCGGCTGGTGTTGAGAATATTGTGTCGGTCGATCGCTATCTATCATTCTTTATTCGCACCATCTTAGTTTTCGGTGTCGGGTTTCTGGCTCCGCTCATGATCGTCCTACTTAACTTTGCCGGCGTGCTATCAGGTGCGCGATTGGTATCGTGGTGGCGCTGGATTATTTTCATTGTGTTCATCTTTGCCGCTATTGCCACGCCAACCGGGGACCCCATTAATCTACTGCTACTCGCCGGGCCGATCCTGCTGTTGGTGATCGTTGCCATTCTTATCAGCCTCGCAAATGACCGAAGGCGCGCCAAGCGGCGCCCAAAGGACCAAGACTTTAGTAATTTGACGGATGATGAAGCATCGAGTATCTCGGGCCTTGATGACTTAGCGCCGGTTGAACCTCTGACACCCCCCTCGCTGGTAGATCCTCCGCAGTCAACAGATGAATCAAAAACCTAATGCTGCGCGCCACCTTGATAGTGAACCCTAAGGCAGGCAAAGGCACCGGATGTACCGTGGCAGGTATTGCGGCGCAGGTACTGGTTACCGGTGGCATCGACACAACGATCCTGGTGCCAACTTCCCAAGACGACACCCGCAGGGCGAGCCAGGAGGCGGTCAACGCGGGGGTGGACATTGTTATCGCATGTGGTGGTGACGGCACCATTCATACGGTGCTTCAGGCCATCGCACAGACCGCGACGTGCTTTGGTGTCATCCCAGCCGGTACCGGTGACGACAATGCCCGAACCTTGGCCCTGCCACTTGGTGACCCGGCCGCTGCCGCGCGGTTGATACTCGAGCAAATCACTTGGCCCAAGAGCGTTGACTTAGCGCGAGTGACTTTGGCGGATGGCCAAATGCGCTGGTACCTGGGGGTGCTTTCCACCGGGTTTGACTCCTCGGTCAACGAGCGGGCCAATAACCTAAGTTGGCCACGGGGTAAGGCCCGCTATCTTGTTTGCACCCTGGGGGAGCTGCGGACCTTCGTACCGTTGCCATATCGGGTAAGTGTCGACGGCACGGATTATGCGGACACGGCAATGCTGGTCTGCGTCGGCAATGGCATCAGCTACGGCGGCGGGATGCGAGTATGCCCGAATGCGGTGATTGACGATGGTGAGCTCGACATAACCTGGCTCCATGAAGTATCAAAGGCCACTTTCCTGCGGGTTTTCCCCGCGGTCTACCGGGGTACGCACGTCGCGCACCCGGCGGTTGACATGCTGCGGGGTAAATCCGTAACAGTCGAAGCTTCAGGTCAGATTGCCTACGCTGATGGCGAACGAATCGGTCCATTGCCGGTGCAGGTGGACGTTGTCCCCGGCGCCCTGCGCGTCCTCGCGCGCTAACCGGGTTATCTGCGTAGCCTTACGTCATGTCCTCTCCGGCGGAACGATACGCCGCAGCGGTGGACCGGTCGCGCGGTAAATCTGGCGCACTGGGGCAATTTAGCAAGCTGTACCCATTTGGCCTTGACGATTTTCAGACCCGGGCTGGCAAAGCGCTGGAATCTGGAAGGGGGGTGCTGGTTGCGGCTCCCACCGGGTCGGGCAAGACCGTGGTCGGCGAATTCGCAATCCATCTGGCGCTCGAGGGCGGCCGGAAGTGTTTCTACACGACCCCGATAAAGGCACTTTCGAATCAGAAGTACCACGATCTGGTTGAACGTTACGGAACTGAGCGCATCGGGTTACTTACCGGAGACAACACAATTAATGGTGAGGCACCGGTCGTCGTTATGACAACTGAAGTTCTTCGTAACATGCTTTACGCAGGCTCCTCAACTTTGACGAACCTCGCGTACGTGGTGATGGATGAGGTCCACTACTTGGCTGATCGATTTCGCGGGGCGGTTTGGGAGGAGGTAATTATCCACCTACCTGAATCGGTCACCGTGGTTGCTCTTTCGGCAACGGTGAGTAATGCCGAGGAGTTTGGTGCCTGGCTGGCGACCGTTCGAGGCGAGACCGACATCATCGTGGAGGAGCACCGACCGGTACCCCTTTGGCAACATGTCATGGCCGGGCCACGCATGTATGACCTGTTCATTGACGACGAACAAACGATGGTAAACCCCGATCTCGAGCAACTCGCCCGAGATGAAGTCCGAAATGAGCGAATGGGGGGAGGGCGACAGCGCGGCGGTCGTCGCCCGCGAAGTTCACACACTCCGTGGCGCAGCGATGCTATTGACCGCTTGGCCCGCGATGGGTTACTCCCGGCGATCTACTTTCTTTTTAGCCGTGCTGGTTGCGATGATGCTGTAAAGCAGTGTCTGCATGCGGGTTTGAAACTCACGAGCCCCCCGGAGCGAAAGATCATTAGGGCTACCGCATTTGAGGCCACGCACAGCTTGCCACCGGGTGACCTCACCGCTCTTGGATACGAGGATTGGCTGGCGGGCTTGGAGCGCGGTATCGCGGCACATCACGCCGGCCTTTTGCCACTTTTCAAGGAGGTGGTCGAGAACCTCTTTCAACAGGGGTTACTAAAGGTGGTTTTCGCCACTGAAACCCTCGCCCTTGGAATCAATATGCCCGCGCGGTCTGTCGTTCTGGAGAAACTTGTTAAGTGGAATGGTGAGACCCATGTCAACTTGACCCCGGGGGAGTACACCCAATTAACCGGCCGCGCCGGTCGCCGTGGTATCGATATTGAAGGCCACGGAGTAGTGCTTTGGCATCCGGGTCTGGACCCAAGAGCCCTTGCAGGTCTGGCCTCCACTCGCACCTACCCACTTAAGTCATCGTTCCAGCCTTCTTACAACATGGCGGTGAATCTGGTTTCGAGAATTGGGCACCACGCTGCGCGTGAGATTCTCGAGACCTCATTTGCGCAATTCCAAGCAGATCGATCTGTCGTCGGACTGGCTACCTCACTGCGCAAACATGAAGAGGCACTCGACGGGTTTCGCGAGGCCATGCAATGCCATCTAGGTGATTTTGAGGAGTATGCACAGTTGCGGGAGAGCGTAACCCGACGGGAGAAGGACCTAACGCGCGATGCAGCACAACGTCGGCGCGATGCTGCCTTTAGTTCACTTCGAGCATTGCGGATTGGCGATGTATTTATCATTCCCGGCGGTCGCCGCTCGGGACCGGTGGTTGTACTTGATTCGGGCAGTGCGAACGAGCGTGATGAGCCACGACCAATGGTCCTCACCACCGATCGCCAAGTCCGCCGAATCTCAATAGTGGAGATCACCGCCCCGGTGGATGCAATAGCAAAGTTGCGAATACCCAAGGGCTTTAATTCCCGAAATGCGCAGTCCCGCCGCGATCTGGCTGGCGCCCTTCGGGATTTGACCGCGGATTGGACCCACGTACGAACGGGGCGCGGAGCTGCCGGTGAAGACGGCGAAGTCAGTGACCTACGATCAAGGATTCGACATCATCCCTGCCATGGCTGCTCGGACCGTGAACAGCATGCGCGCTGGGCCGAGAGGTACATGCGAGCCAAACGCGAAATCAAAGATCTCGAAAATCGCGTTGAAGGCCGAACCAGTTCAATCGGTCGCCGTTTTGACCGGGTCTGTGAAGTGCTTACCGAACTGGGATATCTCACTAGTCCAGGTGATACCTCGACGATCACGAGGTCAGGCTCCATGCTAATGGGGTTGTACACCGAGTCAGATCTTTTGGCCGCCCAATGCCTGCGAGAGGGCACTTGGCGTGGACTCAGCGCTGCAGAGTTGGCCGCTGCCTGCTCTGCGATCGTGTATGAATCGCGTAGATCCGAAGATGATGAGTCACCTAGATTACCCGGGGGATCGGTGCGCGACGCGCTAAAGGAGATGGCCGCGATCTGGGGCATGATCCACGATGCCGAGTCTCGGCACGGTTTAAGTATCACCAGGCCGCTTGATGCGGGTTTCGTGTGGGCGATGCACCGCTGGGCGACCGGTGCGAGCCTGCAATCTGTTTTAGATTCCAGCGACCTAACGTCGGGTGATTTTGTCCGCTGGACTCGTCAAG
>BJGE01000026.1 GCA_014190275.1 Actinomycetes bacterium | reverse complement strand
GCCAATAGAGGTATGGGTGCGCGGCATTTGTTCACTGCGCCCAGGGGTACCCGGGCTTAGTGAAACCATCCGGGTAATAAGCATCCTTGGCCGATTCCTTGAGCATTCACGATGCTATGTGTTCGAGAACGGCGGAACTCCTGAGGTCTGGATCGGCTCCGCTGACATGATGCATCGCAACCTAGACCGTCGGATTGAGGCTTTAGTGAAGTTGGGTGATCCGCAGCATCTCACCGAGATCAAAGAATTATTTGACTTGGCCTTCAATGCGGGTACTTCGGCGTGGGACCTGAATCCCGAAGGATCTTGGACGCGCCGCACTCTCGGTGCCGACGGTACCCAACTGCTCGATTTCCAAGAGACCCTAATCGCAGTGAATCGGGGTTCTTCGTGACAGCTGCGCAAGTCCACCGCGAGATTGAACGCAAACTGCGGGTGCCTGCGGAGTTTGACTTCCCAGATCTGCACACAACCGCGGCAATTAGGTCCTGGCAGCCTGGTGCCCCATTCGAGATGACGGCGGTCTACTACGACACCGCCGACCTTCGACTCTTCCGGTGGAGCGTCACCATGCGCCGCAGGGTGGGTGGTCACGATGCCGGCTGGCATCTGAAACTGCCGGTGGCAAAAACTGATGGATCCACGCGTGATGAAATTCGATTGCCGCTCACCGCAGGCGCCGCTGACGCCGTACCCGCCACTCTCGCGGATATTGTCTCGCCACTAGTCCGAGAAGGGCGCCTAATTCCACTGGTTACGGTTAAAACACGCCGCACCGCGTATCTAGGATCGGGTGCCAACGGCGTCGGCATTGTCGAGGTCGTCGACGACCATGTTTTTGTTTCAGAAACCACCAACCAAACGACTACGAGTTTCCGAGAGATCGAAATCGAGGCACTAAGTGCTGAAGACGAGGATGCACTGGCTTCAATCGCTTCGCTAGCTGCTGATTTTATTAGCTCCGGAGCTACTCCGAGCTCGATAAGTAAGGCCGCGAGTGCATTTGGAGCTCGAGCTGCCGCGCCACCGGACATCCCTGCACTCCCAATGACAACTCGTGAGGGAGTAGCGGTCGATGCAATTCGCTCCATAATCTCCGAGCATGCTCGTCATTTATTGTTTGCCGATATCGGTGTGCGTCTCGACGTCGACGACTCAGTGCATCAGATGCGAGTGGCCGCCCGCAGGCTCCGCAGCACCATGCGTACATTTGGTCCGCTCCTTGAGGAGCAGTGGGCTTCAACACTGACCGAAGAACTCGCGTGGATGGCCAAAGAGATGGGCGCAATCCGAGATACAGAAGTCCTGCTCAAACGCCTCATCAAGGACGCCAACATTCTCAACCCCACCGATGAACTGGCACCGGCCGCGATTACGTCATGGCTCCAAGCACGGCTCGTCAGCGCGCGAGCCGGAGCCCTCGCCGGACTTCGGAGCGACCGTCACGAGTACCTACTCGAAGACCTGGTGACCGCCGCGCGCGAACCCAATGTCAAAGATAACGCGTACCTACCCTGCGAGGAAGTGCTGCCAAAACTCGTGGCACGTGAGTGGTCAGCCCTGCGCAAGTCGGTGAGTGGACTGCATGCGAACACCCCCAGCGCCGTGTGGCACCGGGCCCGCATTAAGGCCAAGCGCGCAAGATACGCCGTAGAGGCGGTTGCCCCCATCTTTGGGCCGAACGCAACAGTATTTGGTCGGGTGCTCGCCGACGTCACCGAAGTCCTCGGTGATCATCAAGATACCTACATCGCGCAACACCTGCTTCTTGAATTGGTTGCCAAATCAGATGGTCCAACCGCGTTCATGCTCGGGCGCCTATACGGGTACGAGATAGAGCGCGAAATGGCTTACCGAGACGACTTCAAAAAGCTTTGGCCCAAAGTTCGCAGCGCAGCGCGTCGTTCGGGATTGTTGTAACTTATGGGAAACGGTGATTTAGTGCGCGCCGCGGGCGTCGTACTGCTAAAGGGCACCTCAGATAAGCGCGAGGTACTGCTCGTGCATCGGCCGCGCCGAAGTGACTGGTCATTGCCAAAGGGCAAGGTTGATCCAGGCGAGCATGTACTCGCGGCCGCCGTCCGCGAGTGCATGGAAGAATCCGGTTACGTTCCGCTGCTCGGTGCCCCGCTACCCACCTTGAATTATCACGCACTCGGTCACCCGAAGCAGGTGCAGTACTGGGCCGCATCGGTGCGCAGCCATGAAGTCTTTAGTCCAAACGATGAAATCGACGAAATTCGGTGGGTACCACTAGCACAGGCCCGGCGCCACCTTACCTATGAGCATGACGCTGACACCGTCGAAACAGCGGCCGCGCTACCTCAAACGGTACCGCTTATTGTCCTTCGCCACACCCAGGCGATGAAACGCTCGGACTTCACCGGTAAGAATGATGCAGCCCGACCACTGACTGACAAGGGTAAGTCGCAGGCGAAGTCTTTGATCCCATTGCTAGCTTCTTTCGGGATAGAATCCGTACATTCATCCGACGCTATCCGTTGCCTCGAAACAGTAAAAGGGATAGCAAAAAACTTGGGCGCGAAAGTACACCATGAAATCGAACTCAGCGAATTAGGATTTGAACAGGATCCAAAGCAGGCGCTCAAGCGCATGGAACAGCTTTCTTGGCACGCACGCCCAGTTGTAGTTTGCTCGCACCGCCCGGTGCTCCCAGCGCTGATGAAGGCGTTGACCGCTACCTTGGAGGTTGCAGTTGACCCAGATATCTGGGAGACCAAGCTCTCACCCGGTAGTTTCGTGGTGGTACATCGGGTGTTTGAGGTCGAGGGGCGACCGCGAGTAATGGCCGTTGAGCGCCACGATGTTGCCGAAGACTGAACTTACTCCGCAACGCCGATAAGCGCCGCGCCCCGTCGACCAGCCGAACGCACTAGTACCTCGCAGGTGCCAGCTGCGCTCATTCGCACCCCAGCTTTCACAACCTTGCAAATATTGGCGGTCAATGAAATAAGTCTTGCGCTGGCTGAATACTTAAGACCAGACCACTTAATAATAGTTTTAGACTTCACTGTCCGGCCCACATTCGAGGTCCCAACAACTGCCACGATCGGTGCTGAGGCAACTGAAGCTTGTCCTTGGCCCACCGAGTTTGCCGCGCTAACGGTGAATGTGTAGGACACACCCGGTGTTAAACCGGTAATTGCACACGTGGTCTCCTGCGAGTTGCAGGAGGCACCATCTGGTGAAGCCAGAGCGGTGTACGAGGCAACGGGGGCTCCGCCATTGTTTACTGACGCCGTCCAAGTCACTATCGCCTGGGCGCCGGCGAGCGCAGTGGCTAGCACGTCTGCCGGTGGACTCGGTGCTGTTACTGGGATATCAACGTACCCTCGAATCCATGGAATGAAGGTAGTGGTTCTGGTGTAGATGCCCGGGAAGTTGGCACGCGCACACTCAAAACCAACGCTAGTTACCCCAGCCAACAGCGGCACACCGGCAGCATTAACTACTAACGGCCCACCACTATCGCCTTGGCAGGTATCAACTCCACCGCCAGGTACCCCAGCGCAAAGGGATAAGAACCCATCAAAACCACTCCCATATTCACCACAAGCTGCTGTCGGTGGTGCCAATATCTGGACTGTGGCTTGCACCAGTTGATCACTCGTGGAACTCCCGGCGAAATTAGCTACTCCCCAACCACTAATGGTGGCTTGCGTGCCAACGGGTGGCCAGACGGTCGGGTCCTCGGCGACCGGCAGGGCGACCACTTGGGCGTTTGGCCCAGGGGTGATAGCCGTACTTAAGTTGATCAGCGCGATGTCATTGGCATATGACGGTGGGGAAAAACTTGGATGCATCACGATGCTGGTAGCACGAATCGGTGCCACCGTGGCACGCTGGGAGTTGTTCGATATACCGCTGTAGACTGAAACTTGTGACGTGCTTAAGCCGCTAACGCAATGGGCCGCGGTCAGGATCCAAGTACTCGAGATTATTGAGCCCCCGCACAATTTGCCGCCCACACTCAAGAGCACCTGCCACGGCACCACATTGATTGTGGTCGGAGTGCCGCCCACGATGCGAGGGGTCAATACCGGTGCCGTCAATTGGGCACCGTGGGCGCCGATTGATCCAATCGGCCCGAGCCCAATTACCGCCGCCAACAGCGCCACAGCGAAGCGCCACCAAGTGAGCTTATGCATTATCTGCAAAGTCTCTCACGGGCAGGGCCGGCGCGATTTCACCACTAGCGCTCGGCCGTGACCCCTTTACCGAGGGCCACCACACCTGCATCGCTGACGGTATAAAGCCCACGGTCATGCTCCAGATCGACACCCACCTGGGCGCCGTCTGGGATAACCACGTTCTTATCAAGGATTGCCCGGCGCACCACTGCATCACGGCCAATTCGGACACCGGGCATTATCACACTGCCCTCGACATACGCTCCGGTGCCAATCGTCACACTCGATGACACGACCGAAGTCCTTACGTGCGCACCCGATATGACGGTACCCGCACCAACCATGGATTCATGCGCGTTTCCACCCTCTACAAATTTCGCTGGTGGCAACGACGGCAGGTTAGTGAGAATGGGCCAACGCCGGTTGTAGAGATTGAAGATTGGATGGACTGATACCAAATCCATGTGGGCATCGTGATAACTGTCGAGACTACCCACATCGCGCCAGTAACCGTGATCTCGCTCAGTCTCACCTGGCACAAAATTCGAGTTAAAGTCATAAACCTGTGCCAATCCCCCTGCTGTCAGTATTGGGATTATGTTGGTGCCCATGTCATGAATTGATGAAGGATCTGCCGCGTCCACTCGCAATGCTTCAAGGAGTACGTCCGTCGAGAAAATGTAGTTACCCATGGAGACGTAGCAGTTTTCGTCATCACCGGGGATGGTGGGTGGACTAATTGGCTTCTCGACAAATCGTGTGATCTTTCGTCCGTCAGGTGCTGCTTCAATAACGCCGAACCGGCTCGCCTGTGCTTTGACCATTCGGATTCCAGCGACCGTGACTCCAGCGCCCCCTGCTATATGCGCTTCGATCATCTGCATCGGATCCATTCGATAAACGTGATCAGCGCCAAAAATCACTACATAGTCAGGTTCCTCGTCATAGACCAAATTCAAACTCTGGAAAATCGCGTCGGCACTACCGGTGTACCAGCGGGGGCCGAGGCGCTGCTGCGCCGGCACCGGCGTGACGTAATCACCAAGCAGGGTCGGCATCCGCCACGTGGTTGTGACATGGCGGTCAAGTGAGTGCGACTTGTATTGGGTCAGCACGCAGACTCGACGCATACCCGCATTGATCAGATTCGACAGCACGAAATCAATCAACCGATAGGACCCGCCAAAGGGCACCGCCGGTTTGGCTCGGTCGGCCGTCAACGGCATCAGTCGCTTACCAGCACCGCCGGCAAGGACCATGGCAAGGACATGCGGGCCGGTGGTCACCGTTGAACCCTAACCGCCTTAAGCCGTCAAGCGATAGTCGTAAGTAACTCTCTATGCTCGTGACCATGAAGGTTGGGATGTTGACCCGGGAATGGCCACCGGAGATCTACGGAGGTGCCGGGGTCCACGTCGATCAATTGGTGGCTCACCTGCGCCCCTTGGTTGATGTCGAAGTCCACTGCTTTGGCCCTAGCCGCACAAATGCCACGGCCCATCAGGTATCTGTGGAGCTCGCCTCCGCCAATCCAGCGCTCCAGGTCCTCGGCGTAGACCTCGCTATGGCTGCGGCAACCGGTGGCCTAGACCTACTTCATTCCCACACTTGGTACACGAACTTCGCCGGGCACACTGGCGCCTTGCTGCACGGGGTACCCCATGTGCTCACCGCCCACTCCCTTGAGCCATTGCGCCCTTGGAAACAAGAGCAGCTCGGTGGCGGCTACCGGGTTTCGTCTTGGGTTGAGAGCACCGCTTATGCCAGCGCTGACGCGATCATCGCCGTAAGCGATGGCATGCGCACCGATGTGCTAAACGCCTATCCGTTCGTGGACCCTGCCAACGTCCACGTGATCCACAATGGGATTGATACCACGCTATACGCACCAGACACCGATGCCAGTGAGCTTATCGAACTCATCGAACTAGGAGTCGACATCACCCGCCCGTACGTCTTGTTCGTTGGACGAGTGACCCGGCAAAAAGGCATCGTGCATTTAATCAACGCCGCGCGAGATTTTGCCGACGATACTGTCCTAGTACTGGCGGCTTCATCTCCCGATACCGCGGGAATCGAGGCACAGACTGCCCAAGCGGTAGCTAAGTTACGTGAAGCCCGCGGCGCTGACAGTGTGGTGTGGATCAAAGAGCAAGTCGCCCGCCCAACCCTGATCAAGCTATTTTCCAATGCCCTCGTGTTTGCCTGCCCGTCAATCTATGAGCCCCTCGGCATCGTCAACCTGGAGGCCATGGCATGCCAAACGGCTGTCGTCGCAAGCTCGGTTGGTGGCATCGGGGAGGTCGTGATGGACGGACAAACCGGACTGCTCGTACCGTATGACGCCGGTGACCCGCACGAATTCGAGCGCGCCTTTGCCGAAGCGGTAAACAGTCTCGTTGCCGACCCGGCTCGGGCAGCAACGATGGGGCTCGCCGGGCGCACCCGCGCGCAAGCGGACTTCGGTTGGGATGCCATCGCAGATCGCACCGTTGCCGTCTATCAGCGGGTACTTAACAAGTGAGTGACCTAGCCGAACCGCTGACCGGTATTTCTCCCGCCAAGCAACGGCATCCCAGGACGGGTTATCTGCTCTATCTTGCAGCAGCCTGCCTGTTCGCATTGAACGGAACTATCTCAAAGTCACTTCTCATGACCGGGATCGATGCCGCACGACTATCGCAAATACGAGTTACCGGTGCCTTCTTAGTCCTCTTGGTCGTTGTGGCAATCACGCGCCCTGCAGCATTGCGAATCACCAAGAAGGAACTACCCGTACTACTCGCCTACGGGGTGCTGGGCATTGGGATGACCCAGTATCTGTATTTCGTCGCCCTTGAAACACTGCCAATCGGTGTCGCCCTTCTCATTGAGTTCACCGCGCCGATCATGGTTGCGCTCTGGTTTCGCTTCGGCATGAAGCAGCACACCCGAAAATTAGTCTGGATAGCACTTGTTATGGCAGTAACGGGCTTGACGATGGTGGCGCAGGTCTGGCTAGGGTTCACCCTCAACGCCTTGGGTGTCACCGCCTCCTTCGGAGCGGCAATTGCCCTCGCGATCTACTACGTACTAGCAGACAGGCAATTACGCGCAACCAACCCACGTGATCCGATCTCTTTGACCATGTGGGGGTTCGGTGCATCGGCTGCCTTCTGGGCGATCGTGCAACCTTGGTGGTCATTTCCCTGGGCCAATCTTGCCGGGGCCGGCTTCCCACTCGGGGCGGATGGGGCGGCAATCCCTATCTGGCTGTTGGTGAGTGACCTGATTATTATCGGTACCGCGCTGCCATTCCTACTCGTGGTCTATTCACTGCGGCACATCCGCGCCTCCCAAGCTTCGGTTATCGGCATGACCGAACCACTTATCGCGATCGTCATCGCTTGGGTTGCCCTAGGTGAGGTTATGACGCCGGTGCAACTAGTTGGCGCCCTAGTGGTGTTGACCGGGGTGGTGTTGGCGGAACGATCCCGATAATAAGAAAACTTGGGACGTGGTACAAATAGCAGCGTGAAATGGGTGGACGATCCGCAATACGCTGATCTCAGGTCCGGCGTCCGCCAAGTCTGCTCTGGTTTCGCCAGCAGTTATTGGCGCGATCTTGAACCCGAAACTTATCCGACGCAGTTCGTTGAAGCCATCACCCAGGCCGGCTTTCTCGGCGCCTTGATACCCGAGGAGTACGGCGGTGGGGGCGCCACGTTAACGGAAGCCTCGGTGATCTTGGAGGAGATCGCAGCCTCGGGCGGCAACCCGGCCGCTTGCCACGCGCAGATGTATGTCATGGGCACCGTGCTACGTCACGGCAGCGTCGAGCAGAAACTGCAATACCTGCCGGAACTAGCGGCCGGTCGGCTGCGCTTGCAGGCCTTCGGAGTTACCGAGCCCGGGGCCGGCTCGGAGACCACGCGAATCAGTACCAGGGCTGAGCAGGTAACCGGCGGCTGGCGTATCAACGGCCAGAAGATCTGGACATCGCGCGCACTTCATTCAGATCTCATGCTGCTGCTGGCGCGAACTACGCCCTACGAGGAGTGCGCGAAACCTACCGATGGTCTCTCTACCTTCTTAGTGGACATGCGTAATGTCGACGGCATTACCATCAACCCGATTAAGACCATGATAAATCACAACACCACCGAAGTTTTCTTCGATAACGTCTTGATACCCGCTGATGCTCTCATCGGCGAGGCCGGTAAGGGTTTTCGCTACATCCTTGATGGCATGAATGCCGAGCGCATCCTGATTGCAGCTGAATGCATCGGTGACGGTAAGTATTTACTGGAGAAGGCGGTCGATTACGCAAACCAGCGAATCATCTTCGATCGCCCGATCGGGTCTAACCAAGGGGTTCAGTTTCCGCTGGCTAAAGCCTATGCGCAATTGCGAGCCGCTGATCTGGTGCGCTTTGACGCAGCCGCTAGGTACGATGCGGGTAACTCATGTGCCAGTGAGGCCAATATGGCAAAGCTCCTTGCCTCAGATGCGTCCTGGGCCGCCGCCAATGCGGCAATGGATACCCATGGCGGGTTCGGGTTCGCCGTCGAGTACGACATCGAACGCAAGTTCCGAGAGACCCGGTTATACCAAGTCGCACCTATCAACAACAACCTCGTTCTCGCCTACCTCGGCCAGCACGTGCTCGGGCTGCACAAGTCCTATTAGCCCCAGCCCTGCCCTTTTGCCGTCAAGTGGTGGGGGTTAGATCGGCAGGCCCGGCCGGTCGACACCGACTATCTGGGATCCACAGAAGAACCGGAAGACATCCCGATCACCGTGGCCGCCTATTCCGCTGCTGCGCCAAAAACTCTGCACCGACTCCGGGCTCAGATCCAGCAAACTGGTGCCATTTACTTTCACCTCACCAAATCGCAGGCTTCGTGCCACCGCCATAGCGGCATCGACGTCGCTGCCGAAGACGTATCCGGCCAAGCCATAAGGAGACGCATTTGCTAGGTCAATGGCCGCGTCGATGGAATTGACGGCGTGAACGGTGACCACCGGGCCGAACAATTCATCAACACAAAGTCCTTCGTCCGCGCCGGTAATCACCCTTGGTGACCAGAACCAGCCGGGTAAGTCCGGGGCGGTTGGCACTTGGTGCGCGGTCGCACCGCTGCGCACTAGATCATCAACCCTGGACTGCAACTGTTCACGGTGGTCTCGATATGCGAGAGGCCCCATCACGGCATTCGCATCATCATGGGCACCGATCACCACACCCCCCAGTTTTGCCAGCAGGGCGCTAACAAGTTCGCGTTCAAGGGCTGGCGGTACGAAGATTTTGCCCGGCCCTTCGCACCATTGCCCATTGAGCTTCGTCATGCCGCTGGCGATACTTTTCGCCGCCTCGTTGATGTCGGCGTCGGGCATGATGATCACCGGATTATTGCCGCCGAGTTCGAGTTGCACCGCCTTTAACTCCGCGGCCGCGGCAATGGCGATCGCCCGCCCCGTGGTGACCGAACCCGTGAACGAGATACACCTAATACGTGGATCGGTCGTTAACTGAACGCCGACACCAGCACCGCCATGCACCAGCTGAAAGACACCGCCCGGAAGCCCGGCTGCCGCGATGGCTTCGGCGAGCACATTGCAGCCAAATGGTGCCCGCTCAGGTGGCTTGAGAATCACCGGCGCCCCTGCTGCAAGTGCGTATGCACACTTCTTTGCTGCCATCGCCGCCGGCGCATTCCATGGCACCAGAACGGCTGTCGGACCCCAGGGTATGCGCAAGATTTCAACGGGGCGATCGCTTTCGCCCACCTGTTGGACCAATACGCCGTTTCGCATCTGCTCAACCGCGTCGCGGAAGGATCCAGCCAGCGAGCCGCCAAATAGTCGGGCGATGGAGATAACGACACCCGAACCCACTGACTCAGCCGCGCCGATCCGATCACCGCGTTGATCCAACTCATCGGCTACGCGCAGCAAGGCCGCCGCACGGTCATCAATGCTCAGCAGGCGCCAGGTACCGGCCTTGTCGATTCGGTCCGCGGCCTCGATGGCGCGATCAACCTCAGCCGGATCGGTCTGTGCCACTTTGGCGATGAACTCACCGGTGGACGGATTGGCCAGTTCGATATCTAGAGTCTGCCTCGGAGCGCAACGCGCACCATCGATCAGATCAAGTTGGGATTCCATCTCAAATATTCTCAAAGTAACGCTCGAGTTCCCAATCGGTCACCGCCTGCTGAAAGCACTCCCACTCCCACGCAGCCGCTGACCCATACTGCTCGACCACAGCAGGTCCAAAGTGGCGCATGATGAATTCACTTGCGGTAAAACGCTCCGCGGCGGCGCCCAGGTGCTTGGGGAATTGCTCGGTCGCGGACTTCAACTGGTACGCATCACCGGTGCGCTCCGGACCCGGATCAATATCCCGCTCGATGCCATCACTTACCGCGGCGAGGAGCCCGGCGATCGCAAGATAGGGGTTGATATCGGCGCCCGGTACCCGCCATTCAACTCGCATTGATGCCGGGTCGGTGCCGAGCACCCGACATGAGACCGTGCGGTTATCGATGGCCCAGGTAGCTCCGTGGCCGGCGAAATCACCCGAGTTCGTTCGCCGGTAAGAATTAATAGTTGGCGCGTACCAGGCCATCAAATCCGGTGCGGTTTCCAAGATGCCGCCCATTACCTGTCGCATGGTGTTGCTGATGTGATGTGGCTGGGTATCGGACCACATGACTTGCGCTGCGGCCCCCGAGGCCGCAAGATCACGTAGCGACAAATGGATGTGGCCTGACGAGCCAACGCCATCGGCCTGTGGTTTCGGCAGGAAAGTAGCCGACAAACCCGCCTGGGCTGCCACATCCTTAACCGCCAGCTTGAACAACACGTGGCGGTCCGCCATGTCCTGGGCATCCCCGTAGGTGAGGTTGATCTCCCATTGCCCCAAGCCCCACTCACCCTGGCTCATCTCGACGTTCATCCCGGATTCGTCCAAGACATTGCGCAGGCGCCGGAAGAATGGCTCCCAAGTATTTACCTGCTGCACGGTGTAGTCGGAATGAATCAGGGTGGTCGGGGTTCGGGTGTGATATCCCACCTGCCGCAATTGATCGTAGCTTTCGCGGTAAAGGTGAAACTCCAATTCGGTCCCAACCCCTGCCGCTAACCCTCGTTCAGCAAGGGCCGAGACCTGCCGCTGCAGGATTCTTCGGGGGGTGATCTCCACCGGGGAACGGTCATGCTCCTCGACGATGTCGGCTAGCACGATCGCGGTGCCGTCGAGCCAAGCCGCATTAACGAGAGTCGACATATCCGGGATCAGCAGAAAGTCCCTCCAGCCGGTATGCCAACCCGCGTACGCTGATTGGTATCCGATGTCCTGCGGTAGATCCCAGCCAAATGTGCACGCCGACACCGCTACCCCGCGCTCAGCAAACTCGGTCAATCGTTTCGGCGCTAGTCGCTTGCCGATAAGGCGCCCATGCATATCAGGTGCAGCAACAATCACGGTATCGAAATCACTTGCTAGCAAATCCTGTACTGAAATCACATTCTTCATCGGGTCAGCCACCCGCCATCGACCGCGAGTTGGGTGCCGGTGATGTATGACGCGGCATCCGAAAGCAGGAACGAGGCGGCTCGCGCGATATCTTCCGGCTCGCCGACGCGCGGCACTAATAATCGCTGACTCATAAAAGCCATTGCTTCCGGTCCGGTGATGTCGCCGCCCGTAAACCGCGTGTTGATCGGTCCCGGTGCGATAGCATTCACGCGAATACCCTTCGAAGCCAGTTCAACGGCCAAAGCTTTGGTGAGCATCTTTACGCCCCCCTTGGACGCGTTGTAGTGCACCTGGCAGTTACCACTTGATGACACCACTACTTCGGCCTCAACGGTTGTCATATTGACCATCGCACCGCCATGCTGCATCACCCGAGAAGCCGCCTGTGCCACGATGAATGGACCTTTCATGTTGATGTCAACAACAAAATCCCACTCCTCATCGGTCACGGTGTCAAGACCGGACATAGTGACGACTCCAGCGTTGTTTACGATCAGGTCGAGTCGACCGAAGGCGACCATCGCGCCGGTAATCGCCTTTTCAACTGCCGCGCGTTCGCGCACATCGGCAACAAAAGCAGCAGCTCTACCACCGGTATCAGCGATTATCTTCACTGTCTCATCGGCAAGCTCCATCTTGATATCGACGCAGGCAACCGCGGCACCGTCATCGGCTAGTTGCTTAGCGATTGCCCGCCCGATCCCCGATCCGGCTCCGGTGACGAACGCAACTTTGCCGTCATGGTCAATGATCATGGTCTGCTCCCAATTATTGATTCTGAAATAAGCCAATTGAAAATCGGATCGACGCCGGCGTGCATTTCCGGGTGCCACTGCACCGCGAGCACCCGGTCCTGCGTGGATTCAACGGCCTCGATGGTGCCATCTGGCGCCCATGCCACAATTCGCAGCCCATCTCCCGGTTCGTCAATGGCCTGATGGTGGTAACTGTTGACCGCAACGTTGCCCTCGTTATCCACCTCGGTGCCAAGGGCCACCCTCAGCATCGACTCCTCAGCAACCGCGACCTGGTGCCGTCGAGCCGACCGATGCTCATCGGTTTCGAAATGCGAAAATCCATCTACTTCTGGCAGGTGCTGGATCAAGGTGCCGCCGCGCACGACGTTCACCACCTGGCAACCGCGGCAGATGGCGAGAATAGGGATTCGGATTTCAATCGCCGCCGAGACCAACCCAAACTCAAACTCATCCCGCTTTGGGTCATGCTGCGTGGATTCAGGTACCGGCTCGAGGTGGTACCTGCGCGGCTCGACATCCTCACCACCACTTAGCAGTAAGCCATCAAGGCGCGTGACAATGTCACCTGGGTTCACTGATCGCGGGATCATTACCGGGATGCCGCCGGCGCCACTCACCGCTTCGCAATAGTCAGCGAACACCCCCCACAGGTGCGCATCGTCAATGCCCTTTGGGACGGTACCTAGCCCACTAGCCTCAATTACCCGAGTCGTGATGCCGATGAGGGGCGCCGTCATGAGGCCTCCTTCTTGCGAATTATCGCGTGCAGGTTCCGCAGGGTTTCGTCCATATGCGCCCGAGCTGCTAGAGCCGCAACCTCTGGATCTCCGTCGGCAATCGCTTGATAGATGGCGGTATGTTGCTGACGGGTGACTTCAACCCGTTGCTCATACGGCAAATTGTCGATTGGTAGGAACAATTCAGCGCGGGCCCGCCGTGAGGCTTCGGTCAACCGCCCATTGCGAGCCGCTGCGGACACGGCGGCATGGAATTTCCCATCGGCTTCACGGAACGCACTATATGAAAACCCATCACTGCTAGGCGCAGCTTCTGGCAGTGCGGTTATGGCATTTCGCATCGCTTGCAAATCCGAATCTGTTCGGCGCAGCGCAGCCAACGAGCAGATGTGCTGCTCGATAGCCGATCGAAAGTCGATCAACTCCTCCATATCGGGGAGGTTCTCCCGAAGGAGTTCACGCCAGACTGAAACCGGGGTACTCGGCTCAACTACAAAGCTGCCGCCGGAAGCGCCGCGGCGGGTGACTAGGTAGCCCTCGGCTTCAAGGTGTGCAATGCCCTCGCGCACCGCCTGCCGGCCAACCCCCAACTCAATGGCTAACTGGCGCTGGGCCGGTAGCCGGTAGCCAACGCCCCATTCACCGCAGGCAATGCGCTCCCGGAGAAAGGCCGCCACCTCCTGACCCGTCCGCACCGTCTGCAGCTGTCTCATCTCCATTGGTACGTACTATGGACCATTAGGCTCCCGGTGTCAATCCCAAAATTGCCTGCGTTCAGCCGGTACGGCACAGCAGGATCAACTCCCCGCCCTAAAATAGTTCCGTGAGGTACCTGTGTTGACCCCATTCTTGCTGCCGATCATCGGCCTCGTTCTCACGTTCGGCTTCGGTTGGTTGGCTGCCATGCTGATAGCCAAGCTTGAGACATCGCGCGGAATGATAGACAAGCGTGAGGGCTCTCTCGTCGCCGACGGCGCGCAGGGCGTCCTGGGATTCATTGGGGGCGCCTCCGCGTTTCTCATCGGCGTTCTCATGCTCGCCTCGGTTGATCATTTCAACGCAACGTCTGAGATCGCCAATAAGGAGGCGATCGCGTACTCGGCCGCCTTTCAGTCTTCAGTGGCGCTGCCAGATCCAGCACGCCAGATCGTGCAGCGGGATCTGGTGTGCTTGATACGGTCGGTTTCAACCGACTCGTGGGATGCCGCGACTCGAGGTGATCTGACCGGTGATCGCAACTCGAACGCCTGGCTCGCGAGGACGGTGTCGGATTTGGGCACGCTCGCGCAGCAGCCGGGCACGCAGAGCGAGTCGCTCGGTGCCGTGGAGTCGGAACTGCGGGACGCCGCTAAGTTCGGCCAGCAGAGGCTGCTGGCCGGGGAGTCGACTCTTCCGCTGGCAATGTGGGCGCTGCTCTACTTGAGCCTGCTCGTCCTCACATTCCTCATGACGCTCATGATGCGTTCATATCCGCTCCTGCTGGCTTTATGTCTCGGGGCGACGTTCACCGTGAGTGCAGGCATGATCTGTGTTCTGGTTGCGTTCGCTGACCCCTTCGACACGAACACCGGTGTCTACATCAGCCCGCGGGCGCTGCAGGCCGTGTTGCTCAGCTCGCAGGAGTCACAGCCGGGTGCGGCGTGGGATTCGTGTGAGCGTCTGATCCTAAAGTCGCTGGCCGACTGGTGGTCGTGAGGAGCGTAGCCGGCGGAGATATCAGCGACCGCGAAACCAACCTTGCTCAATACCTCATCGCCCGTAACCGAGAAGGCACCGGCCTCAGTCTGAATCGCTAGGTCATAGGCCTTGTCATCACCTCTTGGTCCATCCGGGCCGTAGCCCGAAATCGCACAGCCAATCAGGTCCGGGTACTCAGCGCGCAAGGTCTCCGCATCAATCCCTGAACCGCTCGCCGCTGCCGGCGACATATTGTTAATGAACACATCGGCGCCGGCGATCAACCCCACCAGCAGGTGTTCGTCATTTGGGTGTGCAGATCTATCGCCACCGACTGCTTGCCGACATTCGCCCAGACGAAGAAGGCCGAGTTACCTTTGACTAAGGAGTCGTATTGCCACGCGTAATCACCTTCAGGACGCTCAATCTTGATGACGGTGGCCCCGAGACTTCACTCACGTGCCAGCGCTGTTAATTGGATGCCAGCGATATCTTGCATGAACCACTCAACCAAGGCATCGCAATTTTCTCGAAGTTTCGCCCCCGCCTCGCCGATGTCCCCAAGGACTGCAGCAGCTGAGGTGTGGCTTGGGATGTGGTCCGGACCGATAGCCGCCCAGCCACTTACCAGCCCAAGATCAGCCTCGGGATGGAATTGGGTTCCCACCGCGCGGCCGGATCGAAACAGCTGAACGGCACTTGGGGTACTCGCCAACAACTGGACGGAGTCGGGGATGACCATGCGATCCTCATGCCAGGTGAACCAGGGCCCCGCCGGGATCGGCAAGTCCTGCTCACCGGGGTCCAAAAAGATGAGCCCAATCTCGGCCTCACCAGGCGGCGCCGGTTCAACATGGCCACCGAGTGCTTCAGCAAGAAGTTGCCCGCCAAAGCACACTCCCAGATAGGGAATGTCTTGGGCAACAAGCTGCTCAATATGCTTGATCTCCGGCCCCACCCATGCGCGAGCCGATGTCTCGTAGGCATTAGCGAAGGATCCAAAAGCGATCACCGCGTCGTACTCACCAGGGTCGGGGAAGTCAATATTGGGCGCCGCCGGATCACCAAGCACTAAATGCTGCTGCGTCTGGACGCCACGCAGTGTCAGTAATTCGCCGATCATTCCCGGTGCAGCTTCGGGCTCATGGCTGATTAGCAGCACTCTCGCCATCTAGATAACCCCTCGATAGCGTTTGATCTCCCACTCACTTACCTGATCTTGCGGGCTATGACCATGCTCAGCGAACTCGGCGGCTTCACGGCGCTGCATGAAGACGAAGTTATCGACGAACACATCCCCATAGGTGCTGCGGGTGAAGTCACTGTCGAAATTATCTATCGCACCTGTTAGATCCGTTGGCAGCCGCTGCCATCTTTCATCGGCATGCGGGTCTCCGACCACCTGATCCATCAGCTCATACTCATTCTCAAGTCCGTCCATGCCGGCCGCCAGGCACCCCGCCAACACCAGATAAGGGTTGGCATCAGCCGCCGCCCAGCGAGATTCCAGGCGATTGGCTGCGCCGGCTCCGGTAATTGACCGCACCCCAACCAGCCGGTGATCAAGGCCCCATGTCACCTGGGTGGGCGAGAAGGAGTAGTCCTGCAGGCGCTTGTAGCCGCTGACGGTCGGGGTCATAACTAACTGCAACTCCATATGGTGCTTCAACAGCCCCGTTAGGTACTTGCGCATCAACTTGTTACCAACAACCGAGTCCTCATCAGCCAGCGCAAATGCGTTTGCGCCATCGCGCTCAAGTGACTGATGGATGTGCATGCCGTTACCGGCTTCTTGGAGAAACGGCTTGGCCATGAAAGTCGTGTTGATTCCGTGTTTCTTGGCAACAGTGCGCACTATGTACTTGAAGTAGACGGTGGCATCCGCCATTTCAAGAAGTGGCCCGTATCGAAGGTTTATCTCGGTCTGTCCCGGGCCATATTCCACGTTCCAGGCCTCAACTTCAATACCGGTCTCGCGAAGGGACTCGCAGATATCGTGCATGAAGTAGTTCATCTCTGCGCCACGTGCTATCGAGTAGCAGTTTATGTCGCCATATAACGGCTCCCACTTGTCGGTGAAGAAGTGGCACTCGAGCTCGGTAGCGCCGTTTACCGAAAACCCAGCCTCTACAAACTTCGCCAACTGCCTCTTGAGCATGTTGCGAGCGTCCATCTGGATTGGCGCGTTGGTACCTGGGTGCACGGTGTCACACATGACGATGGCCACGCCCTCCGTCCAGCCGGCCACCCGAAAGCTCGACAGATCGGGCACCGCGTGCATATCGGGAAAGCCATCCTCCTCACTCACCCATGGGGTGGCGAAGATGAAGCAGGTTGGATCCCAGCTGTACACGACATTGGCAATCGCGTAACCCGAGCCCCGAAGGAATTGACGCACCGGGATGCGTTTACCGCGTGGGATGCCCCAGGTATCAACGATCACGCACTCCACGGTGTGAATCTGATGCTCCTCGCACAGCGCAGTTACCCGCTCACGCTCAGAGGCATCCCAGCCGGACATCAAACCTCCATCCCAGGTGCTAGGTGCACTTGATTGATCATTGCGAACAAGATAAATGTAGTGTTCCACTTGGTCGGCAACGGCCATTCCAGCATTTTTCCATCGTATTTGACGAACAGGGAGACAATGCGAGCCGTCATCTTGACCGCACCGGGCGCACCGCTCGCCATCCATGAAGTGCCGACGCCGACCGCTGATCCGGGCGGGGTAGTTGTTGACGTCTTGGCCTGCGGGGTCTGCCATTCGGATCTGCACGCGGCCGCCGGCGACTACCCGACCGCACTGCCTATTACCTTGGGCCATGAGGTTGCGGCAATGCATCCAAAGCTTGGCCCGGTCTTGGTTTATGCCTGCTGGGGGTGCCGCAAACCCGATTGCTGGGCCTGCTCCTCGAACCAGGAAATGATCTGCCCGAACGCGACCGAAGCCGGCCTCTTCCGAGATGGCGGCTACGCCGAAAGAATGCTGGTCCCCGATGAGTACTACCTCATCCCCATCGGCGACCTTGACCCGGCGCGCACCGCGCCGCTGGCGTGCGGTGGCCTCACTGCTTACCGAGCCGTCGATCACACCCTGGCCACCTTGGCTGCCGCCCCACATCCGCGAGCCTTGGTAATCGGAGCCGGTGGTCTGGGTCAATTCGGAATGCAGTTTGCGAAAATTCGATCGAGTGCCGAGGTTGTTGTTGTTGATGCCGCACCAGAGAAGCGTGCCCTCGCACTTTCACTAGGCGCTGATGCCGTCGTCGCACCCGGCGAAGTTGAGGGCACCTTTAATGCGGTGATCGACTTTGTCGGAGCCGAGCAAACCTTGCAGACCGCACGTGACCACGTGGCGCGCCAGGGGATCGCGGTCGTGGTCGGGCTCTATGGTGGCGCGATCCCATTCGGGTTCGGCTTGGTGCCGCATGAGGCAAGGTTCATGTCTTCGATTTGGGGCACCAGAGATCAACTTGCGGACTTGGTTGCGTTAGCACAGGAGCACGACCTGCACTCCGAGATCGAGGTCGTCGCCCTCGAGGACGCCCAATTGGCCCATGACCGCCTGCACCGAGGAGAGGTTTCCGGCCGCTTCGTTATCGTCCCTGGCGCACCCACGTGACGATCGAGGCTCTGCTCGATATTACAGATCCGGCGGTTTATGAACGCGGCATACCACATGCGACTTTCGCCCGGCTAAGGCAGCAGTCACCTGTTGCCCAACTCGAGTACCACGGCAAGCCTTACTGGGCGGTGACCCGCTACCGGGATCTGCTCACCGTTACCCGCGATGCATCCACCTACTCAAGTGCCAAGGATTTCGTCAATCTTTGGGATCTGACCGAGGAGGCCAAAGCCGTCCGCCGATCGATAATTGAAACAGATCCACCCGAGCATGTGCGCCTTAGGCGGCTCGGCATGCCAGCTTTCACCGGCCACCGGGTGCGCTCCTACGAGGAAGCGACCAGGGTAATCACGGTTGAAATCCTCCACCAGGCTTTACGGCAGGGAGACATTGACGTAGTACATTCAATTTCAGCACCGCTGCCAATCCGCGTCATTGTTGATATTCTCGGAGTGCCCGAGGCCGACACCGACTTCATGGTGCAGTTGAGCGATGAGCTAGTTGACGGCGTCGACCTCCCGGCAGATTCCTACGGCAATGTCACACCGCTTGAGTTACTGCCCTTCAACTCCCCCGCCGCGCACGCCCTCTTCGAATACGCCAAGGATATCGGCGACAAGCGTCGCTTCGACCCGCACGATGACCTCGTCTCGACCCTCGTGCACTCACAGGTCGACGGTGATCAGCTAACCGAGAATGAATTCGCGAACATGTTCCAGGTACTTGTTTTCGCCGGCAATGAAACCACCCGAACCGCTATCAGCAACGGCATCCAGCAGTTCATGCAGCACCCGGACCAACTGGAGCTGCTCTATCACCGGCCCGAGATGGTGGAAAATGCGGTCGAAGAGATCATTCGTTATGCCACGCCGGTGATCCACATGCGGCGCACCGCCACCCGCGACACAACACTTGCCGGTGTGCCGATCGCCAGTGGTGACAAAGTCGTGATCTGGTACGCGTCGGCTAACTTTGATGAAACGGTATTTGATACTCCACTGACCTTCGATATATCGCGTCCGGTGCGACCCAAGCAGGTCGCCTTCGGCGCCCAAGGCCCGCACCACTGCTTGGGTGCCCCACTGGCTCACCTCGAGATCCGGGTGCTACTGGAAGAACTGATCCGGCTGCGGGTGCGATTCACCGCCAATGGCGAGGTCGTACGGACCCGCTCCAATTTCGTCAACGGAATCCTTAAGTTGCCCGCCCTTATTTCAACTTGAACCGCTGCAGCTTGCCGGTCGCTGTCTTCGGGAGTTCGTAGACGAATTCAATCTCCCGCGGGTATTTATAAGGTGAAATGGAGGCCTTCACGAAACTCTGTAACTCCTGTACGAGCCCGTCGGACGCGGTCGCGTTAGGGGTAAGGACCACGAACGCTTTTACGATCATCCCCCGTGCCTCATCAGGCTTACCGACCACCGCAGCCTCCTGCACGGCAACATGTGACAGGAGCGCGGATTCCACTTCAGGTGCCGCGATGTTGTAGCCACTCGAGACGATGATGTCGTCGGCGCGGGCTTGGTAGAAGAAGTACCCATTTTCGTCCTTGATGTAGACGTCGCCGGTCACGTTCCAGCCAGCACGCACATAGTCACGCTGCCGATCGTCATTTAGGTAGCGGCAGCCGGTTGGCCCTTTGACCACAAGGCGCCCGGGCTGCCCCGTTGGCATTGAGTTGAAATCGTCATCAACCACATCCGCGAGATACCCTGGCACCGCCTTGCCGGTTGACCCCGGCACGATCTGTGACCCGGTGGCGGAGATGAACACGTGCAGCATCTCGGTGGCACCGATGCCATCGACCAGTGACTGCCCGGTGGCCGCATGCCATGCCTGCCAGGTGGGCTCCGGCAGGGTTTCCCCGGCCGATACGCAGACCCGAAGGCTGGATAGATCCACCTCCTCGACACTGGGCAACATGGCCCGATAAGCGGTCGGTGCCGTGAACAGGCAGGTGACCCGGTGTTGCTCAATGGCCTTCAGGAGCAGCGGCGGGGCAGCTGACTCAATTAACAAGGCACATGCACCAAATCGCAGCGGGAAGATCAGCAGTGCGCCCAGCCCGAAGGTGAAGGCAAACGGCGGGCTGCCCGCGAAGACATCTGCGGGGGTTGGCTGCACTATTGACGCGCAAAAAGAGTCAGCGATCGCCAGCACATCTCGATGGAAGTGCATTGTCGCCTTAGGTTTGCCGGTTGTGCCGGATGTGAACGCCAGCATGCAGACATCATCAGCGGCCGTGTCAACCGGCACGTGACTATCTGCGGCACCCATCACCAACTGGTCTAGGTCATGTGCATGCGTGCTGCCATAGGTCACCGTTACGCCGTGGAAATTGGCAACAGCGGCCCATTCATCGACAAATCGGTGATCAACAAGGGCAAACTGCACCTGCGCAATGTCGACAATCTTCTCCAGCTCCCCGGTGCGAAGTAAGGGCATCGTGGTTACGACGACGGCTCCGACGCGAATCACTGCCAGCCACGTGACCGCCAGCCAAGGGTTGTTCGGCCCACGCAGCAACACCCGATTGCCGGGCACTACCCCTAGGCCCACCAGCACATTCGCGGTCTTTTGCACCCGGTCCGCGATTTCGTCATAAGTCCAAGACTGCTCACCATCGGTGATGGCGCGGCCGCCACCGCCAAATCGCAAAATTGATCCGTCCAGCAGGTCGGCCGCGCAATTAAGGCGATCGGGATAGCGCTCGGTCAACCAGGCTTCGTTGAACTCCGGCCACTGATCAGCCGGGGGAAGGTTATCGCGGGTAAAAGAATCAAGGTGCGCAGACGGGGTCAAGCTCACGGTGGTGTCATCTCCCTGAGATCGCAATGAGAAAGGGGCGGGCTAATCATGCGCCCGCCCCTTTCCGTTTCGCAAGTGGTTAGCTCACGAAGTTACGCACCGCGTCGTAGTTCTCACTCTTCTTGCGCATTACGCCCACGATTAGGCCCACCACAAAGAGCACGAATGGCGACAGGACGAGGATCCAGCCGGTCACGTTCATCTCCCATGGGCCACCCTCACCGGCGGAGGTGCCGGAGAACAGGTTGAACCGGCTCATCAACATGTACTCGCCGATCACCAACCCGATGATCGCCAAGATTGGCGCAATCAGTGTGTTCCACGGCCGGGTGTCTTCCTTCGTGCGCCGGAAGTACACGATCACCGAGATACTCACCAAGATTTCGGTGAGCACGATGGCAAGTACCGCAACCGCGCCGAACCAGAAGAACATGTGCACGATCGGATCCAAATTGAACAGGATAAAGATTACCGTGATCGCCACGGCAAAGATACTGACCAAGATGGTTGCGATCCATGGTGCCTGGGCCTTATTCGTGCGATCTAGTGCCTTTGGTAGCACACCCGCACGGCCCATGGCGAAGAAGTAACGCGCCGCCGAGTTCTGCATTGCGAGGCCACCGGCGAATAGCGAGGTCAAGATAATCCAGCCGAAGAGGTCGGTCATCCAGGCACCTACGTAGGTGGTAGACGCGTTGAAGAGCACCGCCGATGGATCAGACAGTGGCACCCCATCGATTGCCGTCAGCTCAAATACCTTGTTGGCAATATCTGTAGCACCGAGGCTGGTGACCAACCCGAGGCCCACGATTGCGAACAGTACGGTTATTGCGATCACCGAGATATAAGTAGCCTTAGGTACCGTATTCTTCGGATCCTTGGACTCCTCACCGTAGATCGCGGTTGCTTCGAAGCCGATGAACGAAGCGAGCGCGAACGCGAATGCGATACCCGCACCCCCGGTGAGGCCACCTTCGAAGATGGATGCCGGGCTGAATGAGGCTCCGAGGTTAATGCCTTCGGGTCCACCATTGATCAAAGTTGCGATGCCCACGATGAGCAGCGCAATGATCTCGATGGAGAGCAAAACCCCCAGTAATTTAGCGCCGATGTCAACCGATGTCGCCGAAAGAATAAAGATCAAAGCAATGATCACGAAGGCGTATACCCACCACGGCAGGTCCAGGCCGAACTTGGCAGCGAACTGAAACTTCATCTGCCCGGAGATGAAACCGAGAATTCCCCACATGACCGTGATGTAGGCAACGAGTGAGGCGAATGCGGATCCAACACCTGGCACGATGCCCAGGCCGCGGCCCACGTAGGCGAAGAAGGCACCGGTGTTGGTTACGTAGTGGCTCATCGTGGCGTAGCCAACGCTGAACAACAGCAGGACTATGCCGACCGCGACATACATACCCGCGGCTCCTGCACCATCGCCCGCACCGATCGCGACCGGGAAGGCCCCCGAGAGCCCGGCCAATGGTGCTGCTGCCGCAATTACGAAAAATACGATGCCGTAAAGGCCGAGCGTGCCCTTCTTGAGACTTGTCTGCTTGGTCTCTGGCTCGCCAACCCCGAGGTGCTGATCAGATCCCGGCAGGTTCTCCCTTTGTGACATATTTCCTCCGCTACGGTCCGCACTCGGTCATAAGGGGCCGAATGATGTGTTGATCCTTGGGTTTACCGGATGCGGAGTCAAGCCAAAGTGCCGTGTTTCCTGATTTTTTCTCAGTTGTCGTAGAGCCGGGCCTTGCCAATGCGCTCTAGAGCCACCTCGGCACTCCACGGAAGCATGGTTGAACCCAGCCGGGAGTCCCGGTACATGCGCTCGAGCGCCAGGTGCTTCAGCATGGATTGCCCACCGCAAACTCGCACCGCCAGCCGCGCCACGTCATTGGCCGTCTCCATGGTGGTGTAGACAGCAGCCCACGCCGAGATCATCATGGATTCATCTGGGTCCAGCACAGCGCTATCAACCGTGCTGTAAAGCAGTGCGCGGCTCTGCTCGAACTTGATCTGCATCTCTGCCCAGCCAATTTGCTTGACGGGATTATCTCGGCGTGCCGTACCCTTTGCCGCTCCCGGCAGCTCACCACGCAGATAAAGGCGGGTGAAATCCAAAATACCCTTTGTCAAGCCCAGATACGACGGCGCCAGTGACATGAAGAGGAACGGGAAACGCTTGGCCGCTTGGTCGTAAAGACCGCCCGGGAGAAGCTCGTCCTCGGCATCGACATAAACATCCTTCAAGAGCAAAGTGCGCGATACCGTGCCGCGCATACCAAGTGGATCCCAGTCATCAAGGATCTCAACACCTTCGGCATCGGTATGCACCGAGAGGAATCGCAGGAAGTCCTCGCCGGGCACCTGGCAGGTGACGTTGTAGCGATTGGCGGCGCCGCTTAGTGATGCGAAGATCTTGCGCCCGGTCACGCGGTAACCCCCGCCTTCGACCGGGACGGCGGCGGTCGCAACACCAGCAAGTGCGTTGGGGTTTAACCCCTCACTGAAAGGTTGCGAGTGAATTATGTGCTTCTCGACAACATCTCGGAACATCCGTGCGCGTCGCCGCTCATGTATCTCGCGCTGCTCCACTGTCATCTCAAGTAGGTCGCTGACCTGACCGGCCCACAGCATCGTCGCGTTATGCATGTTGAAGGTCAGGGCGGTTGCACCGCAGTGGCGCCCGATCTCCTCCGATACTCGCACGTAGTCCGAGTAAGTGGCCCCCATGCCGCCGTACTCCGTCGGCACACAAAGTGCCAGGAAGCCGGCATCGCGAAGGTCGGCGAAATTCTCGAAGGGGAAGACGGCATCGCGATCAACGGCAAAGGCTCGTTCGGCAAACCTTGGCCCCAGCTCGGCGATGGCGGCAACCATCTGATCCCGAGTCAGGTTGGACGGAGCCGAACTAGGTGCTCCGGTGGCGGCGCTGGCACCCTCATGGGGGGCGATCGTGGTAGCTATGGACATTTGCTCAGCGTAGGGTATCCACCCCATTTGTCAACACTGTTGACATAATTAGTTTGGGTGTCCTAGGTTTCGCGGATGCGCGAGGATGTGATGCCTATGGATATGCCCGTCGACGTCGACACCCTCCCCACCGCTTGGCGCGAGGCCGGTAGCGGCCCGGTAGCCGTGTTCTTGCACGGAATCGGCAGCAGCCGCACCGGTTGGCGACCGCAACTAACTGGGCTCGCTGACCTGCGCCGATGCGTGGCTTGGGACGCGCCCGGCTACGGAGCATCCCTACCGGTCGACGAACCGACTTTTGCTGCGTACGCCAAACGGGTTGCCGAACTGATCGCCGAAGTCTCCCCCGGTGCACCCGTTGACTTAGTCGGGATGTCCTTCGGCGGCATGATCGCGCAGTACGTCGCCGCTACCTATCCGCAACTTGTTCGCACCTTGACGTTGTTGTGCACCAGTCCGAAATTCGGGCTCGATGGCACCGACCCGGTCCAGTGGCGCGCCGCGCGACTTGCCGGTCTGGACGCCTCCGGCTCGCCGGCCGCAGCAGCTCCAGGGATCTTGCCGAGCTTGGTCGGACCCAATGGCGCCCACGTGGTGCCCGAGGCAATCGAGTCAATGGCTCGGATCCCGATGGCCGGTCTGCTCACAGCACTCGAAACCATTGTCACGCATGATTCAAGATCAATTCTGTCGAGCATCACCGCACCGACCGTTGTTCTTGTCGGAGCACAGGACACCGAGACCCCGCCCGCGTATGGTCAGGCCATCGTCGACCTGATTCCTGGTGCCAGCCTGGCGATTATCGACGGGGCCGGACACCTGCTCAATCTGGAAGCGCCGACCGAAGTCAATGCAGTAATCGCTCAACATTGGGAGAAGATATGAGCCGTCACGCCCCTAGTGAATGGCGCTGGATCTCACGCTTTGCCGATCAATTCAAATTGTCCGGGCTCGGTGCCGGGGACGAATGCGTGGTGCTGTCTGAGAGCTCAAGCCGACCCGAGTTGGTTGCCACTGCAGTATTGGCCGCGGAGTCACTTGGTGCCCGCCCCTTCGAGATTGTTATGCGCAGCCCGGCTAATGAGGGCCCGGTTGCCCTTCGATCCACCGGTACCAGCCTTGCTCTCGGAAATATGTCAGCGGCCGTCACCGCCATCTCCTCGGTTCCTTTCATCATCGACGTTACCCAGGAGGGGCTACTGCACTCACGTGAACTACGCCCGATCCTTGCCGCCGGTTGCCGAGTCCTAATGATCAGCAATGAGAGCCCCGAGGTATACGAACGGCTCCGCCATAACCCGGAAGTTGCCCAGCGCATCAGCGAAGCCCATGACCTGATGACCCGCTCAAAGGTCATGCGCGCAACCAGCGAGGCAGGTACCGACCTCACGGTCGAACTAGCGGATGCCTTCACCGCCGGATCAACCGGCGTGGTCAGCGGCCCGGGATCAATTGCGCACTGGCCGGGTGGCCTAGTGCTCGCGTTCCCCGGACGCCACCGTGTCAACGGCACCGTGGTGCTTGCACCCGGCGATGTCAATCTCACCTTCAAGCACTATGTGCAGTCGCCAATCACCTTGACAATCGAGGACGATTACGTGGTCGATATTGCAGGAAGTGGATATCAAACCGACATGCTGAAGTCATACATGTCGGCCTTCGACAAGGATGCCTATGCGACCTCGCATGTTGGTTGGGGGATGAACCCAGGGGCCCGTTGGGACTACCTGGAGTTATACGATCGCGCCCAGCACAACGGCACCGAGGCAAGGGCTTTCGAGGGCAACTTCATGTATAGCACTGGAGCGAACGAGAACGCCGAGAGGTTCAGTGTCTGCCACTTTGATATCCCGATGCGCGATTGCAACGTGTTTCTTGACGATCACCAGGTGGTCACTGCTGGCGCGCTGAGCGGAATCGCGAAGAAAGGCGCTGGCGCGTGACCGATCAAATTGATGTGGTCTTCCCCGATCTGCTCGGACTATTGCACGGCAAGACTGTGCCAAGTCATCGAGCTGACCACCCAACCCACTACGCAATTACCGTCATGGTGCAAGGCCTAGACTTGGAATTCTTGGAAACCGACACCTATTCGACAAGTGCCGGCTTCCCCGACATGGAAGCCCGACTTGACCCGGAGACCGTGCGGCCTTGGATTGGGGATCGCCGCATCGGGCTAGCGCACCTGCACCGCGCTGACGGCCGCGAGCTACCACTCGATTCTAGGCGGCAGCTTTCAACCATCTGCGGTCAGTGGCGCGATCTCGGACTGGAACCAATTGCTGGGTTCGAGATGGAATTCTTCCTGCTGCGCTCGCGCAAGCCGCTGGTGAAGTTGGAGGTGCCAGACCACCGGGTTTATGGCATCGGCCCGGGCGCCGACCCCACCGGCACCCTCGAAGTAATCGCGGCCGCCGCCGAGCGGGCCGGGCTGCAGGTCGAGGGCGTCAACAGCGAGTTCACACCCAGCCAGGTAGAAGCGGCATTGCATTACCAGCCGGCCCTTACCGCCGCCGACAATGCGTCGCTCTTCCGTGAACTCGTTAGGCAAATTTCAACATCACGCGGTATCGACACCACCTTCATGGCCAGACCATTTGGTGACGCGGTTGGTAGCGGCTTACACCTGAATATGAGCTTGGCTGACGTAGCCGGGCGCAATGCCTTCATTGACGCCGGCGATCAGCACGGCATCTCAGCGCTATCGCGGCATTTCATCGCAGGTCTACTTCACCACCATGAAGCCCTCGCCGCATTTGCCGCGCCTACCGTTAACTCATATAAGCGCCTTACCCCCGGCATGCTCAGTGGCTATTGGGCTAACTGGGGCTTGGATAACCGGCTCTGCACCGTGCGGGTGCCCGGGCAGCGAGGTGAAGGCACGCGCGTCGAACACCGCATGGCTGACGGCACGGCATCCCCGCACCTCCTGGCCGCCGCGCTTTTCGCCGCCGGCCTGCACGGCGTCCGTGAGGAAATGCCACTTGCCGACCCGCAGGTTGGTGACGCCGATCAGAAACCGAATACCGACCGACATGTGCCGACCTCGCTGACAAGCGCACTCGATGCACTTGAGGCTGATACCGAACTTCGGGCCTTCTTCGAGCCCGACATCATCGAGGTTTATGTCGGTCTCAAGCGCAAGGAGTGGGCGCGTTGGGCAGCCGCCGTCACCGATTGGGAGCAAGACAAGTACGCACGCGTCTACTAGCAACTTCGAAACGACAGTGCGGCGACATTGTCAAGCTGTGTTGGTTGAAATCTGGGTGCGACACAGGTTCATTTTTGGGGGTTGGTGGTGGGTAGACGGCTACGTATATTGGCGGACGAGCATTGTCATCATGTTACGGTGCGTTGTAATAATCGGGATTTTTTGCTGCACCGCAGCCAGTGTCGTGATGTGTTACTGGGGGCGGTGTTTCGGGCTAAGGCCAGGTATCACTTTGACGTGTATGGGGTGTGTGTGATGAGTA
>BJGE01000025.1 GCA_014190275.1 Actinomycetes bacterium | reverse complement strand
CCAAGGACACGATGGCGGCATTGACGAAAGCGAACGCCTGCTAGGAGAAATTGCCAAGTGGTTCGATACCTATCTGGCTGGGGCGGCGGCGGCAACGTCCGCGACGGATTTTGAAGTGTCGCTCGTTCAAGGTTCGGCATTTCGCAACCGGGGCCAGGGCACCGTCGAAGTGCTAACCGCACCGCAGTATCCAGGGCTGTTCGGCGACTCCAGCAGCACCATCTCTTTGGTTGGGCCGCGACAGGAGGTGCTCGCGCCCGCCGGCGGCGTGCCCGCGGCAATTTCCTCGCTGCCCGGTGCCGGTGGGTTAGCGGCCATCGCCGGATCGTTGTTGGCACTTCCGTTGCCTAATCAAACAGCCACATTCGCCAGCGCACCGTTAACCGATCCACTGCGTATCGTGGGTGCCCCCCGCGCGCGTATCAAAGTGCAAAGTGCTGCGCAACAAGCTGATGTAGTGCTCTTTGCCAGCGTGCGGGTGATCGGGCCGACGGGACAGCCGGTGCTGCCAAAGGGCCTAGTTGCTCCGATTCGACTCACCAATATTGGCCCCGAACCCACGACCGTTGAGATCGAACTCCCCGTCATCGCCATCGACATTGCGGCCGGTGAACAACTGGCGCTCGTCGTGGGCACCACCGACCAGGCCTATCGACTGCCGAGTGGGCCCGCCGTCTACGCCATCGAATTAGCAGACACCGGGCTGACCGTGCCCGTCGTGTCACTCACCTCAGCGAATCCCACGACCCCGCTGTGGGTTACCCCGCTCATCGGGGTGGGTGCCGTGATCGTAATCGCGTTGGCGGTGATCTTGCTCCGACCACGACGTGGCTCGGCCAATACCCGAACTGATCTCCTTGACGTGCCCATCGCCGTCGAAGGATTGACGAAGAGCTTCGGTTCCAAGGTCAAGGCCGTGGACGATGTCACGTTCTCGGTACCGCGCGGCGTGGTGCTCGGCCTCCTCGGCCCAAATGGTGCGGGTAAGACCACCACCATGCGGATGGTTATGGGCTTGATCTACCCGGCTGCGGGTGCGGCTTACATCTTTGGTCAACGAGTTTTCCCCGGAGCCGCCACCATCTCTAGCATCGGGTCCTTTATTGAGGGCCCTGGGTTCCTCCCGCATCTAAGTGGGCGCGAAAACCTCGATCTATATTGGCGCGCGAGTGGGCGGGGGCACCTCGACCCGCATCTGGACGAAGTCCTAGACGTAGCCGGGCTCGGCTCGGCGATTGAACGCAAGGTGCGCACCTACAGTCAAGGGATGCGACAACGCCTTGGTATCGCGCAAGCCATGTTGGGCCTGCCTGATGTGCTAGTTCTTGACGAGCCAACTAACGGGCTGGATCCGCCCCAGATTCGGGAAATGCGAAAGGTGCTCAAGCACTATGTAGCAAGTGGAAAGACGGTGATCATCTCATCGCATTTATTAAGTGAAGTCGAGCAGACATGCAGCCATGTTGTCGTCATGAACCATGGCACGGTAATAGCCAAGGGGATGGTTGCTGAGTTGCTCGAAGGTCGCACCGGTTTGAGTCTTGAGGATGTCTTCATGGAGATCGTCGGCGAAGGACACGAGGTGGTGACGTCATGACCATCAAGAATGCGTCTTACTCATCGGCTGCCACCCTAGGCATCCGAGTGGAATTCATCCGCCAGGTAAAGAGGCGCCGCACACTTGTTGCCTTCCTGCTGGTCATCGCCCTGCCCCTAATTGTGGTGGCTGCGGTGACTTTGGGACCATCCGCTGGTGGCGGAGGCGGAGGCGGGGGTGGATTCGGCGACGGTGGCCTTGACCTAATTGGGTTGGCAACATCGGGTGCCTGGAACTTCACCCTAACGATGCTGCTCTTCTCATCTGGATTCTTGCTGTTAATCATTGCCGCAATGTTTATGGGCGATACGGTCGCGAGCGAGGCATCGTGGTCTACCTTGCGCTACCTCTTGGTGGCACCGGTGCCACGGCGGCGCCTCCTTCGTTCGAAAGCCATCGTGGGTTTGATCTTGATTGTCCTGGTGCTGCTCACCCTCGTTGCCGCTTCCTTGCTGATCGGTGCCCTAGCTTTTGGGACCGGGCCCCTCACGAGCCCGCTCGGGGGTGCTTTGGATTCGAGTGAATCCATGCAGCGCATCGCCCTGATCACCTTGTACATCGGGGTCACCTTGCTCTTTCCGGCCGGCTTCGCCTTCTTGATGAGCGTGCTAACCGATGTGCCGCTCGGCGCTGTGGGCGTGGCGGTCGTGACAGTCATCGTGCTAAACATCCTCGGCGCCATCGAGCCTCTCGGTGACCTCCGGCGATTACTACCCACCGACTACGGGGACTCTTGGTTAGCCGCGCTCAGCCCCACCATCGGCTGGAACGACATGGCACTGGGCGCCACCTTCAACATTGTCGTGTTCGCCTTGTTGATGGCCATTGCAGTAATTCACTTCGACCGTAAAGACATAGTTTCGTAGCCTGCCGAGCACCGATAGCCGTTTCGCAAGGTGAAAGGCCAACATGGGTGCATGAGTGCTCGACTGCGCGGTTCCTGCAATGCCCGAGTGCGGTCGCTACGGGCATGGTGCCCGTGGTCACTTCGCCACCATATCCATACAGGTGGCGAGGTCAGCCGATTAATTTCAATAGGCCTAATGGGATTCGAGGAAGTCCCTCAATAGCTCGTCAAACTTCCGCTTCATATCTTTTCCGGCGAATACGTGGGTTGCTTCCGGCCAATCAACAACCTCGCAGTTCGGCATCAACTCAGCAATAAGGCCGGTATGACGCGGCGTGGTTACTGGGTCACGACCCGCATTTACCACCACGGCCGGGGTGTTAACCTTCGGCAACTCTTCTCGGGCGTCGTAGGTGATGCAAGCCTCAACAAGCCGCCGCTGGGCTTCGAGCCGGCCGTTGAGATCGGGCCAGGTACCATTGACACCGAGTAGTCGATCCCGATTCGCGTTGTAAAACTGCCCATCGAAACTGTAACTCGCGGCTAGTTTTTGGAACTCGGCCCACCCCATCTTCGCGTGTACATCCACCATCGTGATCAACTGATCCACCAGGATCGGATCGGCCCATGCCCAACAGCCGGTCATCACTAAGGTGCGGGCCAGATCAGGACGTAGATAGGCCACCTGCTGACCGACGCAGGCGCCCATTCCAACCATGCCTACGATGTGCACGCTCGACCAGCCCAAGTGATCTAGCAGGCCAACGACGTCGGAGGCGAAGAGCTTCATCGCCGGCACCTGGCTTAAATCGTCGGTCGATTCACAGATACCCCGATAGTCATAGGTCAACACCTGGTAGTTCTCGAATAGGTATCTAGGACCGTCCGGGGTTCTTCCATGACAAAAAGTGCCCCACCCCCCCATGCAGACTGCCTTTGGAGCCGAATCGGCACCATGTATTTCGTAGTACATCTGGTGGCCGTTGACCTCTAAAATGGGCACGAGTCCTCCTTTGGCTGAGTGCGCTATGGAACTATGTATACAACCAACCTGCCCTTGGGCGCCACTCCGATACCCGAGTGGCTATATTTAGGAAGTAATTTTGACGAACAGGGTGACGCACTCCCGAAGATTGTGTACCCTGCGAAGCACATTCCACCGCTGGCTTTTTTTGCTGGCCAAACCACTGGAGGAGAACACACGTGGACCTCGGCGTTTTTATTCCTATCGGAAACAACGGTTGGCTCATCTCGACCACCTCACCCCAGTACAAGCCGAGTTTCGACCTGAATCTCAAGGTCTGCCAGTTGGCGGAGAAATACGGTTTCGAGTTCGCGCTCTCGATGATCAAGTACCGCGGATTCGGTGGAGACAGCGAGTTCTGGGATTACAACCTTGAGTCCTTCACTTTGATGTCGGCCATTGCAGCGCGCACAGAGAAAATCAAGCTGTTCGCATCCACCGCCGTTCTAACCCTGCCGCCACCGGTCGTCGCGCGCATGGCGGCGACAATCGACTCGATCGCACCGGGCCGCTTTGGCATTAACATCGTTTCCGGTTGGGCGCCCGGGGAGTACGCGCAGATGGGGCTGTGGCCAGGTGACGAGTACTTCGGGTACCGCTACGAGTACTCCACCGAATACGTGAAGGTAATGCAGGATCTCTGGCGCGACGGCACCTGCACGATGGATGGCAAGTTCTTCCAGATGGATGACTGCATGTGCAAGCCCACTCCAAGCCACAAGATTGAGCTCGTTTGCGCCGGACAATCCGAGCGCGGTATGCAGTTCTGCGCTGATTACGGTGACTACCAATTCATCCTAGGGACCGGTGTAAACACTCCCACTGCATACGCCCCAGCAAACGAACAACTGATCCGCGCCGGTGAAAAGAGCGGGCGCGATGTAGGTGCATACGTGCTATTCATGGTCATCACCGGAGACACCGATGCGGAGGCTATGGCTAAGTGGAAGCTATATAACAAGGGCGTCGACGCCAAGGCCCTGTCTTGGATGGCGGTGCAAGCAGACGCTGATGAGAGTGCTGGTGAAGGCAGCACCGCAAAGACTATTGCGCTGCCAGAGGGAGCCATCAACTTCAACATGGGCACCCTTGTGGGATCTTATAAATCGGTCGCACGAATGCTTGACGAAGCCGGTAGCGTTCCAGGTACGAAGGGAATCATGCTTACTTTCGACGACTTCATCGAAGGCATGAAGACCTTCGGCAAAAAAGTTCAACCATTGATGAAAACTCGTTAGAACTCCTTCGACCGACGATAAATCCGAAACATTTGGGTACCGACATCTCAGTACCCAAATGTTTCGGATTTTCGCATTAATGTGGCATTCCCGCCCGAGCGGCTACTCGCCAAGCACCTCATAGCGAGCAGCAATGATGTGTGCGCGCATCACATTCTCAGCCCACGAAGCATCTCGCGCTCGCATGGCGTCAACGATCTCACGGTGGTGCTGCAGGGATCGTGACAGCGCATGGGATGAGTACTGAGTAAAGGTCTGCATGACTACTGGCACGTGGGTTAGGGATTCGATAATTGAACTCAAGCGCGGAGAAGCAGCAGCCTCTATGATTGTTTTATGAAAACGACGATTCAATTCAGCTAGGGACCTAAGGGAAGTTATGCCGTCGAAGTTCGTAAAGATATAGTCCATTTCCTGACAAACCTCGTCCAGGACAAGTATGACCTCGCTCCCTGCTCGAGTAGTTGCTCTCCTTGCGGCGTCGGACTCCAAGATTGCACGAAGATCGAAAATTTCTTGCAGGTCAGCGGATCCCCATCGGGCGACCGAGGCACCACGATTCAGTGAAACATCTACCAGCCCTTCGGCAGCCAATCGGCGTAACGCCTCGCGCACCGGGGTTCGCGAGATTCCGAGATCTCGGGCTACTTCTACTTCCGTTAGTCGCTCGCCGTGTACACGTTCACCCGAGAGGATCTGGGTCCGTAATCTCTCATACGCGGACTCAGCTAGTCGAGACATTAACTCGTCCCCCTACCATCTCCCATGGTGCCCGCACGCCAGCAGTAATTAAGCGTCTTCACCCACCTTATCGCGGGTTTCAAAGTACTAGGACTGGAACAAAATCGGTCTACTCACGAAAGCGCCTCCCGGCCAGCTCGGACCCAGGAAGTGACCCTTGCTAAGCGCTCGCCTTGTATTCGAGCCGCGGTCAAAGCGGTGTCATCCGGCGCCGCACCCTTGCGCGAGACGAAGGATGCGCCGTATGGATTACCGGAAACCTTTAACAGGTGCTCGTTCTCGTATCCGAGCGGCAGCACTATGGAACCCCAATGGTAGAAGTGGTTGTTGATCGCCAAGATCGTCGACTCGAGACCGCCATGCGCCGTCGAACATGACGTGAATGCCGTACCTACCTTGTCGACGAGGGCACCCTTCATCCATAGACCACCCGTAGTATCCAAAAAGGCTTTCAGCTGACTGGCAGGGCCACCAAATCGCGTCGGCGACCCGATCGCCAGACCGTCAGCCCACTCAATATCCGCTAATGTGGCAACCGGATCATCGGCCGACTTCGCAACGTATTCTGCCCACTTGGGGTTGTAGGCAATAGCCTCCGCCGGAGCGATCTCCGGAACACGCAGAACACGCACCTCGGCGCCGGCTGACGCCGCCCCTTCGCCAAGTGCCATTGCCAACGCCGCGACATTGCCGGTCGAGGAATAATAAATCACAGTTACAGTGCACGTCGCTTTACCCATCGTTATCGTCACTCGCTATCTGCCGGGGGCGGAAATATTCCGGCGCGGCCCACCATCGCGGGTGGGGTGCGCTCCAAAAGTTCCCCCACCCATTGCGCCACTGCGACTATCCCATCTCGTTTCATGCCCGTGGAGTAGCCACTTCGAACGGCTAGGAAGTCAAGATCTTCTGTAGCAATATTTCCCGTTGCCGCGGGTGAAAATGGACAACCGCCGAAGCCACCCGCTGCTGCGTCGAGAACCCGTACCCCTTCGTCGAGTGCTGCAGCAGCATTCGCATACCCCGTGTTTCGAGTGTTGTGAAAATGAAATCGGAGCGGCGTATCGGGGGCAATCTCGTGCACCATCTGGGTGAGAATACGAACTTGAGCAGGTACCCCGACGCCGATGGTGTCGGCAATGGCGATCTCTTGAACCCCAGCATCCGCGAACACACGGACCACAGCACGGACCATCTCGACGCTCACCTCACCTTCGAAGGGGCAGCCAAATGCCACCGCTGCAGTCCCGGTTACAGGCACTCCTGCACTATGTGCCTCGAAGATTATTTCCCGGGCGACCTGGAGCATTCCGTTCACGTCAATATTTTGATTAGCTCGCGACATCCCGTCGGTAGATGGGACCACGACATTCACCTCGTCCACGCCGCTACTTAGGGCACGCTCATTGCCTCGACGGTTCAAGACCAGACCGCTATAGGAGACGCCAGCACCGCGGTCAAGGCCAGCCATCACCTCCTCGGCACCGGCCATCTGGGGCACGAACTTTGGATTGACGAAACTCACCGCCTCAATCCGTCGAGCCCCTGCTCCCACCAACCGATTAATCAGATCGATTCGATCATCTGGTGCGAGCGGGATGCGCTCGTTCTGCAGCCCATCGCGTGGACAAACCTCCAAAATAGTTAGACTTTGGCCCGCCATGACTTTTATTATTCCGCCTTTTCGTATACAAGTCCACCTTGACTAGGCGGGTTCATCCTTGGCTTGACACCTAAGATTAATGGATAATTTCGGAAAATGGCCCCGGAAAACCAAAAATATCGTTAGATTGTATACATAAACCCCAGTTCTTATTCAGGAGAAGAAATGACGCAGACGATCCCGAAGCTGGCCCCCGGAGCCTTAAGTGACATCCGCGTGATCGAGCTCGGACAATTGCTGGCCGGCCCGTACTGCGGTCAACTCTTAGGCGACCACGGCGCGGAAATAATCAAGGTCGAAGATCCCGCAACCGGTGATCCCATGCGCGAATGGGGTCGGGAAAAACCCTACGGCAAGTCGCTGTGGTGGCCGATAGTTGCCCGCAACAAGAAATCGGTAACTGCCAATCTGCGCACCCCTGAAGGCCAGCAGATTATTAAGGATCTGGTCGCCGATGCCGACATGTTGTTGGAGAATTTTCGGCCGGGTACCCTCGAAAAATGGGGGCTCGGCTACGAAGTCTTGTCTGAGATAAATCCTAAACTGATTTTGATCCGGGTTAGTGGCTTCGGCCAGACCGGCCCCTATGCAACCCGCCCGGGCTATGCGAGCATCGGTGAAGCGATGGGCGGGCTGCGCTACGTCGTGGGCGATCCGGATCGGCCACCTTCGCGGTGTGGTATCTCACTCGGAGACTCCCTCGCAGCGACTTTTGCAACCATCGGCGCACTTTCGGCACTCCACCATCGCGATTTGACCGGCCGCGGCCAGATCATCGACGCCTCGATTTATGAGTCAGTATTCGCATACATGGAATCTCTGATTCCCGAGTGGGAGCTTGGCAACTACCAGCGCGAACGCACCGGACCAACCCTCCCGAATGTCGCACCTAGCAATGTCTACCCCACCAAAGATGGCGAATCAGTACTCATCGCCGCGAACATGGACACGGTTTTCCGGAGACTGGCTGGCGCCATGGGCATGCCTGAGCTGGCAGCGGATGAGCGCTATGCAACGCACAGCGCCCGCGGTGCTAACGAAGTCGAACTCGACGAGATCATCGGGAAGTGGTCCAGCCAGTGGACCTCAGAGGCGCTACTCGAGCACCTTGCGAACCACTCGACACCCGCGGGGCGCGTCTACACCGCGAAAGACATCCTCGCCGACCCGCATTATCAGGCCCGCGAAGCCATAGTCCGAATTCCAGATCCAGTGCTCGGGGAATTTCCAATGCAGAACGTCTTCCCCTTTCTATCCGAAACACCGGGTGAAGTAAAATGGGTAGGCCCAGATTTGGGTGAACACACCGACGAGGTGTACTCACAGTTACTAGGTTACGACGCCAATCGTCTCGCCGACTATCGGGAGCGCGGCATCATCTAGTCGTTAGTTTTCCGGCGTCGATTGATACATGAACGCATATAGCTTGGGGCGTCGATCATTCCAAACCGGCCACAGCGATCTAGCCTTCCCCAACTCGGAGAAGTCGAGTTCCGCTGTGATGATCTCTGGCTGCTGATGCGCCGATGCCTCAGCCAGTACCTCACCGCTCGGCGCGATGATGCAAGAACGTCCAAAGAAATCGGTCACCTGCCCGCGGTGGTCCTCCGCTCCGGCGCGGTTGGCCGCCACGACGAAAACACCTACTTCCATGGCGCGGATGCGAAGATCGTCCACGAATAGGTCCTCCCGCCAGCCAAAAGAGGAAACCGCGGCCAAGACGACATCTGCTCCTAGGTGGCGATTGGCCAGCCAGACCTCGGAAAAGGCCCGGTCATAACAAATAAGTGCTCCAAGCCTTACTCCGTCCAGATCAAAGGTCATCGGCGAAGGACCAGGGGTGCAGTAGGCAGCCTCGTCAACCGTCAGATCCCCGGAAAATACCGAAGGGGCCGTCAGTTTCCGGAAAGCTTGATACCGCGCGCCATCAGGGCCCTCGCCCTCGACTAGATTTCCCCTACTGTCAAGCAAAACCAACGAGTTATAAATGGTGCCGTCTGCTGCCCGCTCCACCATCCCGAACGCAAGCGCGGTCGAGGTCTCACCGGCAATACCGGAAAAGAACTCTGTTGTCGGACCCCCAACCGGCTCCGCCCATCTGTGCGCATCCGGGTCGAACGGACCGGCGGCGAAATACGGCGTGGTGCAAAGTTCCGGTAATAACACCAGATCGACATTCTCTCTTGCTGCATCCCGGACATAACCCGCCAAGTTAGCGAGATTTTCGGGGACCGAAGGACCGCAGCCACCCGATTGTACGGCCGCAACGCGCATGCCAGCCTCCAGGTCGGTGTGGCCAGATCGTACACAGTTTTCCAAAAAATGCGAACCGGTGGGCCAGATACCGCCCTTGGCTCCGGCTTAAACATGGAGATACCGGCCCAAAACTAAATTATTACAACAATTCCGCCATAATAGGGGTGCGCCGAGGTTGAGACCTTGTATACAAAGACCACCACCCCGCCAGAGCGGAGATCTGCGATGTCCTTAACCACCGGTTCGGCTGTGGCTCGTGAGCGAGCCCGTCGAAGTGGCGTCGTTGCACGGCGAGTTCAGGCTTACTCAATCTTGGTTGCCTGGGCAGTTTTGATCTTAATTTTCACCCTGCTGCTCCCCGAAACCTTCTTTACGCTGCAAAACTTCACCGCCATCGCCAACTCCAAAACGGCCACCGTGTTGCTCACCTTGGGCCTGATATTCGCGCTAGCGGCCGGTGAATTCGATCTGAGCATCGGTGCGGCGCTCTCATTAGGTGCAGCGATCCCCGCGTGGTTATACAACGAGTACGGAACCCCGGTGCTTATTGGCATAGCGATCGCGCTCATCGCGGCCGCGCTGATGGGCTGTCTAAATGCGCTGCTTTCGGTGCGATACAACATTCCTTCATTGGTGGTCACATTAGGAACCGGCACAGCCGTCATCGGCTTGGTCGCCGGCATAGTCGGCAATAGCACGATTTCCATCCGCGGCGATTGGTGGAACACAGTGCTGGCCCACCGCACCTTGGGTCTATACACCTCATTTTGGCTGGTGCTCCTGATCGCACTCATAATTTGGTACATCCTGCAGCACACCCCGATAGGCAGACACCTGTATTTCGTGGGCCAAAGCCGCGAGGTCGCCCGACTCGCCGGTATCCGCGTGAACGCCTACCGCTACTCGGCCCTGATCACCTCGTCCACGTTGGGCGCCCTCGCCGGCGCATTTCTCCTCGGAAATACCGGCGCCGTTCAAGCTCGAATCGGCCAATTCTTCATTCTGGCAGCATTCGCCGCAGCATTTCTCGGCTCCACCGCAATCGTGCCCGGGCGGTTCAACGCTTGGGGCACCGTAGTAGCAGTTTACTTCATCGAGACCGGTATCACCGGCCTTCAACTCCTAGGTCTTCAAGCCTGGGTTTCAGACGTCTTCTACGGCACCGCGCTCGTAGTAGGCGTCCTCGTGGCAACCCTTGCCACGCGTTTACGATCGCGCCTCTCGGAACGATCGACCTTATGAGGAAAGGAACAAGAATGAAGCAGCACCGCACAATGCGCTCGCTCGGGCCGATCGCCGCCCTTGGGATCGCCTCGCTCGTACTGGCCGCATGCGGGGGTGGCACCACCGCCACCACCTCGTCTGCAGCTCCCGCACCGACTGAAGCACCAATGTCTGAGGCTCCAGCAGAGGTAGCGTCTGAGGCTCCGGCCGAAGTCGCGCCGGATCTAGTTACCGAGGCTTTGGCTCGGTACGATGCCGCGAAGGCCCCGATCGTCTTTAGCTATCCCGGGGAAGCATTCGATGCCGCTGCTGCAGCGGACGGGAAAAAAGTCGCCATCATTTCGTGGGACGATCGAATCCCGATTTTGGCCCAATGGGGCGACACCATAGCCGCGGGCTTCGAGGAATACGGAGTGAAAGTTTCCCGCTCATCCGCTGACTTCGACATTGAGGCCATTCCTGGTCTCTTCTCGCAGGCGGTTGCATCCAAGGTTGATCTGATCGTGACCAACGCCATACCGGGCGTCGTGGTTCCGTTCGACGTGGTGGGAGACATCCCGGAAATGACCACGAACCAGACGGCTAAGCCTGGAGTTGCCCCCGCTGAAAACATCGTCGCTGACGTCTCCTTTGATTACACCATTCCGGCTCGCTTGATGGCCGATTGGTACATCGTCAATTCCGAGGGTGGAGCGATGGGTGAAGCCCAGGTAGTGGCCTCCGAGGGTCAGGCGTCAAGCCCGATCATGGTTGAGGAGATGAAGGCGGAAATCGCTGAACTGTGCCCGGAGTGCGTGGTTAACTTCTCCGACGCCCAACTCGGCTCGTGGTTCGATGGGGCCTTGGCCAATGAGACGCGCAACGCTCTGACCGCCAACCCGAACCTAAAGTTCATCTTGCCGATCTACGATGGGATGACCTTGGCGGGCACCGACCCGGGCATCACCGACGCCGGAAGCGACGCCACCCAGGCCTCGTTCAACGCGACACCTGATGTCATGAAGGGCCTCGGATCAACATCTGTGAAAATGGATGTTGGCTGCCCCAATGACTGGTTCAGCTACGCAGTGGTAGATGCCAGTATGCGCATCTTCGCCGGAGCGCCTCTCGTTGCTGACTACGGAATCACCTGCCGCATCTTCGACGGGGCAAACATCGGTGAGATCGACCCAGCAATGGAAGACTCCACGAACTGGTATGGAATCAACTTCCTATCAGAATTCAAGAAATTCTGGGGGTCCATGTAATAGGTACCTTCCGTAAGTAGTTTGTGTAACAACTCCTCGGAAAGGGGACGTGGTGACCGAAACAGTCCTGCAGTTCACCGGACTGTTCAAAACCTTCGGGGCAACCCGAGCGCTCATCGACGTTAACTTCGGTGTGCAAGCTGGTGAGATTCATGGGCTCGTGGGCCGCAATGGCTCAGGTAAGTCCACCCTCATCAAGGTCCTCAGCGGTTACCACGTCCCCGACCCGGGGAGCCAACTCACGCTCAATGGCGAGCAGGTGAACTTGCCCATCTCCGGGCCTGAGGCCGCGGCGCAAGGTCTAGTGTTCATCCACCAAGATCTCGGCTTGGTACCCGCGTACAGCGTCTTAGAAAACGTACGGCTTAATTCTTGGCAGGCCAAAGGCTTGCGGCGTATCGATTGGAAGAAGGAACGAGCCGGCGTCGAAGAGGAACTTGAGAGGTTCAACCTACGCGTCGAAGCGGACACCCCGGTCGCGGCACTCTCACAGGTGGACCGAGCAATCTTGGCGATTGTTAGGGCCATGCACCACCTCGGCACCGACAGCACCAACAAAGTGCTCGTCCTCGATGAGCCGACCGCCTATTTGCCCACCGATAGCGTTGATCGTCTCTTCGAGGCCGTACGCACGGTAGCCCATACCGGCGCCGGCGTCATTTTCGTCAGTCACCGAACCGATGAGGTCCTCGAAATCACCGACCGCATCTCTGTTTTACGAGATGGTCGACTAATCGATACTGTCACCACAGCCGACACCGATGAGCAAGCTCTCGTCTCGCTCATCATCGGCCGCACTCTTTCGTCCCTTTATCCCGACCGCCTTGATTTGACACCGGGTGAGCTGGTCCTTGAAGTAATTGAACTAAACGGGGATCATGTGCGGGACTTCAGCCTAACCGCGGATCGCGGTGAAGTTGTAGGAATTACCGGTCTTATGGGAGCCGGTCATGACGAAGTTCCGTACTACATCTTCGGCGCGCGGGATGCAAAATCTGGCAGCATCACCGTCAACAATCAAGTGCTCAAAACCCATAAGGCCACTCCTACTGAGTCCATTGCCGCAGGGGTTGCGTTACTGCCTGCCGACCGACTCAATCTTTCTGGGTCAGCATCGGCATCCGTTGAAGACAACGTCGCCCTACCTGTGTTTCAACAGTACTTCTCCCGCGGCCGGCTACAACTGGCTCAAGTCCGGGAACGGGTGGGCGGTCTCCTGGCTACCTTTGACGTCCAACCCGCAATGCCGAGCCTTGAGTTCAGTTCACTATCGGGCGGCAACCAGCAAAAAGCTCTGCTAGCAAAGTGGCTGCAGCTTGAGCCCACACTCCTACTACTGCACGAACCGACCCAGGGCGTCGACGTGGGTAGTAAGGCCGAAATCTTTCTGCGCATCACCGAGGCCGCCTCGGCGGGCACGGCAGTCCTAATTGCCAGCACAGAATATGAGGATCTCGCCAATATTTGCACTCGCGTCCTTGTTTTCGACAGTGGCCGAGTCGTTGGTGAACTTTCGGGTGACGAATTGACGGAGGAGAGGATCCTGGACCTGTGCTATCGGGGGGCTCGAGGTCGAGGCGCCCACGGAATGGTCTTCCAGTGGCGGCCATACCGGGTCGGGTTCATCCCACCGGGAATAGAGCCTGAGTTCGTCAAGACACCGGGGCGGGCTGCGGCTCACCCATCACCAAAGGCCGTCTTCCAGTGGCGGCCATACCGGGTCGGGTTCATCCCACCGGGAATAGAGCCTGAGTTCGTCAAGACACCGGGGCGGGCTGCGGCTCACCCATCACCAAAAGCCGTCTTTAGGTGGCAACCACACCGGGTTGGATACATCGACACGCCCGGCACCGGTGGTGGCGAAACCCGCACCGTGGATCACCCATCACCAAAAGCCGTCTTTAGGTGGCAACCACACCGGGTTGGATACATCGACGCAGCCTAGACAGGCTTCATTGCGAACACTTCAAGCCGGACGTAGTCAACGCAACGGTCTGCCATGATGGCCGCAACCTCCACCCGTTGCTCATCGGTTAAGTGATGTAATACAACATCTTTCAGATAAGAAAGGTAAACCGCGTCCGTGTTGAAGTGCGCCGGCGCGCTCCGCAGTCGTACTTCCACGGGCGTAAGACCCGCTGCGTCTAGATACCCGACTGTTTCATCGACTCCTGCGTAGTGCCATGCCGGCAACTTGTCAGCCGCGCCTACCGCATCAACAGCCGCGAGGAGACGCTCAATATTAAGAAATCCGCCCGCATCCAGTACTACCCGACCACCCGGACGCAGCACGCGGCTCACCTGTGTCCATGCTCGATCAGGCTGCGGGAGCCAGTGGAAGGCGGCCACCGACATCACCGCGTCCACACTCGCAGAGGCCACCGGCCAAGGCTCCATCAAATCGGCGGCGAGGGCGGCCACCTGAGCGGAGTCTGCAAATCGACGTTCAAACGCTGCCAACATGGTGGGCGATGCATCCAATCCGGTTATGTGTCCACGCGGAAGTTGGCCGAGAGCAAGCGCAGCGTCACGTCCACTGCCGCACCCAGCATCGACCAAGGTCTCATCGCCCAGCAGGGCTAACTTATTTACAACCCCAACCCCCCATTTCTCATGGGGAAGCGGTAGGGCGTCATATCTATCGGGATCCCATAAAACATCCACTACGACTCCCCCTCCTTAACGACTAATGCATACGACTAAACCACTAGGTGCCTAGCCGACCTGCCCGCGCCACACGTCAAGCACCTCAGCCGCGTGCTTGGCGCTTGCCAGCCCCATCACGCTGTCCAACACGCGCTGCCCAATTAATCGCGAAGACACGACTTCGACATTTGACATGAACTTATCTTCGATGTCCGCAGCCGATAGTGGGCGCTCGTCTGCACCGCGGTTGACCGATTCGCGGTGTCGAAGATCGCGGCCATCGGTGGTGGTGATGATCACCTCCCCGCAAAAATGCTTGGGGAAGGTGCTGTTTGGATCGACTTTGTAACGTACCTTCGTCGCCACCGAAAGACTCGAGGGATCCAATAGTGCTTCCGGTTCCAACTCTGCCAGCGTGAACTGCCTCCGGGTCACCACCGTACCAACGATGTACGGCAGGGAGAATTTCGCGTCATAATCGGATCTCGGGATCAGTTTCGCTTCAGCCGGCTCACACACCACCGGGATGATCTGCTCAGGAACAAGACATACGATCTCAGCGATATCTTCAACCGTGAGGTTGTTCTGTGTTGCGAGCAATAACGTGGCATCCGCGAAGGCATGCGTGAAGTGACAAGCCGGGTAAGGCTTGATCGCCACCCGAAGGAGCTCCCAGTCTTCGCCAAGGCCACGTGCTACCGCCTGCGGATCCACCCCGTGTCCGTCCGGAGCGTGCGAGGCGTACAAACCGAATCGGCCTTCGTATACTTCAGGCGGGGCTTCCCATCCGGCGGCGGCGAATCGCGCGGCGGTTAAAGCGGTAGCTGCCGCCCACCCCGGATGCATGCGCTTGGTCCAGGCCCCCGTATCAAGAAACTGCAGCGACCCTGCCGCGAGGCTGCCAGCAATGCCCTGGGCCGCAGTGATGCCTTGGCTATTCAATCCGCTCATTCGGGCTGCCGCAACGGCCGAGCCGCAGGCCCCCGCCAAGCCTGTTGGATGGAAACCCTTCGCGTGAAAACCACTTCGAGCCCCTATCCCCACGCGGGAGGAAACCTCCACCGCAATCAGGTACCCCAGGAGGAGGTCCGACCCGGACAACCCATCACGCTCCGCAATTGCCATCGCAGTTGGTAATGCTGATGCCGATGAGTGAATGACCCCGGACGGGTGCGTGTCGTCGTAATCGAGTCCGTGCACAAGGATGCCGTTAAGAAGTGCCGCATCGCTGATCGACAAGCGCTGTGGCATACCAATAACGGCAGCGGGACCCACCCCCGACGTTGCCTTAGCCGCGGCGGCGGCGAAGTTGTCACGCTGGCACGCAAACGCAAGTCCGACACAATCGAGGATGTGAAGTGCAGCTCGTTCGCGGACCCTCTCCGGAACTTCTTCCCAAGTGACCTGGTGTGCCCACTCGGCCACGCGCGCTGCAATCGGATCATTAATCATTAGGCTTTCTCCAGTTAACACTTAAATATCCTAAAAATTCTTTCCGCAATGAAGGCATCCACCTCAAGCGCCTGCTAATCACGGAGACAAAGACTCTAGACGGGAGACCGCATCGGCCGAACTGATCAGGTCGGCGTACCTTCTCGAGACGTCACGCATGTTGTCTTCGTGAGGTCCCGCCTCTTGGTCCCCACAGGAGTCCTCAACGACAATTGTCTTGAAACCGTAGCTGAATGAGTCGATGATGGAGGCACGGACGCACCCGGAGGTGGTCACACCCATGATGAGAACAGTATCTACGCCACGATGCCGCAGGATCGTGCTAAGGGGCGTACCGAAGAATGCTGACGGATACTGCTTGAGCAGGTAAATGTCCGAGTCCCCCCACAACTGCGGGAGAGTTGATGCCGCAGGGGAGTCCGGCGTGATATCCCGCAGACTCGGCACCTTCCAATTTGTGAATTCATCGTCATGGGACCAGGCGACAGCCGTGTGCACTATCGGGATACCGGCGGCCCGGCCCGCAATCAGCACCCCCTCTGCATTTGCCACGGCACTGGCGATGTGATCACTTCGCCCGGTAGCGAAGGCGGGATCGCAGAACGCTAACTGAAAGTCCACAGCCACAATGGCAGGACGCTCACCCCAGCCCACCGAAGTTACTCCGTAGCCCGCCGCTGAAAATTGATCACCCATAACTGTCCACCCTTTTTTAGCAATCGCTATCGACACCAGTTCGCACGACATGCCCGAGGAAAATCACTAATTCCTCAGCCAATCATCCGCAAGTTGTACACAATTCTAAGCCCAGCACCTAAGTCTGCCATACTTAACCCGCCTAAGAAATAGCTTTTGGGGAATGAGTGTGTACAACATGGCTACGGCGACTTTTGGAATTTAACTGCTGATGAGTGCGCGGGTGGTCGTGCGGAGTTCCGCTGCGTTACTCGCAGCGGCTGTCATTGCGCAACTGAGTATTTCAGCCCTGCAACAGGGCCTCCCCGCACTGGGTCCAGTACTGCAACAGACTTTCGCTCTTCAGACATCAGGTACCGCTGCCCTTTTGGGAGTGGGGAGCCTTGGTACGGCAACAGCAATTCTTTTTTGGGGTCGCCTGACGGATCACACCACGGATCGACTGGTAGCGCTCCTTGGGCTCCTGTTGACGGCAGTTTCTTTGACTATCGCCGGTTTCGCGGCAATGGTTGGCTCACTAGGTGGTCTAGTTATTGGATTCGTGGCTGCCGGAGTGTTTGCTGCTGCACCTACTGTTGCGCTAACCAAGAGCATTGCAACCGCCTTTCAACCAATAAATCGTATGGGCCTCGCATTGGGTATTCGACAAAGTGCCGTCCCGCTCGGTGCTTCCGTCGCCGCAATCGCCTTACCACTGATAGCGCTGCGGTGGGGAATTGCGTACGCACTATGGTCGATGGCGGTAGCACTACTTATTGCTGCATTAGGAGTTTCGCGAGCTGTGCCCGGCGAGCGCCGAATTGCCCGACTGGACCCACTTCTCCCAACTCCTTGGGCTGTCATTGCGCCCATGCTCATCGCAAGCGGGCTCTACACTGCGACACAAATCGGCATCGTGTCATTGCTAAGTCTTTATCTTGTTAACGCGCGCGGGTGGTCGACACCGGCCGCTGCAGTAGTTTTCGCCGGGGTGATGGTCACCGCCGTCGTTCTTCGAATACTCTTGGGTCTCGCCATTGACAGATGGCCGAGTTGGCGCCTTTGGACGTTCAAAAGCATCGGCTTTCTAACAGCTAGCCTTCTTGTGACTGCAGCCATCACCGATCCTGCGCCCGTCGCTGTTTTCCTCATTGTCAGCGCCAGCGTAATCGGGATGGGTTGGAACGTGGTTGCTTTCACCTTGACCATCTCCCTTGTTCCACACGAACGGGTCGGCACGAGTCAGGGAGTCATGAATGCAATTGTTTTTGCTGCCTGGGGCCTCTCTCCCATAATCACTGGTTTACTCGTTCAATCCTTCTCTTGGTCAGTGGCCTGGATTGCGTTGGCATTCTTGGCAATTACCGGTGCGCTTATCGCCCGCACAAGAAGTTTCTTTAAGCAGCACTGAAAGGCTCCTTCGTTTTCACTTAGGTGGAGCAACACCGAGGAGGACACAGACACCCGAATAGGTCGAAAAATATTGCTCTGTGCCAGCTTTCACAACTAGGGTGAGTGACTAGGTCGCATCGCCTCCAGCGCCCATAATCGAATGGAACACATTGAGTAATTCTCTAATGACCACCGAACGTAAGTGGACGCTTGCTGCCATGGGATCAAGTCTCGTCGGGATTGGGCTCGCAAGGCTGGCATTCGATCCGTTGCAAGCCGCCCTCGTTGACTCCGACTGGTTCAGCGATGGGGCCGCCGCCTACCTAGCGGATGCAAATCTCATCGGCTACGTGCTCGGTGCCTTAGTCGCAAAATGGCTCGCTCAGCGAGTGCCAACAATCATGCTGCTGCGGGTAATGATGATCGCCGTATCACTGTCATTCTTACTTTGCTTTCATGAGTCATTGCCATTTGGTTGGTTCTTTTTTTGGAGATTGGTCTCTGGGATCGCCGGTGGAATTATCATGGTGGTGGCCTCACCAACGGTCCTTGCCTACATAGCACCGGAGCGAAGAGGTGTAATCGGCCAGATGTCTTTATATGGCCTCGCGCTCGGAGTCCTAGTCTCTGGAACTTTGGTGCCGCTGCTGCTAAAGCAAGGTCCAACGACGGTTTGGCTGGGAGTAGGGGTCATCTGCCTGGTAATCACAGCGGTGACCTGGCGGTTGTGGCCACCAGCACCCAAGGCACCCACCACGCGCCCACCAAAAGAGAAAGCACCACGCGCCGCTTACCGCCTATGGCTCGAGTACGCACTTGTGGCCGTCGGGGTCGTAACACATATGGTTTTTCTAGTCCCCTATCTTGAGCAAAATCTGCAAATGTCAGAGTCGTTGGCAGCCCAATTCTTCTTGGTGTACGCGGCCGGGGCACTAACCGGTCCCTTCCTGTTCGCTTATCTGACAAATCGCCTCGGGATCCACGGTGCACAACGCATCGCCATGCCCATCTTGTTGGCGGCCAATGCCGCGATGCTGCTGCTGTCGGCCTCGTATTTTGGGGTTGGGCTGTCCTGTTTCCTAGCCGGCCTTTGCTTGCCGGGCATCATTTCTATCTTCCTAGGCCTTTCGCAGGAGCTAGCCCATGGTGACCCAAATAAGCATCGCGCGATCTGGGGAACAGCCACCGTGGTCTTCGCGGTAACGCAGGCGGGCGTTGGCTACCTCACGGCATTTACCCTAAGTACGTTTGGTACCGCCTACCAGGAGCTCTTCGCTGCGGCGACCATCTCGGTTCTCCTTGCTATCGCGGTCGATTTGCTACCGCGCTCGAAACGCCAGCTTGATCCAGCACCGGCAACCACGACGCAGTCTTGACCACAGCGGCTAGGGACCCGGACCCGGGCGTCGATCTACCGATTAACACCTGGTTCACCCCGGGGGTGCGTGGCATCGGCACCGCCTCATTCTTCTCAGACCTCGGACACGAGATCCCGACCGCCCTGCTGCCATCGCTGCTCACGGTGACCCTCGGCGCCCCCGCCGCGGCCCTCGGCCTGGTCGAAGGCATCGCCGAAGGCCTCGGCGGGGCGGCCAAATTTGCCGGCGGTCCACTTGGCGATGACCCCAGCCGGCGGCGCGCCACCGCCGTTGCCGGTTACACCATCACCGCCGTGCTGTCCGCCGCGATCGGCAGCGCCACCTCGGTTGCGCAAGTTGCCACGCTACGGGCCGGGGCGTGGGCCGCCCGCGGAATTCGTGGCCCTTCGCGAAACGCACTGCTGGCAGATGTCGTCCACCCCAGTGCCTATGGACGCGCATTCGGATTTGAGCGGGCTATGGATAACCTTGGCGCCGTCGGCGGACCGTTGCTCGCGCTGGCCTTAGTCGCCTTGGTGGGCACCCGGTGGGCCATCACCTTGAGTGTGATCCCTGGGCTCCTCGCCGTACTGGCGATCCTCTACGCAATCCGCAAGGCACCAAAACTTGCCGACCGCCCCCGCCGGCCATTGCGATTCCAGGTGCGCCCGGTGCTCAAAGGGCGCCTGGGGCGGTTGCTAATCGGCGTCACATTCTTCGAAGTTGGCAATGTTGCGGCCACCTTGCTGATCTTGCGCGCCACCGAACAACTCACCACCGATCTCGGCCTTGATCGCGCTACGGTACTGGCACTTTTTTTATATGCCGGCTATAACCTGACGGCCACCCTTGCATCCTTTCCAGCCGGCCGGCTATCGGACCGGCTGGGCAGCGGCGGACCCCAGCGGGTGCTGCTCGTCGGGGTGGTGATGTTCGCGATTGCCTATCTTGGTTTCGCCACCAACAGCACCAACATCTGGTTCTTACTGGCGCCATTTCTGCTCGCTGGTGTAGCCATCGGATTCGTCGAAACCGCCGAGCACGCCGCGGTCGCGGCACAGGCCCCTGAGGAGATTCGCGGGTCGGCATTCGGCCTGCTCGCCGCGATCCAATCCCTTGGAAACCTGGCCGCATCCGCGATCGCCGGGCTCATCTGGACGCTCGTGTCACCCACGGCCGCCTTCTACTATCTCGTGACGTGGATGATTGCCGCTGCAATCGTCATTGCTTTCGCGCATCGGCCCAGCCTTCGAATTAAGCCCTGACAGCGCATCAGATCGCAGGAGCGGGGCGCTGGATTTGAATACACCCAATTCGCACCAGGACCGGCGCTGGTTGCCTCTAGAGTGGAACAACCATGCCCAACCACGACAGCAAAGAAAGTGACATCACGTGACCAGTCAACGGGAGTTGAACGAGGTGGTTGGGAGTGCAAAAGCCCGGTTGGTGCACAGCGATATCCCGATTCCACGTGAAAGCCGCAGCAAAATTGCCCGGCCGCCCGGCCCGGGCGCCGCGCGCGCACTACGCAACTTCATGGTACCGACGCGGGCGCCTTGGTTTCTCGCAGAACTTGAGCGCGACTATCCCGAAATCGCTCACATGCGCCTGCTCGGCCTGAACCGTTACGTGTTGAACGCACCTGAGCTAATCGTCGAGACATTCACCAACAACGCGCATGAGTTGATCAAGGGGCCGGTATACGACGCTCTCAAACCGGTAATCGGCAACGGGCTCTTGACCTCTGAGGGGCCTAACCATCTGGCCCACCGCCGATTGGCGCAGCCGGCCTTTCATCGTGATCGAGTCGCGGAGTACTCGCACTCGATGGTGGAGCTGACTTTGGCCCACGAACAATCATGGTCGCCGGGCCGAAAGGTGGATATGTCGTCGGAGATGACAGCGGTGACGCTAACCATCGTCGGCCGTACCCTTTTCGGCACCGACCTCTCTGAGGATACCGGAGAAGTCGGACCGGCACTCAGAAAAATACTTCACGTCACCAGTCGTTATGTCGCCCTTGGACCGAAGCTCTGGAACTTCCCGAGCCCGGCCCGCAAGGAGTCCGCCCAAGCCCTCGCCACGATTGATGATGTCGTCAATCGCATTATCGCCGAGCACCGGGCGGCCGGGGACAACGGCGACATGCTGAGCCTGCTGCTTGCGGCCCAAGCAGATGGCGACCAGTTCACCGATGCGCAGGTGCGCGACGAGGTCATGACACTCGTCCTTGCCGGCCACGAGACCACGGCGATGACACTCACCTGGGCCTGGCTGCTACTTGCGCAAAATGGCACCGAAGCGCAGTGGCTGCGCGAGGAACTTGATGCCGTACTCGCCGGGCGCCCGCCCACCATGGACGACATTGCGCAATTGCCGCGCACGCATGCGGTGATCGCCGAGGCCATTCGTCTCTACTCACCCATTTGGCTATTCGGCCGCCGAATGCTCACCGATGTCGAACTTGGTGGCTGGCAGGTGCCCGCGGGTGCCAATGTGATGGTCAGCCCCTTTGCCATGCATCGAAGCGAGCGCTGGTGGCCCGATGCAGCGAGCTTCCAACCCACCAGGTGGATCGATGCGGCCGGTGCCTTTGACGAGCATCAACCCGGGGTGCCCAGAGGGGTCTGGACGCCATTTGGGTGGGGTAACCGGATGTGCATAGGCGAGAATTTTGCTTGGACCGAGGCAATACTCGTCATCGCCACCCTCGCCCAGAATTGGTCACCGCAGCTAGCAGCGGGGGCGCAGGTGCAACCAGAGTCGGCTATCACCATGCGCCCAAAGGGCGGTCTGCCCATGGTTCTAGAGCGTCGCTGATTACCGAGCTAGCTGCCGGCCGCCTCATGGACTAAACCTGCTCCTTCCGTCATTTTTGTGGTGGTTTATGACGGAACGAGCAGGTTTAACTCCCGTGGATAGTCATTTGGCAATACTTGATTGATGCTGGACTAGGACGGACAACTAGCAGTGGGGCCTGTTGCGACATATTGCCCTGTCGGCGGTCAATCAAAGGCCCTCGGGGAGGTCGGCGATTGCCCAGACGTCTTCGGATTCGGCGTCGCCGTCCCACTCTCTCGTTGCCCGCTCGACATCATCACCGCGCTCATCCCCTCCCCATCCGAAGTCAGCATGATTGATCCGCTCACACCAACCCCGTGCACGACTGCCTTGGGGTCCATGACCAATAGCACCCGCGATGGATCACTCCGGCCATCCCCCCGTACCACCACTTGATCAAACTGGAGTTTGCGTTTAACATTCTCAAGTGCATAGATCACCAATAATCACGCGAGCCGCCCTCGCCGCCGTGCTCGCCCTCGCCCTCGCCGCCTGCGGATCCGCTACCCCGAACCCATCGGAGGTTCCGAACTCATCAAAGACCCCGGCTCCCGCAGCGCCGTCGGTAGTCGCCGATAGTAAAGCAGGGGGTGTTCCCGAATCTGCCGACAGTTACCCCATCCCTGACTGCACGGGGCAGGACTCAGCCGCCTGCGCCTATGACGGATTCGACCCTGCGGTTGACGGCTTCGGCTTCGCGAACTGGGGCGAGGCCGGTAACCTCGGTGCCACCGAACTGATCGCGCTATTCGGCCGCAAGAAGGTCTGCGCCAGCGGCTCAGGCAACCAGTGCGTGCTCTATCCGGCAGCCCAGCAGTGGGTAGATCAGATCAATGAGGCCATGGCCGGGGGGCACTGTGAGGGCATGGCCGTCACGTCAGAGTTGATTCATGGCGGCTACTTCAAGCCTTCGGACCTCGACCCCGGTGCGGAAACCACCTTCGAGTTAGAACTAGACAACCCCGCCGTTTCCAGCATCATCAACTACTGGTTTGCGACGCAGTACCTCGAGCCAGTTCAACGGGCGTACCAGGCGTTCCATGAAAAGGAGCCGACACAGATTGCCGCCGAGCTCGCCGCGGGACTCCAGACCGGCGCCGGCTACACGATGGGCATCTATTCCCCTTCCGGCGGGCACGCGATAACCCCCATCGCGGTCACCAATGAAGGCGGCTTGATCGCGATCCATGTCTACGACAATAATTTTCCTGGCACCGTGCAGCGAATCATGATCGATCCCCAGTCAGAGCAGTGGTCCTACGCCATGGGCTCGACCAATCCGCAGGCGCCGACCGGCGGCTGGGAGGGTGGTATCGGCACGATCGAACTAACCCCCATGGAAAGCCGCCTGCAGAACCCCTATGCCGCTCCCTTCGCTGACACGAAGGGCAGCGAAAAGACTTCGCAGTTGCTGCTCACCTCACCTGATCCTGACGCCCGCTTGGGGGTTCTCCTCACCATCGACGGCAAGGTCTACGACACTCGAGATGCCAGCGTTGTTCTGCCGGCCGGCGTCAACGTCCGCACCACCCTTGGCGCCTTATCTGTTTTGCAGGGCAACTGGACGTCCATGACTATCGACCGCGCCCTGGTCGGACCCTTCAAGGCGGAAATTGCCCAGCAAGGCGACCAAACAGCGCCGATTCCGGTGACAATGTCAATCGATGACCCCTCTAGTCCGCGGGCCACGCTTCGGGCGATCGCTGACGACGAAGCCGGCATCGTTTTTGACGTCGCCAGCGATGGCGCAGTCGACATGCAAGTGGCAGCTGCCACCAGCGCCGAGGTGAATGTTTCCAACGGGCTCAACAGCGCCAACTTCGCCGTACCGGATGGCGTCAACGTGCGCGTTGACTCCCGCGATGCCAATGGAATGGCGTCCATCGAATTCATTGACGACGAGGGCGGCGACATCATCGGACGGTACGACCTCGAAGATGAGTCCGATAGTGGCTCCGTCACAAAGATCGACGCCGAATTTCAGCCCGGTGACGATGGTGAAATGGGTTACTTTGAGGTGGTCGAGGAGCAGGTAGAAGCCGAGGACGTCGATAGAGCATGGCTTGAACTGTCGCGGGGCATTGGAACGCCATCACCCGTTGCGGCCGAAGAGGGTGACGACAACGCAGGCGACAACAACGCAGGCGACAACAACGCAGGCGACAACAACGCAGGCGACAACAACGCAGGCGACAACAACGCAGGCGACAACAACTCAGGCGACAACAACGCAGGCGACAACAACGCAGGCGACAACAACGCAGGCGACAACAACGCAGGCGACGACAACGCAGGCGACGACAACTTCGCAGAAGAAGAGGAATAGCACTGCGCCAAGAACCTGCCGATCGTAGGCAGGCATGGCTGCATCAGCCGGCCGCCACCTACGCCCTAGGCTTCGGTCCATGCCGTCGGCCGCCGAGACCACCGCAGCCTCAGGTGGGCCAACGGTGACTGCTTCGAGGATCGCCTACCAAGGTGAGCCCGGGTCAAACTCCGACGCGGCCTGCCGAGCCGTGTACCCGGACCACGAGGCGATGCCCTGCCCAACTTTTGAGGACGTCTTTGTCGCAATGGGCGAGGGCGAGGCCGATCTGGCAATGATCCCCGTCGAAAACTCGATCGCTGGCCGGGTCGCCGACATCCACCACCTGCTGCCCGAATCAGGCCTGCACATCATCGGCGAGTACTTCATGCCGATTCACTTCCAACTCATGGCCGTGCCAGGCGCCAAATTGGAAGACATCAGCGTTGTCCGCAGTCATGCCCATGCGCTCGGCCAATGCCGCCGACTTATTCGCGAGAATGGTTTGCGCGCCATCGTCGCCGATGACACCGCCGGTGCCGCGCGCGAGGTCGCCGAGGCCGGCGACCCGAAGGTTGCAGCCCTCGCACCGCGACTTGCCGCTGACCTGTATGGGCTCACCATCTTGGCAACTGATGTCGAAGACGAACACAACAACACCACCCGGTTCCTCATGCTCGCGCGTGATGCGAGCGTCCCGGCGCCAGGATCTGGTCCGGTCATAACGAGTTTTGTATTCCGCGTGCGCAACGTGCCAGCCGCGCTGTACAAGGCGATGGGCGGATTTGCCACCAACGGCGTCAACATGACCAAGCTGGAGAGTTACCAACTCGGTGGCAGTTTCTCGGCGACGCAGTTCTACGCCGATGTCGAAGGCCACGTCGAGGATCAACCGCTCCGCTTGGCCTTGGAAGAACTCGCGTTCTACACCGACTGGGTGCGTATCTTGGGCACCTATCCGGCCAGTTCATTTCGCGCGGCGATCACCGCCGACTAGCCCTGCCCGCCGCTGGCTTCCCGCGGTGCCTTCCCGCCACCAAGACCCGTTACCGCGATGGCCGCCAGACCAAGCACCGTGCCGCGTTCCCGTGCCCTCACCCGACCACCTGAATCGGACATCTGCCAAACTGCAACATGACAGAAATCAGGGAAATTCGCAGCGGCGGTGCATTTTGGATCTATCTGAGTATCGCTGCCATCGGACTGGTCGGTACCGCCTATTTCAACATCGTGGGATTTTACAACCCATCCGGCTCTTTTTTTGCTGCCTGGTTCGCGAATCCGTCAGTCACCTCGTTGTCGATTGATCTGCTGGCTACCGCAAGCGCAGCATCAATATTCATCATCCTCGAAGGCAGGCGCCTTGGCATCCGTTGGTACTGGATCTACGTGCTCGGATCCTTCGTGACCGCGGTGGCATTTACGTTCCCGCTTTTTCTGGCCATGCGCGAGCGCAGACTTGCGGCCCTAGCCTGCAATTCGACTTGCGCTAACGCGACCACCGTTGAGCAACCCGGCGATTAGGATAACGTCGCCCCTTAGCGTTTGCGCGACTTCACATAGTCACTTATCACGTAATCGCCAAGGCGGTCGGTTGCTGTAGCCAGCACCTTGCCCCCGTTTCGACGGGCCATGTCGTCAAGGAATCGTGCCAGTTTCGGATCATCGCCTAGGCGAAACCAGGTGATGGCAACCTTGCGTTTGGTCATGGCATCGACTTGGGCGATGGTGAGTTCAATTGTTTCGCGACTCGATGGCCAATCGAACCACCAACCACCATCAGCGGCTAAGTGCGCCGTTGGCTCACCATCGGTGACAACCATCACGATACTCTGCGAGCCCGGATGCTTATCGAGAAACCTGCCGGCAAGCATCAGCGCATGTTGCAAGTTGGTGCCTTGGATTTCGCTGGCCTCCAGGTTCGGTATCTCCATGGGTTCGATGGTGCGGGCCAAATTGGCGAACCCGATCACTTGGAGCGAATCAAGTGGGTAACTCGTGGCGGTGAGAGACTGCAGCGCCAAAGCCATGGTTTTGGCAGCACTCCAAGTGTCGTTCATCACCATGGAGAATGACTGATCTATTAGTAAGGCTACCGCGGCACGGGTAACGGTTTCGGTTTCGGTGACCTCGAAATCCTCAGGGGCGAGCAGGGCGGTGGCCGCGCTCGTACCCACAGGTTTCGTGGATCCGGTGATTTTGTGGATGAGGCCGAGGCGGCGGCGGCTGGCGTTCTGCACGGTCCGAACTACATCGATAGCCTCATCGTCACCAAAGTGCCAACGCCGATGAGCACCCGTTGGTTCACCGGATGCTCCAGTGCGAGCCACCGCATGCTCACCGCGAGTCGTTGCGTTGATGTGCTCGAAGACCTCTCGAAGAGCCGACTGGCCGATGCGCCGAACAGCTTTCGGACTCAGGCGCAGTGACTGCGCATCTCCGACGAGAAACCCCTGCTCTTCTAAATCGCGCTGCATTTGTTGCATAGCTGCTGCATCGTCACGCGCATTACGGCCAAGTGCGCGTTCTAGAGCATCCAAATCCACCTGCGCAGAGTCGGTCATCGCATCAGCATCACCAAGTTGACTCATTAAGGATTCCAAGTCAGCCATTTCCGAAAGTGCCTGCGTAGCCGCTGGTAGACCCATCGAAGCGTCCCCACTAAGCGCCGGACCGCGCCGCCGAGCGAACTCCGGGCGAAGCGCCTTCAGGTGATCTTGAAGTCGGGACATTTCGTCTTGCAATCCAAGGTCACTCAGCGCCTGCTGCATTGCTTCGGCTAATTCCGCACGTTGGTCAGGGGTCATTGACGCGAGCATGCGATCCATCGCCGCAGATTGTCGGGCCAGCTCATCGATGAACTCGTCGAGGGATTTTGGAGCGTTCGGGAAAAACTCCTCGTGCTTCTTTACGAATTCCCGGTAGTCATCCTCGGTGGCGGTGCCTTCCCGGTGGGCGTCAAGGAGTTGATTAAGGTCGCCCATCATTTCGGCCATGGCAGCTTGGGTTCGCGGGTCACTCAGGTTTTGCACAGACTGACTTAGCCCCGCAAATTGCTGATCAATCACATCGCGGCGCAGTCGATCTTGCATATCCTGAAATATTTGCTGGGCTTCTGGCGAGCGCCATTGATACTCACTGAGCTCGGCCATTGCGCCTGGCACCTCATTGGGAAGGGCCGCCAGCATGGCTTCGGCAAAGCGGGCATCGTCACTGGGATCAGGGAACAGTGCCGCGTGCTCGGCGCGCAATGCTTGATCAAGCATGGCACGTAACTCATCGAGCAGGCCATTCATCTGACCTGATTCGCGAAGCTGTCGGTGCTGATTGCGGATTTGCCGGGCCATCTCCGAGAGCCCTTGCCGGCCCTGGCTACCAGCGCGCAGCACATCTCGCAAGGCGTCGCGCACCGATTTTCCGCCCAGGATGCTCTTGCCGATCTCGTCGATACCAGCACCAGCATCAACCCGCTGCGCGAGCGGGTCCGGGCCGCCGCGAAAACGGCCGTAGATCGACGGGTTTCGCCGGGTCACTCGTCCTGCATCTTCGGGCCTGAACTTACATAGGTGCTGACGCCACCTTCATCGTCCTTGTCAATTCTTCGGGTAAGCCAAAGCCCCTCGACCGCGAACTCAACGCAAGCCGCCGCCAACCCTGTTGATTCGGCCATCCCGGGCTCGGCCGCCGCGATCACCGCGCCGAGGCCTTCGAGTGGGCCGATCGCCTGCAGGATCTGAATCCCGCTCATCACATCAGATGTGGCAAGGGTGTTGCCCGCATCAAACCATTCAACGAGGTGCGTCAGGAACGGGCGAGCCTGTTGGCCCCCTAGCAATGCACGCCAAGTCACCGCTGTTGCCTGCCGGGCCAGCAGCACGAGGGTTTCTTCCTCAAATCCTTCCTGGGTGACGTCAAACTCCACCTTCCCTCGCAACGATGGCACGACGTCAACAAGATCACCGATGCGGGCGACAGGCTCATCGTCACCGGTTATCGCAGCTCGGCGCAGGGCTGCACCCGACAGCTCTTCAACACATGCAATCGAGAATCTGGCCGAGACCCCACTGCGTTGATCAATAGCGTTCGACTCACGGACTCCTCGCGTAAATCGCGCGACGATGTCAAGTAGGTGCCGCGGAATCACCGCACGAATATCAGCTTCTTGCTCGATAAGTGCTATCTCAAGTTCAAGATCAAGGGGATAATGCGTGCGGATCTCGGCCCCAAATCGATCCTTAAGCGGCGTGATGATTCGGCCACGGTTTGTATAGTCCTCCGGGTTTGCACTGGCAACCACGAGCATGTCCAGTGGCAATCGCAGGTTGTAGCCACGTACCTGAATATCGCGCTCTTCTAAAACGTTTAGCAACGCAACCTGAATACTCTCGACCAGGTCTGGCAACTCATTTATCGCAAAAATCCCACGATTCGTACGTGGTACCAATCCGTAATGGATGGTTTCAGGATCACCAAGTGATCGGCCTTCAGCAACCTTGATCGGGTCTACATC
>BJGE01000024.1:5711-29236 GCA_014190275.1 Actinomycetes bacterium | reverse complement strand
GGTTCGAAGTCTCGGCCTCAGCCGTCCAGAGTATTGTGTGTGTAATGCAGCGCACCGCATTCGACCTTGCCGGCGACGATCGGTCCATTGTTGCGGCCCGCATCAATGGCGTGGTCAGCGATTTGGCAAGCCCGGTATCACCTGACGACACCGTTGAGCTCATTTCAATTGGTAGCTCCGAGGGCCTTGCCATTTTGCGCCATTCGACGGCTCATGTGCTAGCCCAGGCGGTCCAAGACATCTTCCCGACCACCAAGCTTGGGATCGGGCCACCCATTAAAGATGGTTTTTATTACGACTTCGACGTCGAAAGACCCTTTACCCCGGAGGATCTGGCTGCGCTGGAAAAGCGGATGGTCGAAATTATTAAAGCCGGGCAGCGATTTGAGCGCCGGGTGGTAAGTGAAGAGGAGGCGGTTCGGGAGTTGGCAACCGAGCCTTACAAGCTTCGATTGATTGGTAGCAGTGGCGGAGCCGACGTCATGGAAGTAGGCGGCGCGGAACTTACCATCTATGACAATGTCGATGCCAAATCCGGGGAGCGCTGCTGGGGCGACTTATGTCGGGGCCCGCATGTGCCGAGCACCCGGTACATTCCGCAAAATGCAATCAAGCTCATGCGCACGTCGGCGGCTTATTGGTTAGGCGATCAACGGAACGAATCCCTGCAGCGCGTATACGGCACCGCGTGGCCAAGCAAGGAGGAACTCAAAGCACATCTAACCTTCCTTGAAGAAGCCGAACGACGTGATCATCGACGCCTTGGCGCCGAGCTCGACCTGTTCTCCTTCCCCGAGCAGATCGGGTCGGGGCTAGCGGTCTTTCATCCCAAGGGCGGGGTGGTACGCCGGGTGATGGAGGACTACTCGCGAAAGCGTCATGAGGCGGGCGGCTACGAATTCGTCAATACCCCGCATATCACAAAGGCGGCGTTGTTTGAACAGTCCGGTCACTTGGATTGGTACTCCGAGAGCATGTATCCGCCAATGCGCCTCGATGCGGAGATTGACGCCGATGGGGTGGTGCGAAAACAGGGCGCTGACTATTACCTGAAGCCGATGAACTGCCCGATGCATAACCTCATCTTTTCCTCGCGGGGGCGCTCGTACCGCGAACTGCCACTTCGCCTGTTCGAGTTCGGCACTGTTTATCGCTATGAGAAGTCTGGGGTGGTTCAAGGACTAACGCGGGCCCGGGGTTTCACCCAAGACGATGCGCACATCTACTGCACCGAGGAGCAGATGCCCGGCGAGCTAGATAGGTTGCTTACTTTCGTCCTAAATCTGCTTCGAGATTATGGCTTGACGGATTTTTATCTTGAGCTTTCAACTCGTAACCCGGAGAAATCCGTGGGGGAGGAGGCCGAATGGATCGAAGCGACGAAGGCCTTGCGCGAGGCCGCCGAGAAGCAGAATCTGGAATTGGTGCTTGATGAGGGGGGCGCTGCCTTTTATGGCCCAAAGGTTTCCGTACAAGCCAAGGATGCCATCGGGCGCACGTGGCAGATGTCTACGATCCAAGTCGATTTCCAGTTGCCCCAGCGCTTTGATCTGGAGTTCCAAGGAGCTGATGGCACCCGGCAACGTCCAGTCATGATTCACCGTGCTCTTTTCGGTTCCATCGAGCGGTTCTTTGCCGTGCTCTTGGAGCATTACGCGGGGGCGTTCCCGCCGTGGTTGGCGCCGGTGCAGGTAATCGGGATCCCAATCACCGATGCCCATAATGAGTACCTGCACGGGGTGGCCGAAAAACTGCGTGACGTAGGCGTGCGGGTCGAGGTCGATACCTCCGATGATCGGATGCAAAAGAAAATTCGAACGGCGCAGAAGAGTAAAGTGCCTTTCATGCTCATTGCGGGTGACGATGATGTGGACGACGGCGCGGTGTCATTTCGTTATCGAGACGGTACTCAAAAGAACGGCGTCAGTATCGCTGATGCGGTCGCCGAAATTACCGGCGCCATCTCGTCCCGGGCCCAGGTTTAATTATGGGAGAAGCCTGGGATCGCCTGTGGACTCCACATCGCATGAAGTATCTGCGCGGTGAAAGCAAGCCAAAGCACACCGATGCTGGCGCTGACTGCCCATTTTGTGTAGCACCTCACCTGGGGCCAGCTGAGGATCTGGTCGTGGCACGCGGCACTTTGGTTTACGCCGTCTTGAACCTGTACCCCTATAACTCCGGGCACCTGATGATCTGTCCTTATCGCCATGTCGCCGACTACACCGAACTTTCCGATCCCGAAGTACTAGAACTTGGGCATTTCACCCAACGGGCGATGACGGCCCTTCGGGCTGTCTCAGGTGCGCATGGCTTCAATATTGGTATGAACCAGGGGTCAGCGGCGGGCGCCGGGATCGCCGGGCACCTACATCAGCACGTGGTGCCTCGGTGGGGCGGTGATACCAACTTCCTGCCTATTATCGGCGGCACCAAAACGATCTCGCAACTGTTAGATGAAACCCGTCAACTGGTCGGCGAAGCCTGGCCAACCAATACTTCGGCCAATTAGCCGCCAAGCAGCTTTCTCGCAGCGGCCGACGGCATAGGGGCAAACCCTGCATCTTGTCGCGTGTAGTGGCCGGTGCCGTGGGTCAGTGACCGAATTTCGATGGCGTAGCGGGTGAGCTCAGCTTCCGGCACGATGGCGCGCACCGCGCTTCGCCCGCCGCCGCTGGCTTGGGTCCTTGTTACCTGGCCGCGCCGGGTGGCAAGGTCGGACAACACCGCCCCGAGGTGCTCATCGGGTGTCAGCACCAATACTTCAAGGATGGGCTCGAGCAGGTTGATCTGGGTCTTGGCGGCGGCGTCCCTAAGCGCTAAGGCGCCGGCGGTTTGGAATGCCAGATCCGAGGAATCGACACTGTGTGATTTACCGTCCACGAGGGTCACTCGAATATCTACCACCGGATAGCCGATCGCAACCCCCCTTAACAATTGAGCCCGGACCCCCTTTTCCACCGATCCGATGAAAGCGCGTGGCACCGCGCCTCCAATTACTTTGTCCACGAATTCAAAGCCGGCACCAACCGGTAGGGGCTCAACGGTGATCTCGCAGACGGCGTATTGGCCGTGGCCCCCGGATTGCTTCACGTGTCGCCCAATGCCGCTCGCGGGGGTCGCGAAGGTTTCGCGAAGGGAAGTCCGAACCTCTTCGGTGTCGACATTTACCCCGAATCGCACCTTTAGGTGCGCAGCTACTAGGTCGGCATGGGCCTCGCCAAGGCACCACACCACCAGCTGCCCGGTGGCATCATTTTGATCAACTCGAAGGGTTGGATCTTCAGCGAGTACGCGGGCCAGCGCGGGACCGAGCTTGTCTTCGTCGATGGTGGTGTGGGCCCGAATTGCGATGGGCAATAGCGGTTCGGGCATCAGCCAGGATTCCATGATCAGCGGCTGAAGCGGGCTCGATAACGTGTCACCCGTTTCGGCGCGGGCCAACTTGCTTACCGACACGATGCTGCCGGCGATGGCACGTTCGACCGGGTGCTGCTCGGCACCGAGGGGGGCGGTGAGCACCCCGATTCGCTCATCTATGTCATGATCGAGGTGCCGCGACGAACTGTCGAAATGTCCAGAAACATGAACCGCGGCATCGGGCACCAAGGTGCCCGAAAATACGCGAACTACCGAAATCTTGCCAATATAAGGGTCGGTGGTCGTCTTGATCACCTCCGCACAAAGTGGTCCACCGGGGTCTGCTGACAAGGGCTGCCTGGGTTCACCGGTAATACTCGTGACTACCGGTAACGGGTGCTCCGTTGGCGATGGGAAGCCGCGGGCAATCAGATCAAGTACCAGCTCGGTGCCCAATGTGGCCGGCGTTAGCCCGTGCCCTAAGACCGGGTGGAAATGCCCGCGGGCTACCGCTCTTTCAAAGTCCTTAGTCAATATCGCAACATCGATGGACTCACCGTCGACGAAGCGATCCATTAAGTTCTCGTCCTCAGATTCGGTGATAACTCCCTCGATGAGATCACCCCGAGCCTGTTCGATGAGATCGCGATGCTCTGGGTCGCACTCGCGCTCGGCACGCTTCCCGGTTGTCCACTCATGAATCTGGGTGGTCAGCAGATCGATGAAACCGATCGGGGTGCCGTTGTTCGCGTGAATCGGTAGGTGCAGGGGGAGCACTCCACCACCACCGGCAAATACCCTGCGGCAAACAGCGACGGTCTCATCGAAATCCGCACGGTCTCTATCGAGTTTAGTAACCACGATGGCGCGTGGCAGTCCAACCGAATCACATTCGTCCCAAAGTTGTTGGGTAGCGGCGTCGACGCCATCAACCGCACCGATGACGAAAAGCGCCGCATCGGCAGCACGTAGGCCGGCGCGCAGATCTGCGACGAAGTCTGCATAGCCCGGGGTGTCTATCAAATTAATAATCAAACCCTGCCAGGTCATTGACGCGACCGAAAGCCCTATCGAACGGTGTTGCTTTATAGCGACCGGGTCCACATCGCAGACCGTGGAACCATCCTGGACCCTGCCGATCCGGGTGGTGGCGCCAGCGGCAAAAAGGAGTGATTCCACGAGTGAGGTTTTGCCTGATCCAGTAGGCCCGACCAACACCACATTGCGGATTTGCTCCGGTTGGGTGGCAATTAGGGTCGACTTGGCCCCTCGTTTATCAGACATCTTCACTCCCTTCACGCTACTACTGCTTGAGTCTTCACCTTTTCGGGACAGCAAAGCAACCGGCGGGTGATAATCACGGCATGGGATCGGTCCGCTCCCGGTATCGGGCGCCAAGTAGATCCGTGCCGATCCGACTGCTGTGTTGGGGCCTTGCCATCGCGGTGGCAGGGGGGCTCGGCCTGATGACCGCTGCCAGCGCCCCGGCATCTGTGTCAACAGTCTTGGTGCGCGGTGAACCGATGAAATTGCGCGTTCTTGTTTACAACATTGAATACGGCGGTGACAAGTCAACCGATCAAGTGATCCGCAAGATCGATGCCGATGTTGTCGGCGTCCTAGAGTCCTACAACCGCCTTCCCGAGATAGCGCGCAAGACCGGTTACCCGTACTACAACGTTGGCTTGCAACTGCTCTCGAAGTACCCGATTCTGGAACCAGCAGGAGCCGGCGGCCTTTACTCCCTAATCGAGGTGCAGCCGGGTTACGTTATTGCGTTCTTCAACACGCATCTGGACTACGTCAAGTACGGGCCATCACGTCTGGCGAGAGGGGTGCCGGCTGCGCAAGTTTTAGCCTCGGAGAATGAAGTGCGAGCGGAGTCGATCAAGATTCTGACCCCACAGATTAGAGATCTCGTCAGTTCCGGTTATCCCGTCTACTTGACCGGTGATCTCAACACGCCCTCAAGCTTGGACTACACCAAGGCCACCGTCGGAAGTCGAGAGGGCATTACCGCTTCCTTTCAATGGCCGGTAAGTGAGGCACTTGCCCAGGCGGGAATGCGTGATACCTACCGCGAGATACATCCAAACCCGGTCCTGGTCCCGGGTACGACGATGGTTGATCCAGACTTCCGCAAAGGTGGGTTCGGGGACCGCATCGACTACATCTACGCCGGTGGTCCTAGTCGAACCCTGCTGAGCACGGTCGTTGGCGAATCCAATGGCCCAGACGTTGGTATCGGGTTCGCCAAATGGACCTCGGATCACCGCGCGGTATTGAGTACCTTTCGAGTTACCCCGGTGGCTTTGCGCACCACGATCGCACTAGATCGCCGCATGCTGAACCAAGGTGACGCTCTTAAGATTCGCTATCACGCACCCGGAAATTCGACGACCACCATTGTGGTTGTACCAGAAGGTTCGGATAAGTCCGAAGCCATCTTGACAACTGTCGCCAGTGAATCCGGCGCCACCGCGGTTGCCACCTCTGCGCTTCCACCTGACGGATACGACATCTTGATGTTGAGCAGTGACGGTAAGGAGTTAGCGCGCAATTCATTTTGGGTGCGTTCCACCACGGCCGGGGTCGACCTAAGATCGGGCAAGGACGTGTACCAGGTGGGGGAGCCGATTGATATCTCATGGCAGGACGGCCCGGCCAACCGCTGGGACTGGATCGGTGTCTATCGAGCGAATGCTGCTAACCCGAATAAGGACGATTACCTCTTATGGGGTTATGTGGGCGGGCATGACTCAGGGGCGCTGCCACCGCAAGTTTTCGGGTCAATGGCCTTGGGCGCGCAGTCGCAGGGGAAGCCCTGGCCATTGCCACCCGGAAACTACCGTATTCACTATCTACTAACCGACCAATATAAGTCCGCGGGTTACCGAGATATCACGGTGACTCGGTAAGCGGCAGCACCTATGACGCCAGCCGGTCGACCACCTGCCGGTAGCATCGGGTCCCATGCTCAACAATCCGGCCGCCCGCAAGTTGGCTAGCGGGATCATCGAACCGCCAGCGCGGTTATTGCTTCGGCTACACGTATCGCCGGATTTCGTAACAGTGTTCGGCACCGTGGGGGCGGTGGCTTCGGCTCTAATCTGTTTCCCAACGGGATATTTCGGGTTGGGCGTGCTGCTCATCGCGGTTTTTGCAGTAAGTGATCTTCTCGATGGCACGATGGCTCGGATGTCGGGGACAAGTGGCCCTTGGGGGAATTTTCTCGACGCAACCTTGGATCGAATCGCCGATGGCGCAATCTTTGGTGGCATCATTATTTGGGCTGCGATCAACGGACAAGTGGGCACGGCCTGCGCCGGCACCCTGGCTTTGGTAATGGGTCAGGTTACTTCTTATGCCAAGGCACGTGCCGAGGCGGTAGGTGCGACTGCCAATGTCGGAATCGCCGAGCGGGCAGAACGATTGCTCGCGGTATTGCTCGCGGCCCTATTGACCTCCTTTGGGGTTCCGTACGTGCTGCCAGCGGTGCTCTGGATCCTTGGCTTGTTAGGCCTGATCACGATTGTTCAGCGCATGGCCGTTGTTCGGAGGCAACTCAAGCCATGATCAGCGAGGTGCGCGATGCCGCGACCGAGTGGGCCTTTACCATCGGCTGGCGGTTAACCAAACGAATGCCCGAGGCGGCCGGTCGTGCGGTATTTCAGGCGGCGGCCGACACGATGTGGCGCCGGAGCGGGGATTCGGTTCAGCAGCTTGAACGCAACTTGTCTCGGATTGACCCCACTTGGTCACGTGCGGATCTTCGGGACCTAAGCCGCCAGGGTATGCGCAGCTATCTACGCTATTGGTTTGAGGCCTTTCGATTGCCTTCGTGGTCACCGGCTCGAATCAGCGGCACATTTGACCTCGCCGGTAAAGAGTTGATGGATGAAGCGGTGCGATCTGGCACCGGCGCGGTCATGGTGCCCTGCCACATGGCGAATTGGGATCATGCGGGCGCTTGGGGTTGTCTGCGGTTCGGTGGCGTGACAACAGTCGCGGAACGACTGCGACCAGAAGGCTTATTCAATCAGTTCCTGGCGTACCGCCAAACCTTAGGTATGGATGTGTTGGCAATCGGCGAGCCCGACATCGTGCGATCCCTCGTTCATAAAGTAAAAGAGGGTCGCATTCTGGCGCTACTCGGGGATCGCGATATCAGCCGCAATGGGGTAGTAGTTGATCTATTCGGCGAACCTGCATCACTGCCCGGCGGTCCAGCGCTAATCGGCTTGTTGAGCGGCAGGCCGGTTTACCCGGTGACAATGTGGTTTGACGGAGACCGAACTACCGGCCAGGTATACCCGGCGGTGACAGCCCCGAGTGAGCTATCCCGAAGCGATCAGGTGCGGGCGATGACCCAGCAAATCGCATCCGCATTCGAGGACGGTATCCGCGCACATCCAACCGATTGGCACATGCTCCAAAAAGTCTGGCTTGCCGATTTGGACCCGACTCGTCGTCCGATACCCGCGTCATGAAAATTGGACTTGTCTGCCCGTACACGTGGGATACCCCCGGCGGGGTTCGGTCACATGTCGCTGATCTGGCACTGACTTTGCAGGAGCATGGGCACACGGTGAGTGTGCTGGCACCCGTGGATGACCCAGTGGGGCTGCCAACTTGGGTGGTCGACGGTGGACGGGCGGTTGCGGTGCCATACAACGGGGCCGTCGCACGGATGAACTTTGGGGTCAAGGCCGCTAATAAGGTGCGGCGCTGGGTGCGCGAAGGTGAGTTCGATGTCCTGCATATCCATGAGCCTTTGGCCCCGGGCTTATCACTGCTCGCCTGTTGGGTCGCGCGCGGACCGATCGTCGCTACCTGGCACTCTGCACATGTGCGCTCACGTATTTTGTCAGCGGGCTACTACATTGCACAGACGGCGATGGAGAAAGTTCGCGGCAGTATCGCAGTTAGCGAAGATGCCCGTCGGACTTTGGTAGCTCATGTGGGTGGTGATGCGGTTTTGATTCCTAATGGTGTCCGGGTTGCCGCATTTAGAGCTGATGGGCGCTTACCTCAAATAGCCCCCGATCGTCCTAGCATCTTGTTCCTAGGGCGCATTGATGAGCCCCGCAAGGGTCTTGATGTATTACTGGCCGCGATCCCCGCGATTATTGCAGCGGTGCCTAATGTCCGCGTGTATGTGGCTGGGCCAGGTGACCTTGGCGACCAATATGAAAACCTTGACCCAGCGCTGGTGGAAAGTGTCATATTTCTTGGTCGGGTCAGTGATGAGGACAAAGCGCGGGCCCTTCGATCAGTCGATCTTTATGTGGCTCCGCACACCGGTGGCGAGTCCTTTGGCATAGTTTTGATTGAGGCGATGGCAGCTGAAACCGCCGTGCTGGCCTCGGATCTACCGGCCTTTAGGCGCGTACTGGAAGACGGTAAGTCTGGGGCTTTGTTCGCCAATGAGGATGCATCGGACTTAGCGGTGCAAGTTGTGCGGCTTCTTGGTGACGGCGAAGCCCGCGATGAGCTTGTCATCGCGGGTCGGGCAAGAGTTAGAGAGTTTGACTGGGATAAAGTCATTGACGATGTCGTCGCCGTATACGAGAGTGTTGGCATGCCGGGTGAGAAGGTGACAACGGATCTCCGCGGCCAAATCGTGGGCCGCCTTGGGATTAGGCCGCTGTCGTGATTTGGTTAATAGCCGCACTCGCGGTGTCACTTATTGTGCTCGGGTTGTATTTGAGTATGACGGCCGGCCGTATCGACCGGCTCCATCAGCGTATTGAAACTTCGACCTTGGCGCTCGATGCACATCTACTGCGGCGATCCTCGATAGCGATAGAACTTGCAACTTCGGGGGTACTTGATCCGGCCAGCAGTTTACTCATCGCAGATGCGGCTCACCTAGCCCGAACTTCGGCTGATTTAGATCCGGTGCTGAAGGCCCAGGCCGAGAGTGATCTCACCGCTGCTCTGGATGCGTCACTTAGTGATCTCGAGGAGACAGCGGAAATATCCGAAGCGGAATTGGGGCGCGAATTGCTCGACGAACTCGATGCTGCTTTTCGGCGGGTTCAGTTATCGCGGCGGTTTCGCAATGACGCGGTACGGGCCTGCCGTCAGGTGCGCGGCCAATTCCTGGTGCGAGCATTCCGCCTCGCAGGCCATACCAATTGGCCCCAGACCTGGGAGCTGGACGACACGATGCCGCAAGGGCTAACCGGGCGCTAAGGGCCGACCGTGCAGGACGACATATTAGGCCCTATTATGAGCAACATTAGTTAGGATTAAGTCGACTTTGGGAGGGTGTCATGGCCGATCAAGAAGCACTGACCGGTACTAGCCGCGTCAAGCGCGGGATGGCCGACATGCTCAAAGGCGGCGTGATCATGGATGTTGTTAACGCCGAGCAAGCCAAGATCGCCGAGGATGCCGGCGCCGTTGCGGTGATGGCGCTTGAGCGGGTCCCCGCTGATATTCGGGCGCAGGGTGGGGTCGCGCGCATGTCGGATCCAGACATGATCGACGAGATCATCAGCGCTGTGAGTGTGCCCGTGATGGCCAAGGCTCGTATCGGGCACTTCGCTGAGGCCCAGATTCTCCAGTCACTCGGGGTGGACTACATCGACGAGTCGGAGGTGCTCACCCCGGCTGACTACTCGAACCACATAGATAAGCAGTTGTTCACCGTGCCCTTTGTTTGCGGGGCAACCAACCTGGGCGAAGCGCTGCGCCGGCTTACCGAGGGTGCGGCGATGATTCGGTCCAAAGGGGAGGCGGGCACGGGCGATGTTTCGAACGCGGTAACCCACATGCGCCGCATTCTTGGCGACATTGCGCGGTTGACCGCTATGTCACCTGATGAGTTGTATGTGGCCGCGAAGGAATTGCAGGCGTCATACGATCTCGTTGCCGAGGTGGCGCGCACCGGTAAATTACCGGTGGTGTTGTTCACCGCGGGTGGCATTGCCACGCCGGCCGATGCAGCGATGATGATGCAACTTGGTGCCGATGGGGTATTCGTAGGCTCTGGGATTTTCAAGTCTGGTGATCCGGTGCGTCGTGCACAGGCGATCGTCCAGGCTACTTTGCACTTTGACAATCCAGATGTCGTCGCGAAGGTCTCACGTGGCCTTGGTGAAGCGATGGTTGGTATTAACGTCGCGGATATTCCGGTCGCGCACCGCCTGGAGGATCGAGGCTGGTGACCGCGTCCCCGCTGATCGGGGTGCTGGCACTTCAAGGTGATGTAACCGAGCACGAGTTAGCCCTACAAGCGGTCGGGGCTCGCACCGCTCGGGTGCGCGCGGCCGCAGACTTAAGCGGGATTGCTGGTTTGGTCATACCCGGCGGTGAGTCGACAACTATGTCAAATTTGGCAATCCGAATGGAGCTTTTCGAGCCGCTGCGCGCGGCGTCGCTAGCCGGTATGCCCATGTACGGGTCATGCGCCGGCATGATCATGCTGGCCGATCAGGTCACCGATGCGCGCCCGGACCAGCAGACCATCGGCGGTCTGGACGTCATAGTGCGCCGTAATGCCTTTGGCCGCCAGGTCGATTCTTTTGAAATCGACCTAGATATCCCGACTTTAGGGGAGAGCCCATTTCGGGCTGTCTTTATCCGGGCGCCACTCGTGGAGTCGACCGGCCCCGGGGTTGAAGTGCTAGCGACCCTCCAGCGTGGAACTGCCGCAGGTACCATCGTGGCGGTGCGTCAAGGGGTGCGGCTCGCCACGTCATTTCATCCGGAGTTGACGGGCGATACCCGAATCCACGATTTATTCGTCCAGATTGTGAGGCGGCACACATGAGCGGTCATTCCAAATGGGCGACGACAAAGCACAAAAAAGCTGTTGTCGATGCCCGCCGAGGTAAATTATTCGCGCGTCTTATTAAGAATATCGAGGTGGCAGCTCGCACCGGTGGTGGCGATCTCGCTGGTAACCCGACCCTTTATGACGCTGTTCAAAAAGCGCGAAAGACCTCGGTGCCACTTGACAATATTGAACGGGCGATTAAGCGAGGTTCAGGGTTAGAAGCAGGTGGCGCCGATTGGCAAACCATCATGTACGAGGGTTACGGGCCGAATGGGGTCGCATTCTTGGTCGAATGTCTAACCGATAATCGCAACCGGGCGGCGTCCGAAGTCCGAGTCGCTATGACTCGAAACGGTGGATCGATGGCTGACCCGGGGTCGGTGTCATATCTATTCGCGCGCAAAGGTGTGGTGATAGTGCCAAAAGCCTCGGGGCTTACCGAGGACGATCTCCTAACCGCGGTGCTCGATGCGGGAGCCGAAGAAGTGAATGATTTGGGTGAGTCATTCGAGGTTGTAAGCGAAGCCACTGACGTAGTAGCGGTGCGCACATCTTTACAAAGCGCGGGGCTTGATTATGAGTCTGCCGAAGCCACCTTCTTGCCAAGCGTCACCGTCGAACTGGATGAGGAAGGCGCCCGCAGGGTATTCAAGTTGATTGACATCCTCGAAGACAGTGATGACGTACAAAATGTTTACGCCAACTTTGATGTCAGTGATGACATCATGGCGTCGGTTGAGTAGGACCAGAGCCGTGCTTGCTGACCATAAAAGTGGGGTCGGCACCCAATTACGGGGTTGGGATGCTGCGACGTTTCGCACGGCTAGTGCGGATCCGAGTTTGCGATCAACCGTAATAGCGCTCGCGGTGCTGGACTGTGCTCCTGATTGGGGGCGCCTGTACGCCCGACTAAATCGACTTACGCTTTTCATGCCGGCACTGCGTATGCGCCCGCTATACGGGGCGACGGGTTTTTCCGCTCCAAGGTTGGCGGTGGACCCAGATTTCGATCTGGATGTGCATGTACGCAGATACCGGTTACCCGCTGACGCCGGTTGGCATGGGCTATTGGATGACGCCCGCCGGATGAGCCTGACTGACTTTGACCGAAATCGTCCGCTCTGGGAAGCTGCGCTGGTCGAAGGGTTACCGGGGGAGCAGTCGGCGTTCTTATTGAAATTACATCATTCAATAGCCGATGGTGCGGCCACCGTCATGATCGCACTGTCACTTTTTGAACTCGGTGTGGATACCAATCCCGATGAACCGATGCCACCACCTGCTCCCGACTCTGAAGATGTTTCAGTGGCCGATGTGACGATCGCCAATCTCACCGATAATTTGAAATGGGGCGCTGAACTTGCGGTCAACTCCGTGCATGGTGCATTGGGCCTGCTACGGGGCACCTTGGCCGAGCCGACCAAAACCTGGTCTCGGGTCTGGGGCACGGTCACCTCTATCGGCCGGTTCACTTCGGTTAGTGATGGTCCGATGTCACCGGTGCTGGCAGGCCGGGGCACCACGTACCGGTTCGCCGCCTTCAACCTGCCGTTCGCTGCTCTGCGCGGGGCAGCGAAGTCCAGGGATTTAAGTGTCAACGACGCCTTTTTGGCGGCACTTGCCGGTGGATTTGATATTTATCACCGTCGCCATGGTGTGGTGGTAGATGAACTACGAATCAATGTGCCGATCAGTTTGCGCGGGGATCCAGGTGATCGAACCGGTCAAGCTTCTAATGCCGTGAGTATCGCTAGGTTCCCATTCCCGATTGCCGGCTTGTCTGTTGGTGAGCGCATGACAGCGGCACACGACCTAGTGTCCGATTGGCGTGCGGAGCCGGCACTTCGATTGGCCGACCCCCTAGCTGAAGTTAGTTGGTTTGTGCCGGTGCCGATGTTGGCGCAGGCGGCCCAGAGCAGTGATGTCACCGCGAGTAATGTGCCGGGCCCGCCGGTCCCGCTTTATCTGGCCGGGGCAAAGATGCTGGCGGCCTATCCGTTGGTAGCGACGATCGGAGCCGCCGTCAACGTCACGATGGTTACCTACGACGGCACCGCTTATGTGGGTATCTCGGCCGATGATCGGGCGGTACCGGATCTGTCGTCACTGGTGGAAGATCTGCGCACCGGCTTCGCCGAGGTGGTCGGGGACCTAGTAGGACCGCCAGAGCAGTACGCCGCGCCGAGTGCCTGATTCCCCCAATCTGTCGGTCCCTCACGTTACTGTCGTCCGAACACCTGTTCGGACAGTGGAAGGGGTTGGCATGCGGGTGCTAGGCGTCGATCCCGGCCTGACCCGGTGCGGGGTTGCCGTTATTGAAGGCACCCCCGGACGCACCTTGAGCGCCATCTATGTGGGAGTGATAACCACTTCGGCCCAAACCCCGATCGAGATCAGGCTGGCGTCGGTCGAGCAGGGTATCGAAGAACTTGTTGAGCAGTATGAGCCCGAGGTGATCGCAATTGAGAGGGTATTTAGCCAGCACAATGTGCGATCGGCAATGGGAACGGCTCAGTCGGCGGCGATGGCGTTGGTAATTGCCGGGCGCCGGGGCATAACAGTGGCGATGCACACCCCCACGGAGGTTAAGGCCGCGGTCACCGGCAATGGTCGAGCCGACAAGGCGCAAGTGACGGCGATGGTAACCAGAATCCTAGGCCTGCCCGAGGCACCGAAGCCCGCCGATGCGGCCGATGCGGTCGCAATCGCTATCTGTTCGATCTGGCGCGGAAGTGCGCAACGGCGGATCGCGGCTGCGCTTGCGGCAGGTGCGCGGTGATTGCTTTTTTGCGTGGCACCGTTAATTTTCTGGGCGATGATTATGTAGTTGTCGACATCGGGCCGATGGGAGTTAGAGTCTCTTGTACCCCGGCCACGGCCCTTAGTGTGCGAATTGGCGAGCACGTCGAACTGGTCACGACGATGATCGTGCGTGAGGATTCTTGGACGCTATTTGGATTTCTTGATGCTGATGAACGGGCTGTATTCGAATTGGTCCAAACAATAAGTGGCATTGGCCCGCGACTTGCCCTGGCCATCCTCGCAACATTGTCACCCGATGAGCTTCGAACTGCGGTGGCCCGGGAGGATTTCACCACGCTGACCAAAGTGCCAGGGGTGGGCCGAAAGGGTGCGGGTAGGTTGGTACTCGAACTTATGGATCGCCTTGGCCCGCTGTCGGGGGGTGCGTCGATCGTCAGTGGTTCGGGCACCCCGCTGGGGTGGCAGGGCGCGGTTGGAGCCGGGCTGGTGTCCTTGGGTTGGTCGACCCGTGAAGCGGATGCGGCGGTGCTCGCGGTTACTTCGTTGGCAGCTGGGATGACCGAGCCGGATGTTGCGGCCCTGCTTAAAGCTGCGTTGCAGACGTTGGATCGCTCATGACCGATCGGGTGACCGACGCTGCACCGGATCCAACCGATGCCGCCGTGGAAGGTGCGCTGCGCCCCGAGTCCTTGCAGGAGTTCGTGGGGCAAGACCGGGTTAAATCGCAACTTGGTTTGGTACTGGAGGCGGCTCGCCGCCGGGGTCGAGCTGCCGACCATGTGCTTTTAAGCGGACCCCCGGGATTGGGTAAGACAACCTTGGCTTGCATCATTGCGAGTGAACTCCGGGCCCCCCTGCGCATCACCTCCGGCCCAGCATTGCAACATGCTGGTGACGTCGCAGCGGTGCTTGCAAGTTTGCAACCTGGTGAAGTGCTTTTTCTAGACGAGATTCATCGCACTGCTCGGGCGGCCGAGGAAATGCTCTACTTAGCGATGGAGGACTTTCGCGTTGACGTGGTCGTGGGCAAGGGGCCCGGAGCGACGGCGATCCCGTTAGAGATCGCGCCATTCACCCTGGTGGGGGCCACCACCCGTGCTGGCCTGTTGCCGAGCCCGCTGCGCGATAGGTTCGGGTTCACGGCCCACCTAGATTTTTATGATCCAATCGACCTCGAAATTATCTTGCGCCGCTCCGCCGCCCTACTTGATGTCCCACTTCATGATGACGGAGCGGTTGAAATCGCCCGGCGCTGCAGGGGCACCCCACGCATCGCGAATCGACTATTGCGGCGGGTGCGTGATTTTGCCCAAGTACACGGAAATGGCGTGGTGGATCACAGCACCGCACATGCGGCCTTAGAACTTTATGAGGTTGATGAACTGGGGCTGGACCGCATCGATCGGGCGGTTCTTGACGTCTTGATCAATCGCTTCGGTGGTGGACCGGTGGGCCTATCCACACTCGCGGTGGCGGTGGGGGAGGAACCCGAAACCATTGAAGCGGTTGCCGAGCCATTCTTGGTGCGATTAGGCATGATCGTGCGGACCCCGCGGGGTCGCGTGGCGGCGCCCGCGGCCTGGTCCCACCTGGGTGCGATCGGGCCGAACCTGCCGCAGGCTGAGTTGGATCTAGGCACCTAGGGGCGCCCGGTTGGGCACAGGTAGGCTCACCCGGTGGCCGTAAAAATGGTCATCGACGGGTGTCGATCCGCTTTCGGACCCGTCTGAACTTGGTGTCAGGAGCGCTGTGGATCTCATCACGATTTTGCCGCTGGTTTTGATCGCGGTCGTTTTTTACTTTCTAATGATTCGCCCGGCAAAGGTGAGGCAAAAGAAACAGGCTGAGACGCTGAGCAAGATGGGCCCCGGAACCAACATCATGACCACCGCTGGCATCTTCGGCACCGTGGTATCAAATGGCGATGAGGTACTTGTCGAAGTCTCACCGGGGGTCATTATTCGGATGCTGCCTGCGGCCATCGCAAAAGTTATCCCGGTTGAAGACCCAGAGTTAGTGGCCCCCGATGAGCCCGAGGCACCAGGCGCACCGGGTTCGGCGGCTTAGGCGGTCTACGGGTGGCTCCTCCGGTAACTTCACGGCCCGCTCGTGGGCTGATCGCATTATTGATTGTCCTTGTGGGCTTGGTCGCTTGGGCATTTTGGCCCGGCACCCAAACTAACGTCCGACTCGGCCTTGATCTGCAAGGTGGTACCCAGGTCATTTTGGTGCCGAAACCGGTAACCGCTGGCGCCACAATTACCGATGAGCAACTGCAGCAAACCGTAGCGATTATTCGTCAGCGGGTTGACGGCCTTGGTGTCGCCGAAGCCGAAGTCACTACCCAAGGCTCGGGCAATGGCGCTGCCATCATTGTTTCGGTACCTGGTGCCGAGCAAGATCGGGTGGTCGATCTGGTCAAACGCACAGCGCTACTTGATTTCCGACCCGTTGATACTTTGCTTAGCCCAGCCCCATTTGATGTCAATGCCACGCCGGCACCTAATCCATCCGCCAGCCCCTCAGCAACCCCGTCACCGTCGCCAAGTAGCACCTTTGTTCCCGGTACGGCCTTGGTTCAGTCACCCGATAATTCGGTTGAGCATCAAGGCAAAGTAGCCGCCCTGGACTGCACTAACCCGGTGGCCTACACCGGCGGTACCCCAGATGATCCGGCCCTGTGGTTGGGCACGTGTGAGCGTACCGGCGAAATCAAGTACAACCTCGAACCAGCATTTATCAAAGGCAGCAACGTCACCGGTGCCACTGCTGGGCTACCCCAAAATGGGATTGGTAGCTGGGTAGTTTCGTTGGAATTCGATAGTGAAGGGGCCAACGCGCTAGCCGAGGCGTCCACGAAACTATCAGCGCTGCCTGATTGCGGTACCGGGGTGAGTCCGTGCAATGCGTTTGCGATCGTGCTCGATGGGGTCGTCGTCTCGGCCCCAAGATTCAACGAGCCAATTCTCGGTGGCCAAGCGCAGATCGAAGGAAACTTCACCGCGCAGGAGGCAAATGACCTCGCTAATGTTCTTAAATATGGGGCTCTTCCGGTCACCCTTGATCCCGTCGACATAACCAGTGTCTCGCCGACGGTGGGTAATGATCAATTACGCGCTGGCATCATCGCCGGTCTGCTGGGCCTGGTACTGGTGATGATTTATCTGTTGATCTACTACCGAGCACTCGGCATCGTGGCGGTCATTTCGCTTATTATTGCTGCTGGAATTACCTATTTGCTGTTCATCGTTTTCAGCAAGACCATCGGTTTGACCCTAACCCTTGCAGGTGTGGCCGGTGCCATCGTCGCTATCGGGATCACAGCCGACTCCTTCATCGTCTATTTTGAACGTATTCGAGATGAGATCCGCGAAGGTCGATCCCTGCGTCAGGCCTGTGAAAGTGGTTGGGTTCGGGCTCGAAGAACACTACTGGCCGCGGACTTTGTGTCGCTGCTTGCAGCGGTCGTGCTGTATCTGCTTTCGGTGGGCAGCGTGCGTGGGTTTGCATTTGTGTTGGGGCTAACCACGATCATTGATGTGCTCGTAGCGTTCTGGTTTACCCATCCGCTGGTTGTGTTGATCGGGCGCACGAAGTGGATGCAGAAGGGGTCACGCTGGACCGGTCTAGATGCTGATCGGGTCGGCGGCCACAGCCTCGCAGGAGAGGTAGTCGGCAAGTCTCGCAGGCGGGCCAGCTCCGAAAAGAAGACTGAGGAGGTGCCAAGCCCATGAGCGGTCGTATAGGCATTGGTCAACGGCTTTATAAAGGTCAGGTCTCGTTCAATTTCGTTGGGCGCCGGCGAACTTGGTATGCAATTTCGGCAATAATTTTGCTGGTTTCCATAGGTGCGTTAGTTTTCCGTGGATTGAATCTCGGCATCGAGTTTCGGGGTGGCGCAGATTTTGCAATTTCGAATGCGACTTGCAGTGTCGAGCAGGCGCGCACTGTCGCCGAAGCCAAAACGGGATCACAAGCGATCGTAACTTCTGCAGTCAATGGCACGATTCGGGTGCAGACGGAGTCACTGAGTGCGGAAGAAAGCTCAGTGCTCGCGGGTGAACTCGCTGATCTTTGTGGGGTGCCAAAAGCTGAAATAAAGGTACAGGTCGTGGGCCCGACCTGGGGCTCGGAGATTTCTAAGAAAGCGCTCCAGGCGCTGATTGTGTTCTTACTGCTCGTTTCGATTTTCCTGTCAATATATTTCGAGTGGCGGATGGCGGTCGCAGCACTAGTTGCTCTCGCCCACGATCTAGTAATTACGATTGGTATCTACTCACTGACGGGGCTTGAAGTCACTCCCGCAACTGTAATTGGGCTCCTTACTATTCTTGGGTTTTCACTTTATGACACGGTCGTGGTGTTCGACAAGGTGAAGGAGAATACTCGAAATATCGCAGGACAATCCGTTCTCACTTACAGTGAGGCTGCGAACCTAGCGCTCAACCAGACTCTGGTGCGAAGTATCAACACCTCAATCGTCGCACTGCTACCGGTTCTTGCCATCATCATTATTGGTGCCGGTTTTTTGGGGGCCGGAACCTTGTTGGACCTTGCCGTGGCGTTAGCGGTAGGCATGGCAGCTGGCGCCTACTCCTCCATCTTCATCGCGACTCCGTTCCTTGCGCAACTCAAGGAACGCCAACCGGCCATGCGATCCTTAACCGCCCGTGTCACGGCCCGTCGGGCGCAGGGCGGTAAGGGACGCGCAGGTGGAGTTGATTCTGAGGGGGGCGAAGGTGACTTCGCTGTCACCACCCGCGTTGATGAAACTGTGCGCAACCAACCCAAACGGGTTAGTCGGTCCCGTCGGCCTAAGTCCTAGGCAACAAGAGATTAGTCGATAGTTGGCGCCGGTGGACCCAACAGTTGAAGCGGAGTTGCGGGCCCGAATCCGGATGGTCCCGGACTGGCCGCAGGCGGGGGTGTCATTCCAAGACCTCACCGGGTTAATGGCGGATCCCGTGGCATTTGGTCAGGTGATTGACGCTATGAGTTTGGTTCTGGGCGCTGATCGAATCGACGATGTGGCCGGTATTGAGGCGCGCGGCTTTCCCTACGGGGCGGCACTTGCTTGCGCGCGGGGCGCTGGGTTTGTCACGTTGCGGAAGCCGGGCAAGTTGCCAGGTGAAGTTCACTCGGTTGATTACACCCTGGAATATGGGTCTGCCACCTTGCAAGTCCACACCCATTCGATGGGCCCGGGTAGGCGGGTGGTGCTGGTTGATGATGTGCTTGCTACCGGGGGCACCGCCGCTGCCGGGGTGGACTTGATTCGGCGCACCGGAGCCGAGGTGGCCGGGGTCGTGTTGGTCATGGAGATACCCGACCTTGGTGGCCGGGCCGTACTCGAAGCACTCGGGGTCAGCGTGCACGTGCTGTTTACCGCGGAGTAGACGTACACTGGCACGAGGATCCAGCGAAAAAGCCGACCTCAGTTGGAGAGGAGCGCCAGTGGCCAAGGAAGCACCGTTGATCACGGAGCCGGCTTTACCGCCTGCTTCGGTCACGGTCGCGTCTGCTGGTTTTCGGTCGAGAGTGGCGCGCCTAGCGGGGATCCAGCGCCGTGCACATCCAGAACTTGATCCACTATTTCGAACCCTGCGTCACTACCACCCAAAATCCGATATTCGCATGGTGGAACGTGCCTACGAGATGGCAGAGTACCTCCACCGCAACCAAACGCGGATGTCCGGGGAGATGTACATCACGCACCCGCTTGCCGTCGCGACGATTCTCGCCGATCTCGGCATGACCGCGCCAACGTTGGCAGCGGCGCTGTTACACGACACCGTCGAGGACACCGGTTACTCACTTGATGCCCTCCGCGAGGATTTCGGAGATGAAATTGCACAATTGGTTGACGGTGTAACCAAGTTGGATCGTGTTAAATACGGTGAATCATCAGCATCTGAGACCGTCCGCAAAATGGTCATTGCCATGGCGCGAGACATCAGGGTGCTGGTGATAAAGCTTGCTGATCGCCTGCACAATATGCGCACCCTGCGGTTTATGCCCGCGGAAAAACAACAGAAGAAGGCACACGAAACCTTGGAGATATATGCACCCTTGGCCCACAGGCTCGGTATCAATACGGTCAAGTGGGAATTAGAAGACCTCGCCTTTGCGACATTGCACCCAAAGATGTACGACGAAATCGTTCAACTTGTCGGGCAAAGAGCTCCATCTCGCGACTATCTACTTTCGGAGATCATTGAGGAGATCAATTCTGATTTACGCAAGAGTAAACTTCGCGCGGTAGTTAGCGGCAGGCCAAAGCACTACTACTCTGTCTATCAAAAGATGATTGTGCGAGGTCGGGATTTCGCTGAAATTTATGACCTACTAGGTGTCCGCATTCTCGTCGAGAGTGTCCGCGATTGCTACGCCGTACTCGGGGTGATCCACGCCAAGTGGAGCCCGGTGCCGGGGCGCTTCAAGGATTTCATCGCGATGCCGAAATTCAACATGTATCAGTCACTGCACACTACGGTTATCGGGCCGGAAGGTAAACCGGTCGAATTGCAAATTCGCACCCAGGATATGCACCGTTCCGCCGAGTTCGGTGTCGCGGCGCACTGGCGCTATAAGCAGCAAGACGTCGGTGGTAAGTCTGGACCAGATGATTTTGGTTGGCTGCGGCAATTAATGGAGTGGCAACGCGAAACCGAAGACCCAGATGAATTTATGGACTCGTTGCGGTATGACCTAAGTTCCTCCGAGGTATTCGTATTCACCCCCAAAGGTGACGTAGTCGCCCTGCCAAGTAGTGCCACGCCCGTGGATTTTGCATACAGCGTGCACACCGAGGTCGGGCACAGGTGCGTTGGCGCACGAGTTAACGGCAAATTGGTCCCACTTGAGTCGAAATTGGATAATGGCGACGTAGTGGAGATATTCACCTCGAAGGCTGAGGGCGCCGGCCCAAGCCGCGACTGGATCGCATTTGTCGCTTCACCGCGTGCTAAGAGCAAAATCAAAGCGTGGTTCTCTAAGGAGCGACGTGAAGAAGCCGTTGAGACCGGCAAGGAAGCCATTGTGCGCGCCATGCGCAAGCAGGGGCTACCACTTCAGCGTCTGATGACGAATGCGTCACTCCAAAATATCGCCTCAGGCCTTCACGCCGTCGATGTCACTGCCCTTTACGCCGCGGTTGGTGAAGGCCGGATTTCGGCCGCCACGATCGTGCAGCGGCTAGTCGACGCGGCTGGCGGAGTCGATGGGGCCGCTGATGATGCGGCGGAAGGGATCAATCCTGCCAATTTGCGGCGGCGCGCCCGACCGTCAGGTGATGTCGGAGTGGTGGTCAAGGGTGTTGACGATGTATGGATCAAGTTGGCCAAATGCTGCACCCCGGTACCTGGTGATGAAATCCTTGGCTTCGTGACTCGAGGGTCCGGGGTTTCGGTCCACCGAGCTGATTGTGTCAATATTCCGGGCCTCCATGGGGAGCCGGAGCGAATCGTCCAAGTCACCTGGGCGCCGACTGCAACCAGCGTGTTCCTGGTCAATATTCAAGTTGAGGCTCTCGATCGTGCCCGACTTCTAAGCGATGTGACTCGTGCATTGTCCGACACCCATGTCAATATCTTGAGTGCCTCTGTCACTACTTCACGTGATCGAATTGCTTTGTCAAGATTCACCTTTGAGATGGCCGATCCAAAGCACCTAGGATCGGTGTTGAAGGCGGTGCGTAGTGTCGAAGGTGTTTACGACGCGTATCGCGTGTAAGAACCACCACTAGCCAGCGTGCGTTAGCGAGCCAAATTCGTTGGCAGCTGACTGCGCTGCCCTTAGGAGCGCGGTGGTTTGTTCGATAGAGGCGTCCAGTTTCGCGACCTCCCGATCATTTCCGCACGCTACCGCCTTCTCACGCTTGGCTTCAAGTTTCGCAATGCCCTCAGCGAAGACATTAGCGGTTGACTCAGCACGTGCCCGAGCTTCCGGGTTGGATTTCTTCCATGACTCGGATTCATCCTTGCGCAGGGCTTCGTCAACTTTGCGCAGACGGGCGTCAAGTCGCTCGCGATCACCTCGGGGTAGGTCACCCACCTTTTCCCAGCGTTCATGGATACCCCGAAGGGCCACCTTGGCGGTCTTATGGTCGGTTATCGGCAACAATGCCTCGGCTTGTGAAGCCAGAAGCTCCTTAGCCGCAACATTTGGTCGAAGGTCGTCCTCGGCCTGCTGCTCAGCAGCAATTTTGGCGGCGAAAAACTCGTCCTGAGCCGCCTTGAAGCGCTTCCAGAGTTTGTCCTCGTCACTTCGTCCGGCGCGCGGTGCGGACTTCCAGTCATTCATGAGGTCGCGGATTTTCTTGCCCGTTGCCACCCAGTCGGTAGACTTGGCTAGGCCTTCGGCCGTAGCAATCAGTTCACGCTTGCGGGCTACGGCAATTTTATTCTGGGCATCTGCTTCGGTGAAGTGCTGGCGGCGGCGCTTATCGAATCCGGTTCGGGAGGCGCTAATCCGCTTCCAGAGGACTTGTTCGGTGGTTCGATCAGTGCGCGGCAGCGTCTTCCATTCCTCGATGATGGCGGCAAAGCGTTCACTAGTTTGCTTCCAGGCGCTTGAGGGGCCAAGTTTCTCCGCCTCGGCTGCAAGGGATTCTCGAGCGGCGATTGCTTCGGCCCGCGCCGCGGCCCGCTTTTCGGCGACAGCTGCGCGTACCTCGACAATTTTGGCTGCGACCAAGTCACATTTGTTGCCTAATTCCACTACATCGCCGATGAAAGCGCGGGCGGTCAGGGCCTCGCGAATTTTTACGAGAACAGTGCGTGCCTGCTCGGGGGTCGCACGCCCATCAGCTAGTCGGGCCCAGATGAGGTCAATCTCAACAACTAGGTCCTCGTATTTGCGCTGGAAAAAAGCCAATCCGGCCGCCGGGGGGCCTGCCGCCCACTGGCCGATACGCATTTCACCCTCGGGAGCCAATAAAAAAACCGTGCCATCTGCTTCGACCCGACCAAATGGTGAAGGTGGGGCAGCCGCAGGTGCAGGGGGACGCAGCATGGCTGGCGTCGGTATCCCGGGCCGGGGTGTTCGGGCCGGGACTGTTATTGGGGTCGGCCCAGTTGGGTCGGCCATAGATGAACCTGCCTATCGGTTGGGATCGCCGTCGGTTGGGGGTCGGTGGCGATCTGGCTCAGTACCGGCGTGGCTCTCACCGTACCGGCCGGGTTACCCCGCTTGGGCCGTTGCTGTCTCAATTGTTATGGATTGGCTTGGGGCCCCATCGGAGCCGCCACCGGCCACACCACCGGCGGCTACCTGCCGCAAGATGTCCAAGCCAGCGGTGATGGTACCCCAGATGGTGTACCCGGGCGGCAAGGTGGTGTCCTCGTAAACGAGGAAAAACTGGGAGCCAGCGGTGTTCGGGCCGGCATTTGCCATGGCCACCGACCCCGCGGGATAGTTTGTCGGGCCTTCGGCTGGCAAATTCTCATCGGGTACCTGGTAGCCGGGACCACCGGTGCCATCGCCCTTGGGGTCACCGCACTGCAATACGAAGATACCAGCGGTGGTTAACCGGTGGCAGGCCACCGCGTCGTAGAACCCCTGCTCGATTAAAAAGATCTCCGAGGCCACGGTCAAAGGTGCCTGGGTGGGCAGGGTT
>BJGE01000024.1:0-5701 GCA_014190275.1 Actinomycetes bacterium | reverse complement strand
ACGATGTCACCACAATTGGTGGATAAGGTTATCTGGGCCGGCTGCCTTGTTAGGGGAGAGGGGGCGGGTGCGGTATCCCATGAAAGGTTATCGGGTCGGGCCGGCACCGGTTGGGCGCAGGCCAAAGCCGGCTCGGCTGTATTCGCCGGGGATGGACTCTGCGGTGCCACGCTCGCTAGGGCTGACGCCAAGGCCGAGGCGGCAGCGGTGTTAGCTTGGGTGGATTGTGTCTTATTGCCCTGGCTGATCAAGACAAATGCTAAGGAGCCGGCAACGAGCACAACTACCACAATCGCGGCGATAAATTTTTGGCGCCGACCACGGCGCTTGGCACTGGCTGCTCGACGCTCCTGCTGGCGTTCGTACTTTTCCCGTGCCAATTGACGCTCACGCTGGTTACTTGCCATCCGCGGAGTCTATTCGGCCACAAATAAGACCAGCACTAGGCTTGCGAAGGTGTTCATCGCAGGCTTTCCCGCAGGGCCATGGGCCACTAATTGCTATGTGCTTGCCGCTGGACCGGGGCAGCCCTGTGTCATCGTGGATCCAGGGCAAGGGAGCATCGACGGTGTCAATGAGATTGTGCAGGAGCAGCACCTGATGCCGGTGGCGGTGCTGTTGACCCACGGCCATGTTGACCATGTTTGGTCCGTGGCGCCACTGGCTGCCGGTTTCGGTATCCCAGCCTTGATACACGCTGCGGACCGTTATCGGCTGGCCGACCCGATCGGCACCACCTCCAGCATGGGACGCGACCAACTTTTAGCGATGACTAAGGGTGCACTTGAGCTAACGGAGCCCGATGACGTTCGAATCTTGGCGGACGAAGAGGTGCTGGATCTGGCCGGGCTTGGCCTAAGAGTGCAGCATGCCCCTGGTCACACCGAAGGTTCAGTGGTTTTTCAGATAGCTGATATTGATGCGCCCATTATGCTTAGTGGTGATCTTCTGTTTGCGGGCTCCATTGGTCGCACCGATCTGGCAGGAGGTGACCAAACGGCTATGGCACATTCCCTTTCCAAAGTGGTCTTGGGGGCGTCTGACGAAACGGTCGTGCTCCCCGGCCACGGTCCACAGACCACAATCGCAATTGAGCGGGCGTCGAATCCATATCTGGCAACTTTTACGCAGCCACCAAAGCGAGGTATGTAGCCATGGCGAAAATCAATCGCCTTTCCGGGTTTCCTGAACTGCTACCAACCGGTCGTGTCATCGAGCAATATATTCTGGACACTGCGCGGCAGGTTTTCGAATTACATGGCTACCTTTCTTTGGAAACACGAGCCGTCGAGCCAATCGACATGATGACACGAAATGGCGAAATCGATAAAGAGATCTATGTACTGCGGCGCCTGCACGCAGCTACTGAGGAGGCAGATCCCGGCCTAGGCTTGCATTTTGACTTAACGGTGCCATTCGCACGGTATGTACTTGAGTATGCGGCGGCGTTGGAATTCCCGCTGCGCCGTTATCAGATCCAAAAAGTCTGGCGCGGGGAGCGACCACAAGAAGGGCGTTTCCGGGAGTTCACGCAGGCTGATATCGATGTGGTCGCCAAGGACTCCCTGGCCTTTCATCACGAGGTAGAGATGGCCGTGGTGATGGCCTCATTGTTGGCGAGCCTGCCCATTCCACGTGCCATCATCCAAGTTAACAACCGCAAGCTCGCGGAAGGCTTTTACCTAGGGGTCGGGGCTACTGACACGCAAGGGGTGCTGCGAGCGATTGACAAGATAGACAAGATCGGACCCGAACGGGTTCGGGTGTTGCTGGAGACTGAGGCCGGCTTGACCCCGGAGGCTGCGGCCAAGTGCCTTGCGTTGGCGGCAATTAGTGCGCCCGACGCGACATTCGTTGATCAAGTTGCCGCACTTGGCGTGCGAAATGATCTGCTGGATCAAGGACTTAGCGAATTAGCGGTGGTCGTGACTGGCGCAAACGCTGAACGTCCGGGCTCGGTCGTTGCTGACTTAAAGGTTGCGCGGGGACTTGATTACTACACCGGAACCGTTTACGAGACCCAGTTGGTTGGGTTTGAATCAGTCGGGTCAATCAGCTCTGGAGGCCGTTACGACGATTTGGCCAGCGATGGCAAGCAAAGCTATCCAGGCGTTGGGATTTCACTTGGGGTGTCGCGTCTGGTCGCAATCCTAATCGGCAAAAACCTGGTGTCGGCCTCGCGGGCGGTGCCATCAGCAGTGCTGGTAGCCGTCGCCGACAATGCCAGCAGACCGGAAAGTGAGAAAGTGGCCAGGCAGTTGCGAGCACGCGGCATCCCCTGCGAAGTGGCACCTACCGCAGATAAATTTGGCAAGCAGATTCGCTTCGCCGATCGGCGCGGGATACCTTATGTGTGGTTCCCGGCGACGGCAGTCGATAGCGCCGACGAAGATACCGTTAAGGATATCCGGTCGGGTGATCAAGTCGGTGCTGATGCAGCTAGTTGGCAACCGCCGGTTGCGGATATGAAGCCAAGGGTTTTTGCCACTACCGATAAGTCCATTGTCTCAAAGGAGAGTTTGTGATTCGCTCACACGGCGCTGGTTCACTCCGCGCTGAAGATGCTGGCAGCACGGTCAGCTTGGCGGGCTGGGTGGCCAGTCGCCGTGATCATGGTGGGGTTGCGTTTCTGGATCTGCGTGATGCCAGTGGGGTAGTGCAGGTCGTCGTCCGCGATACTGCAATTGCTCATGCCCTTCGCGATGAGTACTGCTTGAAGATCACCGGCACCGTACAACTGCGTCCCTCGGGCAATGAGAACGCGGACTTGGCTACCGGTGCGATCTAGGTGATGGGGGATTCGGTGGAGATACTTTCGTCTTCGGCGCCCCTGCCGTTCCCGATCGATGACCGAGTGAGTGTCGGCGATGAGGTCCGGCTCAAGTACCGGTATTTGGATTTGCGCCGGCACTCCCCAGGTACCGCCTTACGTATGCGATCGCGAGTGAATCAGATTGCCCGCAACGTATTACTGGAACGTGACTTCGTCGAAATTGAAACCCCAACGCTAACGAGATCTACCCCTGAGGGTGCGCGGGATTTCTTGGTCCCGGTGCGCCTGCAGCCCGGTCATTGGTACGCCCTGCCGCAATCACCACAACTTTTCAAACAGCTGCTCATGGTGGCGGGGATGGAGCGGTATTTTCAAATCGCACGCTGCTATCGCGATGAGGATTTTCGTGCTGACCGACAACCGGAGTTCACCCAACTCGATATCGAGATGTCGTTCGTCGAACAAGACGATGTCATCGAGGTAGGCGAGGCGGTCATCCGAGCGCTCTGGAAAGGGATTTTGGGTTATGAAATTGGTGACATCCCACGAATGACGTACCACGAAGCCATGCGCCGGTTTGGCAGCGACAAGCCCGATTTGCGTTTCGGCCTTGAACTTGTGGATCTGACCGACTACTTCGCGGCCACCCCATTTCGAGTATTCCAGGCTGACCACGTGGGCGCAGTCGTCATGCCCGGTGGCGCCGATCAGCCGCGACGCGCCTTCGATGCCTGGCAGGAGTGGGCCAAGCAGCGAGGTGCCAAGGGATTGGCCTATGTGACGGTCGAGGCGGACGGAACGCTCGGGGGACCGGTCGCGAAGAATCTAAGTGACGATGAACGTGCGGGCCTCGTAGAAGCGGCTCTCGCCCAGCCTGGTGACTGCGTCTTTTTTGCTGCGGGCAAGACTGCGGATGCGCGGGCACTTCTCGGTGCGACACGTTTGGAGATAGCTCGTCGGATGGAGCTAATCGATGAGAACGCCTGGTCATTCCTGTGGGTTATTGACGCACCGATGTTCGAGGAGACGATGGACGACCAGGGCAAGTTAGGCTGGACGGCCGTGCATCACCCGTTTACGTCACCGAATTTGCAATGGCGCGATAACTTCGAGCAGTCACCATCGCAGGCGCTGGCTTGCGCCTATGACATCGTTTGCAATGGCAACGAGATTGGTGGCGGCTCAATTCGTATTCATCAGGGCGATGTGCAGCAGCGGGTATTCAAGATGCTTGGCATGTCTGAGGCCGAAGCCCAAGATAAGTTTGGGTTCCTGCTCGAGGCCTTTACCTTTGGCCCACCGCCGCACGGGGGCATCGCAATAGGCTGGGATCGCACGTGCATGCTGCTGGCCGGTGCATCTTCCCTTCGCGAGGTTATCGCCTTCCCGAAAACCGGTGCCGGATACGATCCATTAACGGGCGCACCGAGCACCATCACCGTGCAGCAGCGCCGTGAGGCCGGAATTGACGCTAGACCCCAGAGTGCCGAGCGCCAAATAGCTGACGGCGCGCCGCCACCTACCTCCTGATGGCATCGGCCTTTTGATGTCGTCGGCAAGTGACCTGCTAGTTGCGGCCCGGCCCGATGACCCCTTCATCAGGTGGCGAGTGACTGGGGATGATCTCGTAGCGGTGCAGGTTGAGGGCGACCATGTCGGTTGGCTGCGCGTTTCGCAACAATCCGGTGAAGTTTGGGCGACCACGCTCGGTAGCGATCCCGCACGGGTGAAGGCAATTTTGACCGCACTTGCAACAATGATGCCCATCGATGGCGTGACCGTTGAGGAGTCGGTGTTCTTGCACTTGCCACCGGTATTCATGAGCCCAGACCCAAGGCACTGGTGCCTTTGGACGCTGGATCCGACGACAGTCGATGAGCGAGATTCAACCGCGACCATCTTGGCGCCGGATGACCATCGCATCTCAGGTGTGCTCGCCCACTCCGATTCAGCACACGTGTTCCCTGGTGCTACAGGCATTGAGCGCTGGTGTGGGGTGGTGCAGGGGGAAGCCCTGCTTTCAGTCGGGGCGCAAGTCAAAAGCGCAACCGGTGCCGCGCATCTAGTGAGTATCTGCACTCATCCAAGTGCCCGCGGCGCTGGGTTGGCAGGTGAAGTTTGCAATGCCCTGATCATCAAGGCAATTTCCAACCAGGTTCCGATGATCTTCTTGGAGATGTACGCCGGTAATGAGTCGGGCCGGCGGCTGTATTCGTCGCTCGGGTTCAGTGAAGTAGGGGTCTATCGATCTGGGCTGCTCATTGCGACTGGTACGTAAAAAACTGGCGGGAAAGAGTCAGATGACCGCAATTGGAGTTTGCGAACGGTCATTGTCAACCGGTGGCGGCGCTTTGAGATGGTTGGGAGTTCTTGTTGCATCGAAGTTATTGACTTGATGTGTCACGTGAAATCATGTGCTCTACCTATTACCCCGCAGGCCACTTTTGGGAGGCCCGCTATGGGTCTTCATCGTTTCCGGTATCTGATCACCGGCGGGTTTTAAATACTTTGCGGTATATCCACGCGAACCCTAAAGACGCCAAGATGCGCCGCGGGTTCATCTACCAGTGGAGTAACTACCGGGCCTTTAGTGATCTAGCCGAGGACGGGTTAACGACCTGGCCGGCGGCCTATCTTGCTATGGCCCCGACCCTTACCGGGTGCGCTAGGGGGTACCGGAACTTTTGCCGAAGCTACGTTAAACAACCCAAACCCGCCCGCCGCCCGGGATGGGGATCAAAGCTCCTGCCCGCTGGCCTTGGCCCGGCCCCAAAGTTAGGGGCTGCAACTAGGCGGACAACCCAGCGCACCCCAACCCCTGGGCAATACGAAATCTTCCCCGAACTGCTTCAAGGAAAGGTGCCAGGCACTTTCCCCATTACCCCCACTACCAGTGGCCCTTGGCCCGCGCTGCTGCCACCTGGGGTG
>BJGE01000023.1 GCA_014190275.1 Actinomycetes bacterium | reverse complement strand
GAACAACTTGGTGTAGGGGTTGTGGACGCGCTCACCATTTGCGTGCCGCTCCCGAAACTCAGGGAGGATGTAGCGGCTCTCCGGCTGGAACAGGCGACTCACTGGACGACTCCCTTGGCTTTGCGGCTCTTGACCGGTGGTGCATCTGCTGCCGTGCTGTAGACATGGTCGATCAGGCCGTAAACCTTCGCGTCGTCTGGGGTGAACCATCGGTCCCGATCTGAGTCGGCTTCGATCTGCTCAAGGGTTTGCCCACTATGGTCGGCGATTAGTTGGGCCATACGCTTCTTAATGAACAGCATCTGCTCGGCCTGGATCTTTATATCGCTCGCCGTGCCCCCGATTCCGCCGAGGGGCTGATGCATCATGATGCGCGTGTTTGGCGTCGCGTAGCGCTTGCCGGCCGCACCAGCGCATAGCAGGAACTGTCCCATCGAAGCCGCCAGGCCCATCGCAATCGTGGTGATGTCATTTGGGATCAACTGCATGGTGTCGTAGATGACCATGCCCGCGGTTATGGAGCCCCCGGGTGAATTGATGTACAAGGTGATGTCCTTATCGGGATCCTCGGCCGCGAGAACCTGGAGCTGCTTGGCGATGCGGTTGGAGTTCTCGTCACGCACCTCACCCTCGAGCCAGATGATGCGTTCGCGTAGCAAGCGCTCGTCGAGCATGTCGCCAAAGCCGGTCATGGCGCCACCGGTGCCACGCAGTTCTGGCAGCGTGAACCCGCCCTGACCATTCACTTGTTTCTGACTCAAAGCTTCTCCTTTATCGCACTCATCAGACCTTAACCCCGCGGGCCGGCCAGTTCTTCCCCAACCGCCATGAGTTCGCCAGCAGCCGAACCCGGTCAACCGGTGCCCAGCGGTACTTACTCGTCTTCGGCTGGTGGGGCTGGGGTTTTCGTTAGCTGCGGGTCACTTAGCTCTGCGTCAAGGGCCTTTAAATCCACCGGGTTACCTGAGGCATCGACCACGGTTACCTGCTCGAGTACCACGGCCAAGGCTTTGGCCCGACGGATATCTTGAATAGCCATTGGTACCTGGCCAGCCTCAACCAGCGCCTGGGCGAAGGCATCCGGTGCCAACCCATAGCGTGGGGCCTGCTGCACCAACCACGCCGACAATTCACTCTCACCCACCGATACCTCTTCGACCTCTGCGATCTTGTCAAGGATGAACTGGCTCTTCAGCCCGGCTCGCGCCTGTGACTCGACCTCGGTCCGGTGCTCGTCACTGGCGTCATGGCCATCCCCAAAATGATCGGCGACCTCGGCGGCGATAACGCTCTCCGGCAACGGAATGTCAATCTGCTCCATCAGTACTTCGTGCACCTTGTCGCGGGCTTCAGCTCCCTGCTCGAAACGCTTGAGGCGCACCAAGCGGTTTCGGACGTCCTCGCGTAGTTCGGCAACCGTGTCGAACTCCGAGGCCAACTGCGCAAAATCATCGTCAAGCGCTGGTAATTCACGCTCCCGGACCGAGGTCACGACCGCGGTCACGGTGAGTGGAACTCCCGTCCAGTCACCATTTTCCGGGGTGAACTTAAAAGTCCGGGTTTCATCCTTGGCTGCCCCGAGCACGGCCTCATCGAAGCCCGGCAGCATGCCATCGGTACCGAGTTCATATGACAAGGCGGTGCCCGAGAGATCCTCCACCGCATCGCCTTGATCGGTGGCGCCGGAAATATCGACGAGCAGCACGTCACCGTCTGCGCATACCCGATCCACCTCCTTCAACGTGGCAAATCGGGTGCGCAGCGCATCCACTTGGGTCGTGACATCGTCATCACTTGGCTCGGCATCGGCGACTTCAATGCGAAGTGCCGAAAAATTCGGAAGGTCAAACTCCGGGCGGACGTCCACCTCTGCGGTGAAAGCCAGATTCTGGCCGTCCTCCATCGAGGTGACATCGACTTCGGGCCGGCCAATCGGCTTGACGTTATTCGCGCGAAGGGCTTCTTCGTAGGCCTTCGGCACCGCGTCATTGACGGCCTCCTCGAGTACTGCGCCGCGCCCAACTCGCTGCTCGATAACGCGCGCCGGCACCTTGCCCTTGCGAAACCCGGGCACGTTCACCTGCTTGGCGATTCGCGAGTAGGCAATATCCATGCTGGGCTTCAATTCATCGAAGGGGACCTCAATGGTCAACTTCACCCGGGTCGGCGACAAGGTCTCGACGTCACTCTTCACAGCTGCTCATTCCATCGTGGTTGGACTAACGGTGGTCGGGGCGGGGAGATTCGAACTCCCGGTCTCCTGCTCCCAAAGCAGGCGCGCTAGCCACTACGCTACGCCCCGCGCTGGCCCGCCGAGTCTAGGTGCTCGCGACTTTCGCCCAGAATCAGGCTGACGATTTGACCGGTTGCTGGGATGGCGCGGGTGCCGGAGATTTGCGATTAACCAGGACCAAGAAGTAGGCCATCGTTGGGACGACATAGGCGAACCACGCCACCACCATCAGCCAACTGGTGACCGCCCGGAAGTTGAAGATTGCTGCGAGCAGCGAGCCGTACCAACTCTCCTTCGGCACCGCTGAGCTGACATCAAATGCCACCGACTCCTCCCCCGGCAACAGCCCGGCCTCTTGGAGTTCGTGCACCGCATACATCAAGACGCCGGCAGCGACCACGATAAGCGCGATACCCGTCCACTTAAATAGCCGGCCGAGGTCAACCTTCAGCGCGCCGCGATAAAGCAGGAAGCCCAAGGCCACCGCCACCGCGAGGCCGAGTAGTGCTCCAATGAATGGCGCCGTTTCGGTGGCACTTGATTGGGCCGCCGCCCACACGAACAGCGCGGTCTCTAGCCCTTCACGGGCCACCGCTACGAATGCGACCACACCCAAAGCCCAAGTGCTGCGCTCTAGAGCCTTGTCTACTTCCCCGTGCAGGTGACCTTTGAGCGAGCGGGAGTGGACAGCCATCCAGAAGATCATCCAGGTGATCAGGCCCACAGCTATCAAGCTCATGGTGCCGGCGAAGATCTCTTCCGCCCGCGGGGCCAAGGCGCTGCCGGTGATGACTAGGACGACCGTGGCAAGCACGGAAAGGGCTACCGCCAGGCCCACCCCGGCCCAGATTCGCGGGATCTGGGCCCGTCGGTCTAGTTTGACCAGGTAGGCCACCAAAATGGCAACTATCAGTGCGGCCTCGAGGCCCTCGCGCAGGCCGATGAGAAAGTTGGCGAACATCAAGCTCCCAAGTCAGAGGTCATTAGGTTAACCTTAGTAAGGATATCCATACCTCACCGCTGGGGCCACTCGGGGGCCAATTATTACCTTCTTGGTAGCCCAGACCGCACTCCGCCGACATTCTCCCGGCACCGCACCCGCGGCGTCTAGCTAGACTGCCCGAGTCATTCGCGGGTGTAGCTCAATGGTAGAGCCCCAGCCTTCCAAGCTGGCCATGCCGGTTCGATCCCGGTCACCCGCTCGCACGCTCACCTGGCCTAAGGTCCTCGCGCCTGTCAAAGCAAGCAACGATCCAGCAGCAAGCCATCTCGAGTGGCCACCACCGGAGCACACACCCCGGTATTGTCCCGCCCCTTGCAGACGTGGGCCAGCAATGACTAATCGAGTTCGACTTGCCATTCCGAGTGGGACCGAGCATCTATCCCTTGTTGATGCGGTGGTCACCAACTTCGTGGTCATCCACGGCGGATCCCCCCTGCAGGCGAGCGAACTAGTAAACGCCGTCAAAGGCCTCGTGGCGTGGACCATCGACGAAGCCTCAGGAGAGGTGCCGGCAGCGCTCCAGGAGATTGCCGGGGCGGGCTCAGAACTTCGCATGATCAAATTCGGTCATGACGGAAAGCGTCTGAGCGCAGTATTTCCGTTCAGGGATTTATCGCCAAGCCTTCGACGATTGAGGTGGCCCATCTCCGCAGGGGCGCTCCCACTTCAGGTGAGCACGGCTCAAGTGGTAGGTGCAATCTCACGCTCGGAGGTTGGGATGACGATGCGCGAGCGAAGCTCATGGACACCATGCGAGATGCGGTGCGCGCCAAGAGCGACATTGTGTACTGCGATGTAGACCTGTCGAGCCTGACCACACCCCAACTCGACGAGATCGTTGACCTCCTTCGGATGTACGACTTTTTCTACGCTGGGCTCGTGGTCTACGGCCGCGCTGGCCACGATCACCTCCGCATGCAAGCGGTCCTAGCTCCCTTGACACCATAGAAGTCACCGATTTAGTGCTCGACTCAAGCCTTGCCCGGGAGGTTCGACAGTTCGTTCTTGGCGACCACGATCAATTTTCACACCTGCTGTGACTGCGGCCTTTGCGCCATAGAATCCCGGCGAAGTGGGCTGCCCCGCGAACTAGCGCTGGAGTCGTCAGCGATTTTTTCCCCCGATTCGCGTTCGGGTGCTAGCCTCGCGGCCATGGCGCGTCGATCCTGGGGTCAAAGTCGTCTCCTCACCACCAAGTCTTGGGCGGTTATCAAGGAGAACCGCTACCTTCTCGCCTTTCCCGTCATCGGCTTCTTTGCGAGCCTCATTCCTTTGGCGATTTTCTGGATACCCGCTGGCTTGCTCTGGCTCGACGATCAGACGGCAGCGGGCATAGTCCTCGCCATACTCGGCATCTTCGCGAACCAGATCGTGCTGTCGATCGCCAGCGGTGGTCTGGTCGCCGCCGCCGACACCGAACTCTCCGGTGGTGACTCCTCGATTGGGCACGGGATCGCACGTTCCCTTGCCCGCCTGCTCCCGCTGATCGGGTGGGCCCTGATTTCCACCGTGGTCAACATCATCGTGGGCTTCATCCGAGGGAACAATCAAAATGGCGCCGTCGATGCACTGCGCAATATCGCGGCAGCGGGCGTTCTCGCCATGTGGTCGCTGATCACCTTCTTCGTGGTGCCGTTCATCATGCTTGATGGTCAGGGCCCCATCGGTGCGATCAAGAAGTCCTTCGCACTTTTCAAGGAGAAATGGGGTGTGCAGATCTTTGGCGGTGTCCGAATCGGCGGCGTGGTCGGCCTTGTCACCATTCTTCCTGGCATCCTGCTTGCTTTCCTTGGATTCTTCGCGACGACCGTTGGCAACGACGCCCTGCTCGCGGGCGGCATCTTCCTAATAGTGCTCGGAATCCTGCTGTTCATGGTCGGCGCGCTACTGCTCTCCACCATGCGCGGCATCTTCTCGGTCGTGCTCTTCCGCTTCGCCAAGGACGCAGTGATCCAAGGCGGCTTCACCGAGCAGGAACTGGCCAACGCGGTTCGCACGTCCCGTTAGGTAACCATGGGGCCCCGAGCTGGGTGAGGCGCAACTCCCGGCCGTAGTACACAAATGGAATGAGGAATCTGAATATGGCAACTTCGACCAAAGCATTTGTCGTCGCCCTAATCAGCGCGATTGTCTGCCCACTTTTACTTTCTGCTGAAGTTGTCGCCGTCATGCTGGCCGACATGATCACGTATGAACCGGGTAACCCGCTGATCATCAAGATCGCTTCGGTCGTCGCCGTGATCTTGATTTGCGCCGTTGCCGTTGCACTGCCCGTCACGGCCTTCGTCATGGGAAACAGGGCACGCAATTTCATCCGCTTGAGTGACACCCCCATCGCTGGTGCATCAAAGGCGCTAGCTGCTCAAGTGATCGCGGGTGTTGTTTTTGCAGGCGTAGTGATCGTGCAGATCTTTGTGATTCTCTGGGCCGCTGGGGTGTGCAGTCTGGACGGCTGCTAGGGAGAGCTAGCGGGGGATCGGCAAAGTGCCGAGTCACTGGGGCCGACAAGAAATGATGTGCTTGGGCTTTTTAGCTGTCCCGCAACTCATCTTTCTGGCGCTTTGGATTTTCAGTCAGGCCATTAAACCAGGACCACGTCACCGGGGTAGGCGGCCAGTTGGCTGTCGGCGGTGAGCAATTGCAGCCGTTCAACTCCGGCTTGGGCCAAGAGCATCCGGTCGAATGGATCATTATGAAGTGGCGGCAGTGCGGCTACGGCCAGAGCATGATCACCGCGGATAGCCAATTCACCATAACCATTGAATAGGAGACCACGTCGGAGCAAAGCCGCGTCCACATTGAAATCCTGGCGCCCCAAGCCAGACTTAATCACGACCTCCCAAATGCTCGCCGCACTGAAAACGAGTTCGGTCTCGGGGTCTTCGATCACCGCCCGCGCCCGGTCCGGCACCCGGCCCGGCAGGCCGGCGGCCCAGAGCAACAAGTGCGTATCAAGTAACACCCTCACCCCTGGTCACCAAAGAGGCTGGTGATCTCAGCCGCTCCCATAGTGTCGAAATCCGCGGGCACCTGAACCTGGCCGGCGAGGAAGCCGATGCGCTGCTGCGCATCCGTTTCAGGGGTATCAATTGCTACGACCTTGACCAGTGGCTTACCCGCCTTCGCGATGATGAATGGCTCACCATTTAAGGCCTGCGCGACGAGGCTGGAGAGGTGGGTCTTGGCCTCGTGCATATTCACGGATTTCATCCCAGGAGGATAGCAGAGAAAACTTAGTTTAATGGACTTAGTTTAATAATTACGATGCCGGTATCAGTTCAAAGGCTCAACGAATCCTCGGCGCGATGGCAGGCAATTTCGCGGCCCGCGACCTCTCGCAATACCGGAGTTTGGGAGCGGCATACCTCCACGGCCAATGGGCACCTATCGGCATAGGAGCACCCTTGTCCAGCTGGCTGGAGTACCGAGCTGGTCTGCGGTGGGCCAACGGTGAGCATCCGGGTCGACGGCGGCCGACGTACCCCGAGTTCAGGTACAGCTGCCCGTAACGCCCGTGTGTAAGGGTGCAGTGGCGTGGTGAGCAGGTCTCGCGTGCGCCCTCGTTCTACCACCGCCCCCTGGTAAAGCACCACGCAACTTTCACTTAGCCGGTCAATAACCGCGAGGTTGTGCGAAATGAGGATGTACCCGAGGGATCTATGCTCACGAAGCCGCTCGATCAATTGCAGCACCCGCTCCTGAACCGTTACGTCAAGTGCGCTGGTCGGCTCATCGAGGACCAATAACTTCGGCTCCAATGCCAGCGCTCGCGCGATCACCACGCGCTGCCGCTCGCCCCCCGACAACTCGTGCGGGTAACGAGCCAGCAGGTCACTCCCGAGCCCCACTTCAGCCAACAGTGCGGCAACGCGATCCCGGCGCCCACCTCGTGCCACCGTCTGATGAATAGCCAACGGTTCAGCGATGGCCGACTGCACTGACATTCGCGGGTCGAGGGCGCCATCACCGTCCTGAAACACGAGTTGAACTTCGCGGCGGTACGCGGAAAGCTCCACGCGCGTCATCGTTAGGACATCGCGACCACGGTAAGTGATACTGCCAGCCAGCGCCGGGTGCAAGCGCAGCACCGCTCTCCCGATGGTCGTCTTACCTGACCCTGATTCGCCGATCACCCCTAGCCCGTACGGACCTTCCAAGACCTGCAGGTCGACACCGTGCACAACTTCAGTCTTACCGAAGCCCAGGCGCAGGCCGCGCACCGTCAGGAGGTCGCTCATCTGCTCCGCCCTCCGATAACGGGAATTGCCGCCAACAACATGCGGGTGTACTCCTGGGTTGGCTGATTGAAGACGGACTCCGCGCTCCCCTGTTCCACTACCGCGCCATCGCGCATCACCATTACGGCGTCTGCCAATTCACCGATGACCGAAAGATCATGTGAGATGAAGATGATCGCGGTGCCATGACGGTCCCGCAGGTTGCGCAGCACGTCAATGACCTCTGCTTGCACCGTTACATCGAGGGCACTTGTCGGTTCATCTGCAATCAGCACTTTTACGCGAAGAGCAGCTACGAGCGCAATTGCGAAACGCTGCGCCTGCCCACCGGAGATTTCATGGGGATAGCGGTCGAGGATTTCTGCATCAAGTACGACCTCGGCCAGCGCCTGCACCATGCGTGGGCCACGCTGATCTTTTGTCATGCCATGCAGACGCAGGGTTCGACTGAAGAGTGCGCCCAGCTTCATAGTGGGGTTCAGTGCAGCCCGCGGGCTCTGCAGGATCATCGCAATGTCGCGGCCACGCACAAGGCGCCACTGCCTTGGTGAGAGTGTCAGCAGCTCTCGACCATCCAGCACCATGCTGCCGGTCACGACACCGTTGGCGTAACGAGTAAGCCCCATCAGCGCTAGCGCCGTTTGTGACTTCCCCGATCCGCTCTCACCAGCGATCCCGAGCACCTGCCCGGGCTCAAGGTCAAGGGTCGGGACGCTAGCCACCACTTGATCACGATAGGAAATCTGCAGATCACGCACTTCTAGCATCATGACCGGCCTCGCTTTGGATCGAATACGTTTTGCAATCCGTCGCCGATGAAGTTGAAGGCCACCGCGGTGACCAAGATCGCCAGTCCAGGAAACGTTATTACCCACCACGCTGTCGTAGCCAGCGGCTGGCCTTGGGCCACCATCAGACCCCACTCGGGGATTGGATCTTGAGCCCCTAAGCCGAGATAAGAAAGGGTGGCCGCGGTCAGGATGATCCCGGCTGCGTCAAGTGACATCTGGACGAAGACTGCGGTCGATGCATTAGGCAGCAGGTGTCGAATCAACAATCGGGCTCGGCCCGCGCCAAGCACGATTGCCGCGTCTGCGTAACCCTGGCGACGGATTGATGCCGCCTGCCCGCGAGCCAACCGGGCATACCACGGCCACCAAGTAAAGGCGATCGCCAATGCTGCGTTCACCGCACTCGCGCTGAGCATTGCCGCTAGGGCAACCGCGAGCAGCAGAGCCGGGAAGGCGAGGAAGACATCTGTTACGCGCATGAGAATCGCATCGAGCCAGCCGCCGAAGAACCCGGCCGCAAGACCGATGGACAAGCCGATCACCGCGGAGATAAGGAGTACGCCGACGACAATCGCGATCGACACTCGGCCACCAAAAAGGACTCTGGTGAAGACATCTCGGCCAACCGCGTCGGTACCAAACCAATGCGCAAAACTCGGTGGCTCAAGGACCAAATCAGGATGTATGACCGCGCCCGCATCCTCTGGGTACGGGGTGATCCAAGGTGCTAGCAAGCTCGCGAGAATGACTACTGCCGCGAGCACCATCCCAATATTGAGTAGCGGAAACCGCCGAGCTACCCGCCAACCGGGCCAAGCGGCAGGCCGGCGTCGGCGTGGTTCTCCCTGTAGATCTGGGGTGGGTGCCGGCATCATCTCGGAGTTCAGTAGATCTTTCACTAGCGCACCCGCGGATCGATAACTGCCTGCACTAAGTCGACAACCAAATTCAGCACGACATAGATGAGAGCCACCACGAGGGTCACGCCCAAGATCGCCGGGACATCTAGGCTCTGGATTGACTTCACCGCATAGTTGCCAAGGCCCGGCCAATTAAAGATGGACTCAACAATGAAAGAGTTCGTCAGTGCATAGGCGAAGACAAGTGCGAGCAGCGCGATAATCGGATTGAGTGAGGGCCTTAGTGCGAAGCGTGCGAATACCGAACGCTCCGGGAAGCCAAGTGCACGAACCATTCGCACATGCTCCTCGCCCAGATTCTCCAATAAGGTTCCGCGCGTGACCATGGCAACCGCCCCGATCGGGTACGCCGCGATGGCAATCACCGGGAGGATCAAATGGGCAAGAGTGCTTCGAAAGACCACCCAGTTGCCGGTGAGAAGTGCATCCACCACCGGTACCCCGATGACGGTGTAAAGCGGACTGGTCGCGTCAAGCCGGGTGTCATACTCCCCCGCAACCGGCACCCAGCCAAGTCGGGAGAAGAAGATGATCTGCAGCAAAATCGCCAGCCAGAACACTGGCATCGACACCATAAGGATTGAAATAACCTTCGCGACTAAATCACCAAGACGCCCCCGCGAGTGGGCCGCCATCGCACCTAGTGGGATACCGACAATTGCTGCCAAAAGTAAGGCGATTGTGACCAGCACCAGCGTCGTTGGAAACACTCGGAAAAGGTCTTCAACCACCGGCGCCTTGGTATGGAGCGAGATCCCCAAGTCACCGTGTGCGACACCACTGAGGTAAGTAGCGAACTGCTCCCAAAGTGAGCCGTCTAGTCCGAACCGTTCTCGTACGGCGGCAAGTTGCTCGGCGGTGGCCCGTGGTCCGGCGTAAGCAACCGCTGGGTCACCGGGGATGAGCCGGGCGATGAGGAAGGTGAGAACTACTACTCCCACCACTACTCCGAGCGCCTGCACCACCCGAGAGGCGAGGTATCTAGCCAAAACTACTCGCGTCTATTCGGTCGGTGTCAGGCCATGGACGAATACCACGCTTGCGTATGCCGGATTATTCACATAGCCGGTCATGGTGGAGGCAAAGGCCACTTGGGAATTGATCACGCCCAACACCGGGGAAACTGCTTGATCTGCGATCGTCTGCTGCAGCCCTAAATACTGCGTCTGCGCCAACTCGCGGTCAGTCGCTGTCACGGCCGGCAACCCGTCGATTACTTCGTCAACCGCAGGGTCATCCCAATAGGAGAGGTTGAAATACGGCGGTTCAGCTGAATGGTAAAGATTGATGAACCACGAGTACGGGTCCGCATAATCGGGGTACCAGTAAAAGAGGAAGATGTCTTGACGTTTAGCCGCATCTTTGCTCTTCCCGCGATCCCATTGGGTTTCCCAGGCGAGGGCCTGTGACTCCAGGTTGATGCCGACCGCAGCTAAGTTCGCCTTCAGCACCTTGGCAATTGTTTCCTCTTCCGGGTCCCCGGCGGCATAGGTCATTGACAAGGTCAGCGGTTGATCGGGGCTATAACCAGCTTCGGCTAGCAGCGCCGTGGCCCCTGCGACATCGGTTGTTTGTGATACCGAACTTGTGTATCCGAGGAGGCCTTCAGGGATGACTCCGGTCGCTTTTGTCATGCTGCCCTGCAAGATCGTCACGATTGCGTCGTAGTCGATCGCCTTGGCGACCGCCTGCCGCAACTTGGGATCAGCTAGCGGACCAGATGCGGTATTTAGCATCGCCAAGAGATTTTGGAAGGTAGATGATCGCTGGGTCACTATCCCCGGTTGCCCCTCGAGTGAAGTGAAGATCGTCGAGGAAATGTGCGGAATGAATGTGCCCTCACCACCTTGCAGGAGTTGAACGGCGGTTGTCAGCTCGGGAACCACCTTGAAGACAATGGAGGTGTAGTGATCCCCCTCCCAGCCGCCCCAATAGGTTTCATTCGCCGCAAGGGTGAGCTCGTTCTCGGTGCCCTTTGCCCACGAATCAATTACATAAGGCCCGGTACCTGCCGCATTGCCCTCGGCGAACCACTCGGCTAGGTCACCGGGGCTGGCGTTGGTGTCATAGATATAGGCCCCAAAGGCCGAGGACGCGATGAGATCAAGTGCTGCCGCGTACTTCAGTTTGAACTCAAGTGTTGTCGCATCCTTCGCGGTGATGGTTTCCACCGGATCCCAGATGTACGAGGCGCCGCCCGCCAATTTGATGGTTCGCTCGAGGGCAGCCTTAGCAGCATTGGCGTCTGCCGGGTTGCCGCTTGAGAACATGACACCATCTCGCAACTTGAAAGTCCAGGTTAGACCGTCGGCTGAAGTTTCCCATGAAGTGGCCAACAATGGCTCGGTGCTACCGGTCTCTGCATTCGTTCGCGTTAGCTGCTCATAGATGTTGTTCATGGCGATCACCTCGTTGGAATAACTGGTCGCCGGATCCCACTCGGTCACCACGTCGAGGTTATTTAGGTAGGTGAAGGTTGCTTTGATCGCAGTAGCTGGCGCGGGTGCTGCCGTGGGCGCCCCACTGGCGGCCCCGTCTGCGGAGGCGATGGCGGGGGCAGGTTGGCTGGTCGGCGCTGTTCCAGCGCAGGCACCAAGTAGTAGCGCCAGCGCTAACGCGACACCAACGCGGACAGTAACTCTCACCGGGGTCTCCTTTGGAACTTACTTACACTCCACCGAATTCACACTCTACCGAGCGGCCCGACCGCTTTTACACTTAATCGCGCGACCGGTTCGGTCAGATAAGACAGCGGAATCTCGTCAATTTCGACGATCTCTAGGTGTTCGGGATCTGCGCCGGCCAAAATTGCCCGCTCCTTGGCCTGCTCGCAGGCGGCGGCGATGGCAGCGTCACGGCCACCAGCCATGGAGACCACTTCCTCCCAGCGACCACTTACCTGAGCGATGGCGGCCCCGATGGCATTGGCAACGTCGTAGTTCTCTGGACGAAGAACTTTGTCCACCCCCGGCAGGGTATCCGGTATCAGCACCGATCCACCGCCGACCACGATCAAGTTGATACCAGCCCGGCCAACTTTCATTCGGTCAACACCATCGGCCACGGCAGCATCTGATTCATTGATAGCCCGGGTCAGCAGATCCGCTAGCCCCGAAGGTGGCAGCACATCACCGATCTTTGCCCGTCCGGCGTGTACCGCTGCATCACTCAACGTGGTGGTGGAGCCACCGAAGACGAGAGCCTCTTGCGGCAGTCGAAATCCGACGCTGTCCGGTCCGAGTGTCAGGGCTCCAGCATCTTCCCGCACTCGGGTGCCGCCTCCTAGGGGAATGGACAACACATCGGGCATCCGAAAGTTGGTGCTCACCCCGCCGATCTCAACTGCCACCGCTGATTCACGCGGAAACCCGTTGACGAGCATCCCAAAATCTGTTGATGTGCCGCCTACATCGGCGACCACGGCGTCGGTTAGCCCAGTTAGAAATGCCGCACCTCTAATGGAGTTGGCCGGGCCTGAGCCGATGGTCAGGATTGGGAAACGCACGGCATATTCGAGGGCCATCAACGTGCCATCGTTTTGCGCAAAAAGTACTGACGCGGTTATCCCGTGCTCCTCGAGTGCTTCGGTAAGTGCAGCTGCGACGGCGCGGGCCACCCCGGTTAGCGCCGCATTCAAAATGGTCGCATTCTCGCGCGGCAGCAGCCCGAGGGAGCCGATCTCATGACTTAGTGAAATTGGAATATCTTCGCCTAACACCTCACGAGCAATGGCTGCCGCGGCAATCTCATGGGCGCTGGAAATCGGCGAGAAAACCGCAGATATCGCGACGGCATCAACCCGTCCAGCTGCTGACTCGAAGAATTCGGTGGTTGCCGCGAAATCGAATGGCACAACCTCCCTGCCCGTGTATTCGAAGCCGCCACCTACGACCTGACTTATGCCGCCAACTGCCGCTACCAGATTCTCCGGCCACCCGTACATGGGTCGCACCGCAGTTGATGACGGCGCACCTACTCGTAGCACCGCCACCCGTTGGAGTCGTTGACGCTCGAGCACCGCATTAGTCGCATGGGTGGTACCCAGCATCACATGTGAAAGTCGCGATACCTCGATGGAGCCAGCGCTGGCGACCGCATCGATCGCATTCTTGATACCCGTGGTGACATCCGCCGTCGTCGATTGTTTAGTCTTCGCAATGACCTTGTTATCTCGGTCAAGGACAACCGCGTCGGTGTTGGTTCCGCCGACATCTATCCCCAGGCGGAGATCAAATCCCGATGCCATGGAGCTCCTCCACTGGGACGAAATCGAAGTCGTACCCGAAGGCCCGCGGGCCAGCAATCTGTAGGCCGCGCTCGCTCCGCCAAATGGGATTACAGGCAAAGGCGATGACGCAGACCCGCTGCCCATAGCGCACTAGTTCGGTGGCAATTGCATCTGCGGTTTGGCTGTCGACGACGGTGATGAGGTCGGGAACACTCGCCAGAACTCGACCATCTTCGGTCAAAACTAGGTTCTCGTTCTGGACCTCGATTCGCACGAGTCGACCCGCATCGCGGCCGTATCCTTCAATGGAAACTGATCCGCGCACGAAGCCACCGGCCGTTCGGCGCAGCACATCAACAACCTTGCCCTCGATGAGATTAACTCCATCAACCGCTTCCAAAAGCCCATCGATCGGTTCAACGGCGTCAAGGACGGCTCGACCTATTCGAAGGGCCAGGGTGACGCTGCCTTCCACGATGGCGCCCCGCGCCGTGGCAACCGTCATCACATAGTCAGCCATTGCGGCACTTCCGCCGAAAACGTCGGAAATGGATCGCGCGATGAGTTCGGCCCAGACTCCATCCTGAGCTCGGATGCTGACGACATTTTCGCGTTCATCTGCCATCACGATTAGCTGGGGCGGGAGGCCGACAACATTCATCGACACCATGTCCACCTGTGGAAAGGCGCGACCCATGCCATCTGCGTCAAGGAGCGGCAGCCCGGTCTTTGCGGCCCAAGCGACGGGCAGCAGGCCATTGCCGCCGCCAATTTCACCGACCATGAGTGCGACCACCGGCTGGCCGGTTATCTCTTCAACCGCTGTGCGGAGAATGTCGATCTCATTTCCAGAGGAGAGTTTTTCAATCGACACCGACGGTGCCCCGATCATGCCCACGGGCATGATCAGGCCGTCATCGGGAAGGTCATCAAGAGTGACGAGGGTGACGGGGCCGTAGTCATCAAGGGCTTGCCGGGCGATCAAGGTGCTCGTATCCACCTCGCCGCCGCCGCCGGTGCCGAGCACCGCGCAACCACGGGAGAGTGCGGTGAGGTGTTCGACACCGATTCGCATGGCGCCGACTATAGGGCAGCCCGCTGCCGGCCGCTCCAACTCCGCAACGTTCGAAAGCGTGGGCAAAATATTCGACCGGGGCCCGATACACAAATATTCGCGTTGCTGTACTTTGAGCGCTCCCAACTATTTAGGAGCAGATCATGGCCGAAGTTGTTGAATTCACCCTGAACGTCAAGCCAGGGCATTACACAGACGTACTTGACCTCTACTCAGAGTTCGCCCACACGTACATGGAACTAAACCCAGCACTAATTAGCGTTCTAGTCGTTGGCGATGAAGGTGCCGGGGTGGTTCGCGGCATCGGGGTTTATGGAGATCACGACGAAGCCGCTGCCGTTAACAGCGATGTCTTCTTCGGCGCCTTTATGGATGCGATCGAGCCGCTGATTGAGGGCGCGCCCAGCCGCGTTCTGCTTGATCTCGTGCACGCTTGGAGTAGGTAAACCTGTTTTTGACCTCATTTCCTACCCGCTTTAGCCTGCGTTGTAGGTAGTCCGCATCGGGTCGACGAGCCCGTTCATCACACTAACGGTGTGTCTTGGGCTCTTGGCTGTGTAGACCACGCCAGGTGTCGGGTTCTTGCCCGGCCCACCATCGTTGTAGAGCGGTAGATAGCCACCACCGTCAGCCGGAATATCCAAGAAGGCAATGCTCTTGGCGGCCTTAGCGCTTCCAGACAAGATTATGTCGATCTGATTCTCGCTGTCCTCTTGATAGCACTCGTCGTAAGTCTTCGCCTTCTTGCCAAGGTCAGCTAGCCCAACGACAGTTATCGGCTGCCCATCAATCAGGTACTCCTGGCCCGCATTAACCAGAGGTATTAGCTTGCCCTTGCGATCACGGGCCACCAGGCGGAAATAATTGCGGTAGTCCGCTGGGTAAAGCCCGCGCACCCCATTTGGCGAAAGCGCACCACCCACCGTGAGCATTCGCACACGAAACTCGGCGGCTTTTTTCCCGAAAATCGAAATCCCGTCATTCGGCAACAGGTTCTTGCTCACCGGCTCGGGGCCACCTTCACCAAGAGTCGACATGTGGGTGATCTTCGCGGCGATTACTCGCGGCCCCGTCCAAAGTGTTGGGTCAGCGGGCTGGGTGTCATAAGGGGTTTTATCGTTGGTCATGGTCATGCCGACAGCGCTAACAAGGCGGCCGTGTGGGCCAACCAATTTCAGTGGGGTCGCATCAGCCACGACCTCGACCTTCACCGGGTACTTAACCGCTGGATCACTTTTCGGCAGTCGATTGCCGAACTCACCATTGAGGATAAGCACCGATCGCTCGTTATATTCAAAGTTCGGCATCACACCCGCCGAGATCGCTGGGGCGACGGTGCCGTCGTTTAACGTTACTTTGAAGTCAGACCCATCAAGGGTGCCCGGTAGCGCGGGCCAGGAGGTCTGCACCTGCACCACATCGGTGTTGTGCACGCCGGTTAGGCCGGTTACGCCGTAGTACTGCTCGGGTGAAACCGCGGTGGTGTGAGAGACCTGGGTTGGCTTAGTACTGCATGCCTTGGCTGCAATCTCGCTCCAGGCCCCACCGGCTGCAACAACAGCCGCCTTCGCCGTGGCTTCGTCTTTCGAATCAGCGCCAGGAACCCCGATGATGTCCGTGAAGTTCAAGGTGAGCGACATGATGCGCGGCACGGTGTCCCACATATCCGCACCAATGATGACATCAGCCTTTAACAACGGGGCGATTGTCACCGGCTGCGGTTCTGGGGCAGCGAATGCACTGGCCGGCAGCAACGTCCACGAGGTGGCAGCCACCGCAAAAGCCACTGCTGCGCAGGTCCCACGGTGCCCGTTGTTACAAAACATCAAATACTCCTCAATAAAACCACCGAACGAACTTGTCATGGTATCCCGAGAGCATCGACGGCCTGAGCCAAACGTTGAAAAAATCCCACTTTCGCACTGCATATCCATTCCGGTGGCCGGTTCTCGCAAAATGTGTTTTAGTAAGGAAGTGGAACAACCGCTCAAATCACCACCGGATGCGACGGGGGCACCTGTCGGGCGCCGAATCGTGCTGGGCATGGTCGGCTTGGGCGCGTTGGGCATCATCTTTGGCCGCACCGCTTCGCAGGCGGTGAACTCCACCGTCGCCACAGCTGCCCCCGGCCTATCGGGTGTACTACCGGGCACCGGTGGTTTTCGCATTTACACCGTGACTAATGGGTACCCGGAATACAACGTGGATAAATACCGGCTCACCGTTACCGGGTTAGTCAGTAGCCCGCTTTCCTTGTCACTTGCAGATCTCACCGAGCTGCCGCAAACCGGAATGACCAAGGACTTCCAGTGCGTAACCGGTTGGCGTGTTGATGACGTGCCCTGGTCGGGTGTCTTACTAAGCGATGTGTTGACCGCAGCCGGCGCCGATCCGTCAGCAGGTGCCCTGCGATTCATCTCATTCGATGGTGCCTATACCGAGTCGTTGACGATGGAGCAGAGCCTACGCCCGGATGTCTTGGTTGCCACCACCATGTTCGGCCAACCTATTACCGAAGAACACGGTGCGCCGGTTCGTTTATATGTAGCACCGATGTATGGATATAAATCCATCAAGTGGCTTTCGGGTATCGAGGTAGGCAAAACCGTGGTGCCGGGCTACTGGGAAGAACGCGGCTACTCGGTAGATGCTTGGGTTGGCAGCTCGAATGGGATGACCGATGAGCCAATCACCTGAGCCCGGCACCTTGTTGCGCTTCACTTCGGCCGAGCGCTGGACGCACCGCACCTTAGGCATCCTGATGGGAGTGCTGCTGATAACCGCCGCGGTGCTTTATCTCCCGGGGGCCAGTGCCGTCATCGGCAATCGACCGCTGATGCGCAATGCGCACGTGATCTCAGGTTTCCTCCTACCCATCCCGATCATCGTTGCCTGCTTCTTTTGGGCGTTCAGGCAAGACCTGCGCCGACTAAACCGCTTCTCCCCCAACGACTGGAAGTGGCTGCGCTCCCGCAGGAACCGAGGTGGCAACACCCCGGTCGGTAAGTTCAATGCCGGGCAGAAGTTGAACTCGGCGTTCGTCCTCGGCTCCATCATCGTGCTGCTCGTCACGGGCTTGGTGATGTACTTCAACCGCTTCTTCCCCGACGACCTGCGCACCGGCTCAACGTTTGTGCACGACTGGCTGGCGCTGCTAGTCGCAATCGTCACAGCCGGTCACATTTGGATGGCATACGGTGATGCGACGGCCCGCAAAGGCATGCGTACGGGCTCAGTGCCGGTTGAGTGGGCCGAGCAGGAGCATGGCCAGTGGGCTAACGAGGTTCGGTCTTAGCTCGAATTACCGCCGCGATATCAGCTACATCTGCAAGCTCCCCGATGACGACTGCAATTACGAAGTCATACGCCTCGTCATTGGTCAAAGTAAAACGAAAGCCGTTCATACCCAAAAAAGAGATCGTGGCCGCTAGCGCCAATCGTTTATTCCCATCAACGAGTGCGTAGTTCTTCGCCAAAGAGTGCAGCAGTGCAGCGGTCTTTTCTGGCCATTCAGGGTAAGCATCTGAGCCAAAAACACTCGCTTGGGGGCGCGCAAGTGCGGACTCGAGTAACCCCGCATCGCGTACTAAAGGAGGTGCACCGAGTGTTCGCTGCGCGACATACATGAGCTCTTCATAGGAAAGGTAAATCACTGCCCTAACCGCTCAAGGGCCTCGGCGTACCTTGGCAGTTCACCGTCAAGAATTTCATCCAGCAACTGCTGGCGCCCATTGCGTTCTATATATTCACGCACTGCTTGTCTTACGATCTCCTGACGAGACCTTTGCTCTCGAGCTGCCTGCGCACTCAAAGCCTGTACTTCGTCGTCTTGAAGCCGCAGGGTCATTGCCATGCCAAAATGACACCACAGTGATACCACTATTGCATCAGCCGCGGCCCAGCCAAAAATCCATCCAGCGCACGAAGATCAGGCCCGCGATTATCAGGTAGGTGCCGGCCACCAGGAACCAGCGCAAGGCCCCGGCGATCTCGGCCACCCCGGTGCCCAGATTGATGCGGCCACCCACCAGGTTATCGACCGTGACATTCCAGAAGATCAAAATAGTGACGGCCCAGACGAGCATGCACCACGGGCACAGCGCCCCGATGACATAAAGGCTTTGCCACATCAGCCAGATCATGAAAGTCACCCCGAAGAGGGCGCCGATATTCAGCCCGATCCAGACCCAGCGCGGTAACTCGACTTTGGCGATGGCCAACACCCCGAGGGTGATGACGACCGTGAAACCGATCAGCCCGAGGATCGGGTTGGCGAATCCAAATGCCGAGGCCTCCTCGGTCATGATTACCGACCCGCACGAGACCACCGGATTGATATCGCAAAATAGCGAGGTGTCCGGATTTGAAAGCAGTGCGAATTTGTCGTTGATGAGCTCGAAGGAGGCAACCAGACCCGCGGCTCCCGCCACGGTCAAAATCCAAGGAGTGGCGCGCGACATACTCTATTGATATCACCCTTTCGGGTATTTAGTCTTACTGGACCGTCGCAAGCCGCCATTCGATGGCTGTGTCACAGATCACCAACCCACGCGCCTGATAGTTAGCAAGCGCGGTTGGCGCATCCAACTCGCAGGTATGGACCCAAACCCGCTCAACCCCTGGCAGCAACCAGGCTTCGCGCAAACCCTCGCCCAGCAGCCAGCCGCCGATCCCTTGACCCATGAACTCGGCTAGTAAGCCGAAGAAGGCCACCTCAACATCGGTTCCTTGCTGATCGAGTTCGACATAACCGCAGATCTCACCGCCCACGCGTCCGACGAATAGGTGATGGGTGTCGGGGTTTGCCCACACTGCCCACTCGGCGTTAGTCCAGCAGGCCCGGTCAACCCAACCCCAGGCCCGCCCCACGCGCTCATAAAGCTCAGCGCTTAGTTCCGCCTTGTGCGCACGCACCGGTTGCCACTCGACAACGGTTGCCGGCACCCGACCGGGCACCACCGCTGCGCGGTCGAGTTGTTGCAGGGTCCACACCGTGACCGCACGCGCACCCGGGTGGCCTTTGTCAACGAGGGTCATTGCTGTGCCCCACTAGACAGGTGCCACGCCGGCGAAAGCGCGCAGCCCTGCGACCAGGCGGTCGACGTCATCGTGATTGGTATAAGGCGCCAGCCCAACTCGAACCGCACCGGGCTCCCCGAGCCCAATCCAATCGGCCGCCTCGATGGCGTAGAAAGAGCTAGCCGGCGCATTGACGCCGACCTCGGCCAAGGTGAGATAAATCTGCTCGCTATCAACACCATCGATGCTAAATAGCTCGGTGGGCGTGCGATGCGGTGCATGGCAATAAAGCCTGATACCTGGCACCGACTCAAGGCCAGCGCGCAGATACGCGTGTAGCTCATCCTCATACGACTCAAGGGCCGTCATCGAGCGCACGATCCGATCCCGCCGGCTCATCGTGGTTTCGTCACCCGGCACCAGATCCGCCAGCACATCAACAGCGGCGGTGATGCCAGCGAGTAACTCATAGGGCAAGGTGCCAAGCTCGAAGCGCTCGGGCACCACCTCGGTACTAGGTCGCAGCTTGTCCGGGTGCAAAGTTTCAAGCAGTGCCGGAGCCGCCGCGAGCATCCCAAGATGCGGGCCGAGGAATTTATACGGCGAACAGATGTAGAAATCCGCGCCGATCGCCTGCATGTCCACCGGTGCATGGGCGGTCAGGTGCACCCCATCGACATAGAACAGCGCCGGAGTGCGATGCACCGCCTTGCCGATCGCCACTAGGTCAGGTCGGGTGCCCAAGAGATTAGATGCCCCGGTGATCGCGACCAGCCGCGTATTCTCATTGAGTCGTTTGGTGACATCCGCGACCTCCAGCACCCCGGTCGCTTTATCAAAATCAACCCACCGGAGGGTGGCACCGGAGCGCTGCGCGTAGGTGACCCACGGACGCACATTGCCATCGTGGTCAAGGCGGGTGACGACGATCTCGTCACCGGGCCCCCAGCCCTGCGCCAGAGTGCGCGCAATATCGAAAGTGATATCGGTCATGCTGCGGCCAAAGATAATGCCGCGCGGCTCACCGTTGACCAGATCAGCCCCAGCCGCCCGCGCGGCCAAGGTGATGTCATCGGCATTTATCTCTGCGCCCGTAACCCGCGCCCGATTTGACAGTGGACTGGTGAGCGCAGCCGCGATCGCGGCCGCAACGAGGTCTGGGGTTTGGGTACCGCCCGGACCGTCAAAGTAGGCAACCCCATCAGCAAGGGCCGGGATGCGAGCCCGAACACGGGTTACGTCATAGGTCATTGCTTCTCCCCGGGCATGGTCACATCTAAGCCGAGACATCCCACCAGAGCGTGGCTACCTGCCTTGGTTGGTCATCACCTTGCTGGATAAGTGCCGCGGCCACCTCCGAATCACGGTCTTCAGTTAGGCAAAGTCGAATGCGCGCGAACCTGATGCGCTCCGCCTCGGGAAGCGCCACCCGCCTGCCCCAGGTCTCATCTACCCAAAGTTCCAGCCGAGCGTCGAATCCAAGCGCCCTGGCGATTGCGAACAAATCGTCCGCTGTCGGCTCGGTGGGACGATCTAGATCCCAGAACTTCTTCCATAACGGGTTGAGATGAGTAAGCGGATGTTGGAATGGAATCTCCAGCACCACGCGCTTGATCGCGTGCGAATCAAGTGCCTGCAAGAACGGCACGATGTCGGCCACATTGAATGCCACGTGGTGACACACCACCACATCGGCTCTTGGTACCCCATCGGCAACCGCAGGCCAATCACCGAGAAACTCCTCGTGCCGTGCCCCACGCCGGTCCGCGGCTTCGGCGAACTCATCGAGCATGCCCTGCTGGTGATCAACCGCGATGACGGTGCCGGCCGGCGGCACGAGCGCGAAGGCCGCGCGTCCGCCGCCGCTGCCAATATCGAGCACACTGCCACCGACCCGTACCGCGGCCCGAGCTATTTGATGTGACTTGGAATCGGGGATGGTCTCGGTGGCGGTGAACATTGCCACCGGATGGATCCACGGCCCGGTGGTTACCTGACTCAATATCGCATCGGGGATGGCCCACGAGGCTAGGTCGATGCGCCACTTATCCGCCATGGACGCTAACTCAAGTGTCATAGCAGCACCGTACTCCGCGAATAGCTCCGACGGCTTGTCGGCAAAGTTAAGCCGCTTGGCCATTAGTCTTTGGTGTGTGAGCGATGTTAAGCAGCACCCACTGCAGGCCTTGATCGGCGGGCCCAGGGGCGCCATTGAAAGCATCCTGCCGCCACTGGCTTTCATTACTACCTACGTTGCCACCGGCGACAACATGACCTGGGCGGTCAGCGTTGCTGTTGGGCTCGGTCTCGTCTTTGCCATTTGGCGGTTGGTACAGCGCAAGCGCCCGACGCGCGTGCTGGGTGCTTTGCTCGTGGTAGTACTTAGTGCCTACGTCGCCGCCAAAACCGGCAGCGCGGCCGCATTCTTCTGGCCACGGGTGCTCCTCAACATCGCTTCGGCACTCGCATTTGCCATCTCCATATTCATCCGGTGGCCATTGCTCGGGGTCATCGTCGGGCCGATAGTTGGCACCAAGATGCGGTGGCGTAAAGACCCGGATCTGATGCGGGCCTACTCGCGTGCCTCTTGGCTTTGGGTATTACTGTGCCTCATTCGCGCCGCCGTCTTAATCCCATTAATTGAAAACAATTGGCTGTGGGCCCTGGCCGCATCCGGTGCGCTCTTCTATGCGCTGGTGATCGTTACGGTGCTGCTGTCTTGGGTTGTCATCAAGGGCACCCTGCCGGCGGATCACCCCGGTATTCGCGGCCCCCGAGCATCCGAGTCACCCAACTCTAGTTAAGCCACTTGACAGTTAGCGCACCAGTAAAGCTTGCGCCCTTGCATATCGGCCATCTTGACTTTTGCACCGCACACAAAGCACTTCATGCCCTCGCGGCGGTAGACATAAACCTCACCCCCGTGCCGATCAACCCTTGGCTCACGACCCATGACTTCAGGCAGGTGCGCCGCGCGCACCGTATCGATGCGCCCGTCCTTGACCCCGAGGTTCATCAGAAGAACCAGGTCACTCCAGATTGCGTCGAACTGCTCGCGGGCGATAAGGCGACCGGGGGTAAATGGCGACTGTCGATGACGAAAGAGCACCTCGGCCCGATAGATATTACCGACCCCGGCGAAGATCTTTTGGTTCATTAGGAGCGCACCGATGGCCGCGGCACTTCGGTGCACGCGCTCAAATGCTCGGTCTGGATCAGCCTGCTTGTGGATTGGATCAGGGCCAATACGGGCGAGCGCCACTGCCATCTCGTCCGCGGTTAGCAACTCGCATACCGCGGGCCCGCGCAATTGCGCGAAGTCGGTTGCCGAGGTTATTCGAAGTCGGATCAGTCCGGTGTCATCTGGCCGGGCGCCCTTACCAAATTGCCACTTACCATAAAGGCCTAGGTGGATGTGTATCCACCGCAAGTTGTCGAACCCGATGAATAGGTGCTTACCGCGGGCCTCGGCCTTGGTGAAAGTCTTGCCGCTTAAGACTTTTGCGCCGGCCGCGAAACGCCCTTGCGGACTGGCAACGCGCACCCGATGGCCCTTGAAAGTTCTGGTCAGCTGCCGGGCCTGCCGATGGACTACGTGGCCTTCGGGCATCAGTCGAAGATCGGTCCGGCGGTGCGGGTGCGCTTGATTTCGTAGAACCCGGGGGTCGCGGCAACCAGCAGCGTGCCGTCCCAGAGCAAGCCGGCCGCCTCGCCCTTGGGTGCGGGAGTCATCACCGGGCCGAAGAAGGCCACCGGGTTGCCATCGGCCCCCGGCACGCTAATGACCGGGGTGCCGACGTCTTCGCCAACAAGGGCAATACCCCGCTGGTGGCTGGCGCGCAATTGCTCATCCACCAAAGTGGTATTGCCGACTTCCGCTAGCTCCGCGGGCAGGCCCACCTCGGCAAGGGACTCGGCAATTACAGCTTCGAGATCTTGACGCTGCTGCAGGTGAATTAGCGTTCCCATCGCCGTGTAAAGCGGGAGGACCACCGAGTCGCCGCGCTCCAGTTGGGCGGCGATGATAACCCGGACCGGCGCCCAGGCCGCGGCCATCAACTCCACATACTCCGGCGGCAGCTCCTTACCCGCGTTCAAGACCGCCAAGGACATCACATTCCAGTGCACCCGCACGTCCCGGACCTGCTCCACCTCGAGCATCCACCTAGAGGTCATCCAGGCCCACGGGCACAGCGGATCGAACCAGAAGTCTGCCGTTGTCGTCATGGAATGACTCTAATGGAAGGATCAGGGCATGACAGCCACCGAGAACATCACTAGAGCGGCGGCTCAGGAGCGCGCCCGCTTGATCGAGTCCCGCTCCTACGAAGTCAGCGTCGATCTCACCGGCGACACACATTTCACCTCGGTGACCAAGGCGCGCTTTGGCGCCCGCACCCCGGGAGCCGATACCTGGCTAGATCTCATTGCCCCAAAGGTTCACTCGGTGGTCCTAAATGGTGCGAGTCTTGACGCAGCAAACTCCTTTAACGGTTACCGCGTCTTGCTACCTAATCTGCAGGCCGAAAATGAAGTCATCATCACCGCCGAGTGCGCCTATATGAACACCGGTGAGGGCTTGCACCGCTTCGTTGACCCGGTCGATAACGAGACTTACCTCTACACCCAATTCGAGTCTGCCGATGCCCGGCGAATGTTCGCCTGCTTCGAGCAGCCCGACCTGAAGGCCACCTTCGCACTAACTGTCACCGCCCCTTCGCACTGGAAAGTGATCAGCAACTCCCCCAGCCCCGATCCCGAGGTCGTCACGGCAACGACCTCGCGCTGGTCCTTCGCGGCCACGCCACGTCTGTCGACCTACATCACCGCGTTAGTGGCCGGGCCTTACCACGAGGTTCGGGATTCATATTCCGGAACTTTTGGCACCTACCCGCTCGGTATTTTCTGCCGCAACTCACTCGCTGCGTACCTAGACCCAGAAGATATCTTCGATCTCACCAAAGCCGGCTTCGAATTCTTCGAGAAGCAGTTTCAAATCGGATACCCATTCGGCAAGTACGACCAGCTGTTCGTCCCGGAGTTCAATGCCGGAGCGATGGAGAACGCCGGTTGTGTCACCTTCCTAGAAGACCTCATCTTTAGGTCCAGGGTCACCGACGCCGCTTACGAACAGCGCGCAAACACGATTTTGCACGAGATGGCCCACATGTGGTTCGGCGATCTCGTGACAATGACTTGGTGGGATGACCTATGGCTCAACGAGTCGTTCGCCGAGTGGGCCGCGCACTACGCAAATGTGCACGCCACCAGATACGTCGATGCCTGGACGAGTTTTTCAAACCAGCGCAAAGCCTGGGCTTACCGGCAGGACCAACTGCCATCAACCCACCCAATCGCCGCCGACATGGTCGACCTCGATTCGGTGCGGGTCAACTTTGATGGCATCACCTACGCGAAGGGCGCCTCAGCACTGCGCCAACTCGTGGCTTGGGTGGGTGAACCGGAGTTCCTCGCCGGAGTCCACAACTACTTTGTCAAGCACGCCTGGGGTAACACGCAGTTATCTGACCTCCTAAGTGAGCTCGAAGCCACCTCAGGGCGCGATCTCTCCGGCTGGACAGATGAATGGCTCCGCACCAGCGGGGTCAACTTAATTCGGCCGCAATTCGAACTTGCCTCCGATGGAACCTACTCCGATTTCACCATCACTCAAGAACCACCTAGCGCACCCGCAGGGCTGCCGCCAACTTTACGCTCACATCGCATGGCCATTGGTCTCTATGACCTCGTAGCCGGACAGCTCACCAGGCGCGAGCGCTTCGAACTCGATGTGGTCGGCGCCAGCACGAAGGTGCCTGCCCTAGTAGGGGTTAAGCAACCAGCCCTACTGCTGCTCAATGACGACGACCTCACATTCGCGAAGGTGCGCCTGGATGAAAAATCGTGGCGCACCGCGGTTGAGCACCTCGGCGTAGTCGATTCTTCACTAGCCCGCGCAATCATCTGGGGCGCTGCCTGGGATATGACCCGCGATGCTGAAGTCTCAACCGGTGGCTTCATGGCACTAGTGCTGAGCGGTATCGGTCAGGAGTCTGATATCGGCGTGGTGCAAGGAGTGCTGCGTCAACTCAAGTCAGCCATCGACCAATTCGCCGCTCCCGCAAATCGGTCCGGTTATCTCGAACAACTCGCTAATGGCGTGCTGGGCTTTGCGCAGGATTGTGAGCCCGGCAGTGACCACCAACTTGCCTTCGCTCGCGTCTTTAACTCCTGCGCAACGACTTCAGCCCATCTCGATATCGTCGCCGGGCTCCTTGACGGCAGCATCACCTGGAGCGGGCTGAAAATCGACACCGACCTGCGCTGGTCACTGCTCCAGCGTTTGGTGGTCACCGGCCGACTTGCCGAGGAGGCGATCGAAGCCGAGCTAAGAAGTGATGACACTGCCACCGGACGCCGCCAAGCCGCGGTGGCTTTCGCAGCTCGCCCGACGATGGTGGCAAAGGAACTTGCGTGGGCCGACATAATCGAGCGCACCGAACTACCCAATGCCATTCTCGAGGCCACCATTGGCGGGTTCGTGCAGCCTGACCAAGTTGAGCTACTTGTTGATTACCGCGCCAAGTACTTCGCCGCTTTGCCACAGGTTTGGGCCAAACGCACCATGGAAACCTCGCAGAGCATCACCATGGGCATGTACCCGGCGTTCTTGGTGGATGAAGAAACTTTGGCGCAGACCGATGCATTCTTGGCTGGGGAACTCAATTCGGCGCTTCGACGCTTGGTTGGTGAAGGCCGAGATGGGATTGAGCGGGCGCTGAGGGCTCGGGCTGCCGACAGCAGCACCTAATCAGAGCAGGTGAAAACCAAAACACGAATGCTGCTAGGCGGGCGGGTTAAGCCGGGTCGTTGAGGTGCAGCACCTTAGGTGCCCGCGCGTGCTCGGCGAGCAGCAACAGGCCGTCGCGGATCCCACCGGCTAGATCATCGGCTTGGAACGAAGAGCGCATGGCAAATGCCCCGAGTTCACATGATCGGTTATCAAGTAGGTAAGCGGCCGTGGTGCCGGTGATGATCTCGATAATGCGACGGCTCGGGTCAACGGCAACCAGCACTGCGCTCTCGGGATCGGCGACCTTGGCATGTGCAGCCATGGCAGACTCGCGCTCATTGGGTAGATCGCCGACATAGACCGCGAAACAAAGTCCACAGATTTCCCGAGCCAAATCAAGGGCCCGCTGGATCTTGTCGCGGTCGCGGGCACTTACGCAATTACCAGCTGTCACTTGCGCCACCCCCCACATACGACTTGGACCGCATGCCGATGGCATCGGGGACCCGCGCGGGATCCGGCAGGGTCGCCGCACTGGAAATAAATAGGGCTGCCCCTGGCAGATTCGCATCCTCGGTGGTGGAGCGCCGCATCCAGCCACCGGCTGACACCGCGACCGCGAAGAAAGCGGCAAGGGCTAATGGGATCCCGGCGAAGAGCAGGATTGCTTGTAATGCACTCACAGCATTAACCCTAGACGCTCAACATTTCGCTGCTCCCCCCGGACGGCACCGACCAACCGCATCAACAATTCGGGCCTGGCGAAGAGGTCTTCGAGCACCACCACCGAGCCGTTGCCGTCACTCATCGGCACCCGCCAATTTGGATATTCCTGGTCGGTGCCCGGTTGGTTTTGGGCCCGACGGTCCCCGAAGATATCGGGCAATGACACTCCGATGAGTCGTGCGGGTGCCGCTGCTACAGCCCGATGCAGGGCGACCACAAAGTCTTCCAGACCAGCATCGGTGCCTAGGTCCACGTCCGGTGGCAGGTAACCATCGTCGATAAGCAAGCTGGCCCAGGAGTCGCGCTCCTTGGCCGCGGTGGCTAGCTCGTCTTCGACCGGGTGGGTCAGTAAACCTAGCTCGGCGCGGATCCGCACCTGCTCATCGCGTAAGAACCCAGCCGTTGGCGGGAGGTCATGGACACAGACACTCGCCAGCACCTCACGCCGCCAGTCGCGAGGTGGTTTCGCGCTGCCATCCGGATTGGCCTCGAACCACAAAATGCTGGTGCCCAGGATGCCGCGATCAGCGAGTACCTCTTGCACCCAACTTTCAACCGTCCCAAGATCCTCACCGACGACGAGAACTCCTGCGCGCTGCGCCTCAAGGCACAAGATCCCGAGCATCGCATCGTGGTCGAGCTTGACGAAGGTGCCGGCACTCGGCGGCATTCCCGCCGGGACCAACCAGAGGCGAAATAGGCCGAGCACGTGATCGATTCGAAGTCCACCGGCATGACGCAACACCGTTCGCAACATATCGCGGTAGGGCACGAATGCCGCTTCGGCGAGTGCTGCGGGCAGCCAAGGTGGCTGCGACCAGTCTTGTCCGACTTGGTTGTACATATCCGGGGGCGCACCAACACTCACACCGTGCGCCAGGACCCCATGCATTGACCAAGCGTCGGCACCCTCCGGATGCACTCCGACAGCCAGGTCTTGCATGAGACCTATTGCCATACCTGCACCCTTTGCCGTTTCCTGCAGGCGGGCGAGCTGCTGATCCATCTGCCATTGGAGCCAGCAATGAAAATCAATTAGCTCCCCTTGGCTTGCGCAAAAGCCGGAAACACTTTCGCTCCCCGGACTCGATAAGCCGCTCGGCCACTTCTTCGCATCTGCACCAAAGGTGTCGCCGATCGCACACCAGATAGCGAAATCCCGCAAACCTTGGCCCTCGAGTTCCCGATACCTGGCAAACTCCTGATTGCGAGCAGGGGTTCGCGCTAGTTCGAAGATCACCTCAAGGGTCACCCGCTTGGCCGCCCAGACCGCGTCACGGTCAAGTAACTCGTCGGTGCCATTTCTTTTCTGCAGCGCCCGCGCCAACTGCCCTATGCGCTCGCGCACCGGGGCGGACAACCCATCAAACTCGGGGATATCTTCAATACGCAGATATATCGGGTTCGTAAACCTTCTCGTTACGGGCAAGTAAGGCGACGGGGCCATCGGCGGTGTCGGTGCTGCCGCATGCACCGGGTTTATCAACAAGAATCCCGCACCTAGCTCGCTTCCACTCCAAGCCGCGAGGGCACCAGCATCATGTAGATCACCAAGCCCCCATGAGCCACGCGATCGCGTTGCGTACAACTGGGTCATGAAACCCCACTGTCGATCACCGGCGATCAATTCCGCATCGAGCCGGCGCGGTGTCATCACCAGTGGCATGGACGCCGTTTCGTCTTCGCTGACCGCGGTGGCGGTATGCCAACCAAGTGGTAGGTCAGGTGGGATCGCGAAACTCGCCTCCCCCACAAACCGGTCACCTAAAGCAATCGGTTCGACATACCAATCCAGCTGCTCCAGATCAACGCGTGCACCGGATTCCAGATCGACCTGAACGCGCACCTGCTGGCCGTGGGTCACATGCACCCAAAGTCGGCGCAGCTCACCTTCGCGGGCGATGAAAACTGGCGGGAGCATGCGAAGCCAATCACGTAACCGAATTGCTTCGAGCTCCCTTGCAATGGCATCGGGGCCGCTAAGGTCGACACCTAGTGAGCGCAAAACCGCCTCGACGGTGGTGGCACTGACTAACACCCGATGGCCGACCTGATCCAAGTACTCGATCGCTACTCCATGCGCTGCCGCTAGGCGCGCTAGGCCCTCGTCAACCGCTTTGAATTCCGACCCGCTCACCACATCACCGGATGCCGGTGCGCCCAGGGCTGCGCCCGCTCCAGTTGCCCGGCAAGGCTCAAGATTGTCACTTCAGCAAAGGGCCGCCCAACCAGTTGCACCCCGATCGGCAGGGGCTGCTCGGTCCAGTAAAGGGGAATACTCATGGCCGGCTGCCCGGTCATGTTGTACGGCGCGGTGAAGGGCGTGAATTGCTTTTGCGCCTCAAAGTCAGCCGCTGGATCACCATCATTGCGCAATTGACCTACCAGCCGAGGGGTCTGAGCCAGTGCCGGTGTCAAAATCACGTCGTAGGCGGCATGGGCATTTATCGCCATCCGGGAGGCATTACGTAAGGCCCACGCCGCGCCTGCCAACTCAGCCCCGGTGACCGCGCGGCCGCGGGCCCGCAGCCACCGCGAGAGCGGCATCAACTCCGGCTCGCGCTCGGGTGCCACCGGGGTGAGCAGGGCCAAGGAACTCCAGACCGTCTCAAATGCATTAGTCAAATCAGGACTGAACGGCACGGCTACGTCCTCGACCTCGTGGCCTAGTTCGACCAGCAAGGCACTCGCCTGCTCGTAAGCGGCCATGCATTCGGCATCAACGCCACAATCGGTGATCACCGGGGTGCAGTAGCGGCCAATGCGCAACTTCGCCGGATCGCGGCGCGCAGCCGCGAGAAATGTCTGGCCCGGATCAAGCGGTGGTGCCACGAAGGGATCGTCAGCGAAGTGGCCGGACATCACATCCAAGAGCGCCGCGGCATCGGCCACCGTGCGAGCTAACGGCCCGTTAACTCCGAGATCTCCGACACCATCGCGTATCGGGCCGTTTGAAATACGACCGCGCGAAGTCTTCAGCCCCACCAAGCCACACACACTTGCCGGGATCCGTATCGAACCGCCACCATCGGAGCCTTGGGCAACCGGTGCCAGCCCGGCCGCGACCGCTGCGGCGCCGCCGCCACTTGAGCCACCCGCCGAGAGTGCTAGATCCCACGGGGTGCGCGCCGGATTTGTTACCTGGTTTTCGGTGTAGCACGTCAACCCGAACTCCGGGGTGTTCGTCTTACCCGTCATCACCGTGTTGCCCTGCCTTAACCGCGTGACGACATAGTCATCCATCGGAGGGGTCATACCAAACGCCTTGGACCCAAAAGTGCAGTAGATATCCGCCACAAAATTCAAGTCTTTAACCGGCACCACGACACCGTGCAAAACCGGAAGTTCACCGTTATCGGCGGACCGGGCAACCAGCTCATCGGCCGCCTGGGCCTGGGCCAAGGCCAGATCCGGGGTCAAGGTAATAAACGCACCCAATTCGCCATTGTGGGCCGCCGAGCGGGCGAGGTAATGCTCGGTTAGTTCGACCGCCGAAATCTCGCGGGTGGCAATTGCCTGCGCCTGTTCGACGGCGGTGAGGTCGTGCAGCGCGGCCATAGGGGCAAGCCTAGGGTGGATACCGTGACAACCTACCCGCCAACCCCGCGCCTGGATCTAGTCGAGCAGATGCACGGCCT
>BJGE01000022.1 GCA_014190275.1 Actinomycetes bacterium | reverse complement strand
CCCCGAGCAGCATCCCGGCGGCAAAATCACCGGGAGCGGTACCGGCTACCACTTCACGAGCCGGCTTCGGGTCGCCATAGGCAAGGGCCAGCTGCTGTGCGGCCCATCCCACCGCGCCTTCAATACCTTTCAGCAAGACATTGCCGGTGAAACCATCGGTGACGATGACCTGGGCCCGCGCGCCGGTGGCTACGTCATGGCCTTCGACCGAACCGGCGTAGCGCACGCCAAGGTCGGGTAGCCGGTCTTGCATCATGGTGTCGGCAGCCAGTCGCAGGGCATCACCCTTACCGGCTTCGCTGCCGATATTCAGTAGGCCCACGGCCGGGTCGTCAAGACCCAATGCGATGGCGTAGCACCAGCCAGCCATTGCAAACTGGGTCAGCACACCGGCGGTTGCTTCCAGGGCAGCCCCCACATCAACAAGTACAACCGGGCCAGAAGTTGCCGGAAGCACCACCGCAAGGGCTGGACGTGACATCCCGGCAACGCGACCACATGACAAAACCGCAGCGGAGACCGAAGCACCGCTGTGACCAACCGAGACCCAAGCATCAACAACACCAGCGCCCACTGCGCCGGCAGCGACCATCGCACTTACTTCGGGGTGCGAACGTACGTAGGACAACGGGTCACCGGACATCGGCACGCCCGAAGTCGCCGTCAAAGTGGTCAAACGCGGGGACTTGGCAATGTTGATACCGCGCGCGGTGAGTAACTCACCGGCAAGGGCGGGCGGGCCCACGAGGACGAGGTCGATGTCGAGTGCGTCCAGATCCAACGCCGCCACGGCATCGGCCACGACCTCGGGGGCACCGTCGCCGCCCAAGAGATCTAGGGCGACGCGGGCCATGATCAGACGTCCAGCACGCGTCGCTTGGCGTATGTGCCGCAGGTTGGGCAGGCGGTGTGCGCCAAGCGCTTTGCCTTGCAGCGGACGCAGGTCACCAAAGTCGGCACGGTGGTCTTCCACTGCGAACGACGATGGCGAGTATTAGAGCGCGAGGTTTTGCGCTTCGGTACTGGCACGGTGTCCTCTTTCTTAGTTAACTTTGGTCTTCGGTTAATTCTGGTGCTGCCAAGGCGGCAAGTGCCGCCCACCTTGGATCAAGCTGTTCGTGCTCGTGCTCTGGTAGATCATCAAGCCTGACCCCGCAGACCGAGCACAGGCCTGAGCAGTCACTCTGACAAACCGGTGCTAGCGGAAATCCCAGCACCACCGCATCCCGTAGCGTCGTCTCCAAGTCGATCATGTCGTCCTGCAGCTTCGGCAGTGGGTCTTCGTCTTCATCAACGGGCTCCTCGACCACCGCGCCACGGGCATCGGTGGCGGGATAGACGAACAACTCGCTGAACTCAACTACTTCATCCCAGTCCATCGGATCTAGACATCGAGCGCACTCTGCGTCAACATGCACATCCGCCGATCCGGAGACCAACACCCCTTCCATGACCGATTCCAGTCGTAGATCAAGTTCGACCGGTGAGCCTGGAAGCACTCTGGCCAGCGCCACGCCCATATCAACCGGGCTGGGAACCGTCCGGGTTACCGTGATCATCGACCCGGCCCGCCGCGGCAGGTTCAACGCCCGCGTGTCAAGAATTAGCGGACTAGTCGGGTCGAGGCCGGTCACTGCACCCCTGTCGGCTTAGCAAGGTTGGTCATGGCGAAACATCAGCTTTCGGCTGAAGGATACGCGTGAGAGAATACCGCGAAGCCCGGTGGACATAAAATCGGACATATCGCCCGAGGCTTAGCCGGCTAGCTCAGCGCTGGTCGTCGTAAATCTCCTCGAGAGCCAAAGATGCTGGTTCGGGCGCCAAATCCTCATAAACCTGGGCCCGTAATCGCTCCCGACCCCGATCTACGGTCTGCAGGGTCTTGTTCAGCGCAATTTCAAAAGTTGCTAATTTGGCGTCGATGTAGTCGTCAGTCTCCATCCGCATCCGGATGGTCTCTTCGACCGCCTCGGCGCGCATCGCCTCGGACTCCCCCACCGCGGCCAGATACACCTCATGCTCGGTGACCATCCGATCGGCCTCACCCCGCGCCCGCTCCAAGATTCGATCGGCTTCCCGGCGGCCGTCTTGGACCACTGCCTCACGGTCAGCTAGTAACTCATCAGCGCGGGCGACCGACTCGGGTAGTAATTGGCGGATTTCATCTATGAGATCAAGTACCTGAGCGCGGTTGACTAGGCAAGAAGCCGAAAGGGGCATTGCCTTCGCGTCTTCGATTAGGACGGCGAGTTCGTCAAGCCGTTCTTGGACGTCCAAAGCAACTCCTTTTTAGGTACCGCGTCTATGCCCTTATTGTGCCCGAGATCTTCTCTAGGAGCCGCTCCAACACGAGGTCAGGAACCAATCCGGCCACATCGCCGCCATAAGTGGCGATCTCTTTGACCAGGCTTGATGACAAATAGCCATATAGGGGGTTGGTTGAGATGAAGACCGTCTCAAGCCGGCTCAGGCGGTAATTCATCTGCGCCATCTGCAATTCATAATCGAAGTCACTTACCGCGCGGAGCCCTTTGACGATGACCTGGGCCTGACGTTCCCGGCAGTAGTCAACGAGTAGCCCGTGGAATGAGTCGATCTTCACATTAGGCAGCGGAGCTACCACCTCTTGCAGCATCTCAATACGCTCAGCGACGGTAAATAGGCTCGACTTGGTCTTATTGATCAACACCGCGACTATGACTTCGTCCGCCATCTCGGCCGCCCGGGAAAAGACATCAAGGTGCCCATTAGTACACGGATCGAATGATCCTGGGCAGATCGCTCGGCGCATGACCGGCTCCTCACTTAAAGTCGAGCGCGTTTTCAGGTACTTGACCGTACCAAAGGGTGGTATCACCGTGCCGGCGCTGCCGCAGAACCTCCCAGGTGGCAGGTATTGGGGTAGCCCAATCTTGGGTGGGTCGCTCGACCACCGCCAGCCCCCCGCCGGCCGCTAGTCCACTTACCTGCAATTTCATTAGTATCGAGGCGATTTCGGCCGCGGCTACTTCATAGGGCGGGTCGACCAAAATCAAATCGAAAACCTGCCCTCCTAGTCTCCCTAGTACTGAACTGACATCACCTACCAGCAATAAGGTGCCGGGTAGGGCAACCGCTGCAATATTGGCCTCGATAACTTCGCCGGCCGAGCGGGTCTTCTCGATCAAAACCACCTGCCGTGCCCCCCGACTCAACGCCTCGAGCCCAAGCGCACCTGATCCGGCATAAAGGTCTAGCACCGCAAGCTCGGACCAGTCGAGCCCCGCCTTGAGCAGGTACGCCGACACCGCCGAGAACATAGATTCGCGGACCCGATCAGAGGTGGGACGGGTTCTGTGTTTGGGTACCGCAAGGCGCCGGCCCTTGGCAGCTCCCGCAATTATTCGGGTCACGCTTTTTCCATAAATTCGGCATGCTCATCGGCGATGATTGAATCAATCTCGATTCGCAAGGCCGCGTGGTCGCGCAACTGAGGGTCCACTTCAATAACTTCGAGAGCTGCCGCGCGTGCGCGCACAATGATGTCCTCATCACGTACGACCTCAAGCAAGCGAAGCGAACTGCGCCGACCCGATTGCATCGCGCCGAGTACATCACCCTCGCGACGCATCTCCAAATCCAACTGCGATAGCTCAAATCCATCGGTTGTAGACGCCACGGCTAGTAGCCGTTCACGTGCCGGGCTACCCGCATCAGCATCAGTTACTAGCAAACACAGCCCCGGGAGCGAGCCACGACCCACGCGTCCACGCAATTGATGCAATTGCGAGATACCGAATCTATCGGCATCAAGGATGATCATGGTCGTGGCAGCCGGTACATCAACACCTACTTCGATTACCGTGGTGGCCACCAGCACGTCTATGCCAGCCGCGTGCGAAATATTGGCGAACCTTGCCATCACATCTTCTTTTTCATCACCGCTCATCCGACCGTGCAACATCTCGACTCGAAGACCAGGTAAGTCCCGAGCGAGGCTCTGCGCAATATCAATAACTGATGCGATAGAAGTCTCGCCTGCGTCAATTTCCAGATCATCTTCTGGGCCGACGTCGCCGATGCGCGGACACACCACAAAAATCCGGTGCTTCTTCGCAGCTTCCTCTTGCACCCGCTGCCACGCCCGCACTAGATGCCCGGGCTGCTCGCGGGTGGCGATGACATGGGTGGCGATCGGGGTGCGCCCGGCCGGCAGTTCGGAGAGCGTGGAGATGTCTAAGTCGCCAAAGACCGTCATCGCCACCGTTCGTGGTATCGGGGTGGCGGTCATCACCAGGACATGCGGCCGGGTGCCGTCGCGGGCCTTTGCCGCGAGCGCCGCTCGCTGCTCCACCCCGAACCGGTGCTGCTCATCGACCACTACCAAAGCCAAATCTCGAAACTCAACAGTGTCTTGAATCAGCGCGTGGGTGCCGACCACAATGCCGGCATCACCGGTGATCACGTCAAGTAACTCAACCCGGCGCTGCGCCGTTCGCTGCGACCCCGTGAGTAGCGCGACTTTGGTGCCATCAGCAGCACCACCTAAAAGTCCACGTTCAGCCAGCGGACCCAGGAGTTCTCGAATTGATCGGTAATGCTGCGCTGCCAGCACCTCGGTCGGCGCCAAGAGCGCAGCCTGTCCGCCAGCATCAACCACAGACAACATTGCCCGAAGTGCGACAATCGTTTTGCCACTGCCAACATCACCTTGGAGTAAGCGGTGCATCGGGTGGGTGCCGGCGAGGTCCTTCGCGATCTCCTCGCTGACCGAATTCTGGCCAGCGGTAAGCACGAATGGCAGTTTCTGGTCAAACGCTGTACGCAGCGGTCCGTCAACGACGGCGCGCGAGGTAGCGCTCAGATGCGCCATTTGCTGACGACGCTGCGCAAGCACCACTTGGAGTACGAAGGCTTCCTCGAACTTTAGCCGTGCCTGCGCGGCGCCAACGTCTTCGAAATCGGTGGGCCGGTGTATCAGGTGTAGTGCACGATTAAGGCCGACCAGTCCCTCGGCTGAGAGAACTGCATCGGGTATGGGGTCGTCAACAGCACCCAAAGTATCGAGAACTACTCGCACCGCGCCCGCAATCTGCCAGGAAGTCAACGATCCGGTCGCCGGATACACCGGTATTAAAACCCCGGCGAATGCCGCAATTGCCTCTGGGTCATCATCGACGCCATCGGGGAGTAGCAGGCACTGCGGATGCGCAAGTTGTCGCTTATTTCGAAATGACGAGACCTGTCCGGAAAACAGGCCGCTTCGGCCCGCCCTTAACTCACGTTCACGCCACGCCTGATTGAAGAAGGTCACCGAAAGACGGCCCTTGCCATCTGTTACCACCGCTTCAAGAATTGAACCACGGCGCTGTTTCATCGGCCGGATTGTCACCTGCTCGATTTCGGCGAGCACCGTGACCGACTCACCATCGCGCAGAGTGGCTAGATCGGTTAGCTCACCGCGCTGGGCGTACCGACGCGGATAGTGACGTAGCAGGTCATTTACGGTGGCCATGCCAAAGGATTTGCCTAGCGCGGTTGCCGTCTTGCCCCCCACCACTGAACTTAGTGGGCGCTTGAGATCACCGGATGTCATTCGACGCCGATGATCAGCGGCCAAAGTGGCTGCCCCCCGTCATAGCAGCTGACTTCGACCAGGGGGAATTCACGATGCAACCAAATCGGGATGTCTTGGGTGATTTCACTACCCGCCTCGAGCCCCGACACCAAAGTCACGAGTTCACCGCCAACTGCAAGCATGCCGAGTAGAAGTTCGCGGATCACCGTGACAATATCCTTGCCGAGAAACACGATGTCGCCGTCAACCAGACCTAGAACGTCACCTACCTGACATGGACCGACGGTGGTGAGAGCTTCACGAACCGCAATGGTCACCGCGCCATACCGGGTGGCGCCAGCGGCGCGGGTCATAGCTACGACATCATCTTCAAACCGTGCGGAATTTTCTTGCACCGCGACCGCGGCCAGAGTCTGCACGATGGATCGAGTCGGAATCACTGACACTCTGATATCGGCAACTCGGGCCTGCTCGGCTGCTACTTCGGCAACCGGCCAGGTATCTTTGTCACTTGGCAGTAAAATGACTTCGGTCGCTCCCGCGGCCGTGATCGCGTCGAGTAACTGTTTTGTCGATGGGCGTTGCCCGGGTTGAGCGGGGACAATGGTCACGCCGAAACTTTCCATCAGTGCGGCGGTACCGGGCCCATGCGCCACCGCGACCAGGCCGCGAACAAGGTGATCCAGCACCTCCTCGGCAACTTCTAGGTGGGTTATTCGAATTCTATGGGGGCGCCCTGCGGCAATTGCGGCTTCCACGGCCGCACCAGCATCGTCAACGTGCACATGTACGTTCCATAGACCCTCGCCACCGACAACAACCAAACTCTCACCGACTTCGCCAAGTCGGGCCCGCATGATGTCGACCGCAGGAGCGGTTGCATCAAGAAGGAACATCACCTCATAGGCGGGCCCGTCATAGCGCGCACGTGGTTCCAAGTCAACCGCCCGCGGCATTGGGATAGCTGCGGGCGGCATGGCTCGACGCACCCCGGTCACCACCCCGGCAAGTGCATCAAGGATCACCACATAGGCGCGACCGCCAGCATCCACCACTCCGGCGCGACGCAGGGCCTCTAGCAGGTGCGGTGTTTGCTCAAGTGCCTGCTGGGCCGCGATCGCAGCGCGGGTCACAACGGCGCCAACACCAACTTCCTTATCCGCGAGAGCGGCAGCCATGGCGGCATCTGCCGCCGCCCGAGCCACGGTCAAGATGGTGCCTTCCACCGGTTTAGCAACGGCCGCGTAAGCCATGTCAGCGGCCCGCCGCAACATCTCGGCGACGTCCCCGCCCGAGACCGGGCGGTCCGCGGCCACCTGGGCTAGGGCATCACTGGAGCCGCGAAAGATCTGGGAGATGATCACGCCAGAATTACCCCGGGCTCCCATCAAGGCCCCGTGCGCGAGGGCGCGGGCGATACTTGAGCGCGAATGCCCTGGCTCACCAAGGGCTTGATCAATATCGTGGCAGGCCGCCTCCATCGTCAAGTAGACATTGGTGCCGGTGTCGCCATCGGGAACCGGAAAGACATTTAGGGCATCGATCTCCGCCCGGGCCTCACCCAAAGCCGTCAGGGCGGCATGGGCCCAAGACTGAATCCCCCGCGCATCCAACTCACTGGCTAATTGCGCCATGGATCTCCCTTCGGCCTACCGAATCCCCACCCATTCGGCCCACCTCGACCCAAGGCCTGCGCACCCGCCCAATTTGGGGCTGGGCCACCTCGTCGGCTACCCTTGGGCCGTTGTCCACACGGGCAGCCTACGACCCGAATCTGGCCAAACTCGGCAAACCCGAGTCTGGCAAGTATTTGCCAGGATTTAAAGGAGTTCACGGTGGCTGCCAACTGCGACGTCTGCGGCAAGGGCCCAAGCTTCGGGTACAGCGTCTCCCATTCGCATATCCGCACCAAGCGCCGCTGGAACCCAAATATTCAGCGGGTTCGCACCCTGGTGGGCAAGACCCCCAAGCGCCAAAATGTCTGCGCCTCTTGCCTTAAGGCCGGCAAGGTAGTGCGCGGCTAAGTTCTTTCCCACGAGAAGGCGCGGGGTTATTCCCGCGCTTTTTTGTTTGCCCAACAACCTAAGTCAGCCGACGTTTTGCAGGCCTGTATCGAGTGGCTCCCCTGGCGCGGCTATCGGTAATGCTCATGACCGCCCGGCTCAGCGCGCCAAACCCCATCAACGCTCACCCCTGCACCTAAGTCCCCGCGCGCCGTTACTACACCGATGGCATAAAAAAGTTTAGGTAATTTGGCTTTCGCCGGGAAGGTAGCAAGCAGGGCGTGATCATCGCCGCCGGTCAGCATCCACTCACGTGGATCAACGTTGTACGCGGAGGCCGCCGCCTGCAATGGTTCGGCAATCACCCAGGCTGAAGTATCGATCTCGATTACCACATCTGAAGCGATCGCAAGGTGTCTCGCGTCGGCTACCAACCCATCGCTGACGTCAATCATCGAAGTTGCTTTACCTTTTGCCGCCGCGGGGCCGCCCGCATACGGTGGTTCTGGAAATCGGTGGGCATCAACAAGAACTTTCGGTGATCTGAAACCTCGAGTAAGTACCGCGAGTCCTGCTGCCGCCCAGCCATAGCGGCCGGCGATAGCTACCCGATCACCAACCTGGGCGCCACTTCGCAATACCGGCTCTCGACCCTGCAGATCACCGATCGCCGTGACCGACAAGGTGATGATGTCGGCCGCGACTACATCGCCACCAACAATTACCGCTCCCACTAACGCAGCTTCCTGTGTCAGCCCCGCGGTGCAGGCCACCACCCAGGCGACGGGCAGATCACCGGGTGCGGCAAAACCCACCACCAATGCGGTTGGCACCGCACCCATTGCGGCCACATCCGCCAAACTCGCGGCCGCCGCCTTCCGGCCCACATCTATCGGGGTTGACCAGTCCCGGCGGAAATGTCTGCCCTCAACCATCAGGTCGGTCGTGATGACCACCCTGCCATCTGGTGCCGCCACGATTGCGGTGTCATCCCCCGGGCCCAAAAGCACCTGTTTGGCCGAGCCCGCGCCCATGGTGATCCGGTCAATTAGGCCAAACTCCCCCAAATCCGAGATCGTGCCAGCTGGCGAATCGGCCATCAGTACCCCTTCGACTTGGTTTCAGCGCTAGTCTGCCAGCATGGTCGTACAGGCATACATTCTCATTCAAACCGAGGTTGGCAAAGCAGCCACGGTGGTTCAGGCAATACGCGATATTGACGGCGTTGTTCTGGCCGAGGATGTCACCGGCCCTTATGACGTCATCGTGCGGGCAGAAGCCCGAACCATGGATGACCTCGGCCGACTAGTCGTGGCGAGTATCCAGGTGGTTCCGGGCATCACCCGCACCCTGACCTGTCCGGTGCTTAACCTGTAGCGAAGTCAAATCTCGACTACGAAATCGCGACCAAAATCCGCCCAAGGGGTCCAGCCTCTTGTGCCTTATGCGCAGCGACGATGTCGGCCAGCTCGAAAACCTGCACTTTTGGTAGTCGCAATGCTTTCGCAATCAAGGCCGCACTGACAACTTCTACCGCGGCAGCAAGTACCGGTGCCGGCAGGGTGTAGAGCATCATGAAGCGAATTGACACTCCGGCGGTCATTAATCGCCGAATCGGAAGTACCGGGTCATCACCGTCAGCCGCGTACGTAACGATCGAGGTCCCTGGCACGCAGACCCCAAGATCCAGCTCAAGATTGGCACCCAAATTGAGTTCAACTATGTGCGCGATTTTACTGCTCCACATCTGCAACTGCTCGATAGCATTTGGTTCGCGGTAGTTCACGACCAAATCAGCGCCGGCCTGTCGGGCCATTTCGGATTTCACCTCGCCGCTGACACTCGCCGCTACTCGGGCACCTTGCCAACGCGCCATTTGCACGGCGCACCCCCCGACCGCACCGGCGCCGCCAGCAACGAGAACATCCTTACCCGCAATCGGGCCGTCACCTAGTAGGCAGTTTGCCGCGGTGACCGCCGGCACGCCCAAGGTCGCAGCCAGTTCGAAGGAAACTTCATCTGGGAGCCCAATAGCTCGGTCCTGATTGACCACCGCCCACTGCGCAGCAGTACCCCACTTACTGTCATGGGCGGCGAGGAGTACCCACACCCGTTGACCTATTCGGGTCATATCTACGCCCGGGCCGACCGCATCTATGGTTCCGGCGCCATCCATATGTGGGATCTGGAAAATATCAATCTGCCTTGGGGTGCGACCACTTCGGATTTTCACGTCGGTCGGATTCAGCCCCGAGAATGCCAGTTTCACTCGGACTTGACCGGCCCCGACTTCAGGCCGACTTATCGAACGGATGCTCAAGACGGTTGCTGCGTCACCGGATTGCTCATAAACCGCAGCCAGCATCTGATTGGATTTCAGTCCAGCCATTCCAGTGCGCCCTTCCCTAGCCCACAACCCTAAGTCACAACTAGAGCATCCTTGCACTGCTCTCAGCCCGCGGATATGCCGATCCCGATTTCGATAATGGCCAACCATCGCATCTATGCCAAGATGGGTTTATGCCCCGCATCATGGCGCCGACCTTGGCCGAGAATCGCGATCAACGACGTGCCGCGCTCTTGGCCGCCGGACACGAACTAGTTCGTGCCGGTGGGCCTAGGGCTCTGACGATGGCAGGGGTGGCCACCCGCGCCGGGCTCTCCAGACCAGCGGTATACGAATACTTCGACTCGACCCAAGATTTGCTGGCCGCTGTCCTTCTTGACGAGATGCGCAGGTGGTCCGGTGATGTCGTTGACCACCTGGCCGCCGAATCAACACCCGAAACCAAGATCGCTCGCTATGTAGAAGTCTCCTTGGGACTAATTGCCGACGGACGCCACGAGATCATCGCCGTAATGAGCGAAACCTCGTTACCAAAACTCGTGCGGCAGCAGATCAATGAATTGCACGCCACCCTCGCCGCGCCGCTTACGCAAGCGGTGGCCGCACTTGGGATAGCCGATACCGATCAGGCAGTGCGGCTAATCCAAGGTGTAGTTGAAGCAGCGGCCCGACGGCTACTTCCCGGTAGCGATCCAAAGTCACAGGTGCAGGCATCGACTGCTTTTGTACTTGGCGGCCTAAGGGCGCTAGCAACGCACTAGCGCAGCCCGGTCCCACGCCTGAGCGCATCGCGCACCAGGTGATCGATCAGGGCCGGATAGTCCAGCCCAGATGCCGCCCACATCCGCGGGAACATCGAAATCGGCGTGAACCCGGGCATCGTGTTTATCTCATTTACGATTACCTCCCCTGCCGCGGTCACGAAGAAATCAACCCGCGCCAAACCCTCACAGGCCACGGCCTCGAATGCCCGTATTGCCAGTGCCTGCACGGTCGCTTCGACTTCTGGCGACAACTTTGCCGGTACGACCAGATCAACTGAATCGTCTAGGTACTTGGCTTCAAAGTCATAGAAATCATGACCAGAACGAACAATGATCTCGGCGCAACGACTAGCTTTGGGTGTGCCGTCAACGATGACCCCGCATTCAATCTCGCGGGCATCGTCGATTGCACTTTCAACGATTACTTTGGGGTCGTGAGCGCGTGCTGCCGTAATCGCATCAACTAGTGAACCGGGGTCGGACACCTTGGTGATGCCATTTGATGAGCCCGCACGTGCCGGCTTGACAAACACGACTTCACCAAGGCTTCGAGCCCGCGCAAGTGCGCCATCTTGATCCACTCGCCACTGCGCATCGGTGATTACCTCATAAGGCCCAAGAGGTAGCCCGGCCTGCTGGAAGAGCGCTTTCATGAATCCTTTATCCATGGCCAGCGCCGAACTGAGGACACCTGATCCGACATATGGGACGCCGGCCATTTCCAGTAGCCCTTGGATGGTGCCGTCTTCACCCCAAGGTCCGTGCAGCACCGGGAACACCACGTCAACTCGGCCGAGCGCCTGGGGTGATTGCTCTGGTCGATGGATGGCCAATCCGGCAGCAGTCGGGTCCACACTTAGAACGACTTCGGGTGCCTGCGGGTCAACCGTGGGCAAGATTGCGCCTTGGATGGACAACCGATCAGGGTCATTGGGCGCAAGCACCCAGTGACCCGCTGGGGTGATGCCAATCGGGATGACCTCGTAGACCCGCGGATCTAGGGCCTTTAGAATACTGCCGGCACTGACACAGGAAATGTGATGCTCACTACTTCGGCCACCGAAAATCACCGCAATGCGAACCCGATCCACCACTAGACCGTATCTGCTGGACTATCCGGGGATAGCAGGCGGGGCAAGACTAAAGTGCAATTCATGTCAACAACTAACCCCCCGGCAGGCCCCACCCAACAGGGCCAATCGATCGATACCTTTGTGGTGACGGCGGGGCGACCCGAGCGAGTACCCGATGCGCCACTTAATACTCCGATTTATCCCGCCTCGAGTTTTATCGCAGGCGGGCCGATGGAGTATGCGCGTTACGACTCCCCAACCTCACATGCACTCGAGGACGTGATCGGTGGCCTTGAGGGCGGGCTGGCAACAGTCTTTTCTTCCGGCATGGCAGCAGCGAACGCAGCCTTGGACCTTGTCCCGATGGGCGCTGTTGTCGTCGCACCGAGTGCGGCGTATACCGGCGTCGCGATCCGACTGCGCGAACTCGAAGGGATTGGCCGCATTCAACTACGCGTGGTTGAAGTCGATGACACCGCTGCTGTCATTGCGGCATGCGCTGGAGCAAAATTACTATGGCTGGAATCACCAACTAACCCCATGATGCAGGTCGCCGATTTACCCACCTGTATCGCCGCCGCACACGCCAACGGTGCTTTAGTCCTGGTGGACAACACCTTCGCCACCCCCGTCTTGCAGCAGCCAATTGCCCTCGGCGCAGACATCGTCATGCACAGTGTCACCAAGGCACTTAGCGGTCACTCGGACTTACTGCTCGGCGCACTGATTGCGACCGACCCAGAGCTGAGCGAGCAGATTCGCAACCGTCGAGTACTTATGGGTGCGCTCCCGAGCGCCTTTGACTGCTACCTCGCGCTCAGAGGTATCCGCACTTTGGCCGTTCGGATTGAAAAAGCACAAGCAACTGCCCAGCTGATCACCGACCTGCTCAACCAACACCCGGCGGTCTGTCGGGTTCGCTACCCGGGGTCCGGCACGATGGCTGCGATTGAGATCACATCTGGCGCCGAAGCGGCAGACGCGGTCTGCTCAGGTACCAGACTTTGGGCTTACGCGACCAGTCTCGGCGGAGTGGAGTCACTACTTGAACGTCGCCGACGCTGGCCCCTCGAAAGTGAAACTGTGCCATTGAACTTAATCCGTCTCTCATTTGGCATTGAGAATGCAGACGATCTCTGGCGCGATCTTAAGCAGGCTTTGGACTCGGTGGTGCCTCAATGATTACGGAGCCAGGGAACTTTCACGTTTGGTATCACGCGACATAAACGCCGAAGCCATCATTTTCGGTGATTGACCGTGATGTAGCACCGCGACGACCTGCTCGGTGATCGGCATCTCGACATTGTGCAATCTAGCTAGTTCTAAAATTGGCTGGCAGCTCTTATAGCCTTCGCAGGTTTGCTTCGTCACCTCTATTGTTTGTTCTATCGATAGACCGCGACCGAGATTTTCACCGAACGACCTGTTGCGCGACAGTGGCGACTGGCAGGTGGCCACCAGGTCACCTACCCCGGCCAGGCCTTGGAAAGTCAGTGGGTCGGCCCCGAGGGCCACCCCCAGTCGAGCCATCTCGGCCAGCCCGCGGGTAATTAACGAAGCCTGCGAATTCTCACCCAAGCCCATCCCCACCGCGATGCCATTAGCAAGGGCGATCACATTCTTGACCGCACCGCCAATCTCCGTTCCTACGACGTCGTTGGTCCAGTAAGGGCGAAAGTAGTCGGTAGTGCAAGCCTCCTGCAGCGCCAAGGCGCTGGTCTCTTCAGCGCAGGCCACCGTGGTTGCGGTTGGCTGTCGCCGCGCGATTTCACCGGCGAGGTTGGGGCCAGAAATAACTGCGATGCGACCCGGGTCAATTCCGGTAACTTCAGCGATCACCTCGCTCATCCGCATTGACGTGCCGAGTTCAATACCCTTCATCAAACTAACCAGCACACTTCCACCGGACAGGTCAGCTTCCCAGCTTTCTAGATTCGCCCGCAAAGACTGAGCCGGCACAGCCAGCACGACAATAGAGGCACCTGCCAGCGCCTTTGCCCAACTAGTTGTCGCATGCAGGTTGGCTGGCAAAGTTATACCCGGGTGGTAGCGGGCATTTAAGTGCTCCTCATTGATCTGACGCGCAACCCCTTTCTCCCGAGACCACATCAAAACTTCGCACCCAGCGTCTGCCAAGACCATCCCAAATGCCGTGCCCCAGGATCCGCTGCCCATGATGGCAACTCGAATTTCGCTCACTGGGGCTCCGGCCTTTCAAACACGTAACGCTCCTCGGGTGGGCTTTCCTGACGGATTTGGGCAAGTAGCGCGGTCAAGGCGTCCATGAGTCGATCCGTTGCAAGGTGCAATGTATCGGCATCTAGGGGGCGATCTTGTAAATCTGATAGATCAATTGGCGGCCCCGCCAAGATCCGCATCGTTTTGCGCGGCAGGATGCGAAATTCCTTTCGATATGGGCGCATTACCTCCTGCGCTCCCCATTGCGCCATGGGAATTAATGGGCAACCTGCTGCCAATGCGATTCGAGCCGCACCCGTCTTACCGGTCATCGGCCACATCTTCGGCTCACGCGTGATGGTGCCTTCTGGATACACCACCACACACTCACCGCGCTGCACCGCAGCAATCGCATCCCGCACCGAATCAACCGCATTACTCGTCTCGCGATACACCCGAATTTGCTGCGCGCTTTTAATTATCGACCCAACAATTGGTACTCGAAAAACTGATTCCTTGGCCAAGAATCTCGGTGGTCGATCGTTATCCCACAGCACATGCGAGGCGACAAGCGGGTCAAACCAGGAAATGTGGTTGGTTGCCACCACCATGCCTCCGGTCGGCGCTGTCAGATTCTCGGTGCCCTCCCACCGCTGTCTGGTCAAAATATTAAGTAGAGGGGTCAACAAAAATACGGTGACGCGATAGCCCCAGCCCAAGGGGTCGCGCCGCGTGATGTGCACCATGCCACAGTAGTGCCCGTGCAACTCCACGGCGGGATGATCAATGGGCCAGACCGGTGGGCGGTAGTTGTGCCCGTCAAAGGGCTAAATGAAGCCAAATCCCGACTCCTTCCGGCGGGGGACCCGGCACGGCCCGAGCTGGCCCTGGCCTTCCTGCAGGATGTCTTGACTGCACTTCGCGACTGCGACGGCGTTGCCCAAGTCACCGTGGTAACCGACGACCTAATCGTGCAGCAGCTAGCCAGCGATGCCAATCACCGCTGGGCCCCCGAAACACCACACCGTGGGTTAAACGAAGCCGCATTATTCGGTGCTTCATTGACCCCACCCGGCCTCGGGGTCGCGATAGTAGCCGGGGATCTGCCCTGCCTAACCGGAGCAGTGCTGGATTTAGTACTCAGGCGTGCGGAAATCTACGAACGCACGTTCGTCGCTGACACCCAAGGGATTGGCACGACTATGTTGATGAGTCACACCATCGCCGGTTGCACACCGTCGTTTGGTGAGCGCTCACGAGCCCACCATGTGGTTCGGGGTTATGTTGAACTTGGGCTCTCCGAGATTGCCTCTGAACGCCAACTGCTCGCACCTGCACATCGTGACGTAGACACCCACGTGGACCTTTGGGATGCAATCCGAATTGGTGTTGGCGCCGCCACCAAGTCCGCATTACGGCGAAATCTGGACTCGTGATCGTCGCCACTTTTTATCGCTGGCTACCAGGTGGTGAGGCGGAAGTTGCCACCGAGGATGGTCTGCTACTCGCCGTCTCCGCTCGAGTGCTTGCCGCTGGTAGCTTTCGGCAACTACGGGTAGGTCAGCAGGTCGCAATCGAACTCACCCCTTCGGGAACCGTCACCTCGATCCACCTGCCAAATTGATTAAGAGCGTGTCCTGATTACGCGCTTGGCCGCAACAGGAAGTGGTTGGTAATTCAACAGCGCTAAAAACGAGCGGCCCACCGAATTGGTAGGCCGCTCGTTAGTTAGTTCTAGTTAGCGCTTCTTTGCGGCCTTCTTCGCCGGGGCCTTCTTGGCAGCGGCCTTCTTCGCCGGGGCCTTCTTGGCAGCAGCTTTCTTCGCCGGCGCCGCCTTCTTCTTACCCGAGACTACCGCCTTGAACTCCGCACCGGCACGGAACTTGGGGGTCTTGGTGGCCTTGATCTGCACGGTCGCACCGGTACGTGGGTTACGGCCCAGGCGGGCCTTGCGGGCCTGCGCCTCGAAGATGCCAAAGCCACTTAGTGCAACCCGCTCACCACTGGCAACGGCCTTCTTGGTCTCCTCAATGAAGGACTCAACGATGTCGGTTACGTCACGCTTGGTGTGGCCGAGCTTCGCGGCCACCGAATCAATTAGGTCTGCCTTATTCACAGGAAAAGCCTCTCAGGAGAAACAACGTGAGGAGAAAAATCGACGGATGTCGACAAGCAAAAACTATTGCGAATCAACGGATTATGCCATGCGACACACCGTGATATCGACAATCCCGTAGCCAAATCTGGGCAAAAAGCTCCATCAAATTGTGGTCGGGGTGAACCCCGGACGCTGCTTTTCGAAGTCGGTGATCGCATCGACCGACTGCAAAGTGATGCCGATATCGTCCAAGCCGGCCATCAATCGCCAGCGCACATAGCCGTCCACCGCAAAGTCGGCTACCAGATTACCGGACCGGATCTGCTGCTTATCGAGGTCAACCGTGACCTCCGCGGCCGGATCTTCGGCGATGAGCTCCCAAAGGGCCTCTACGGTCTCCTGCGGAACCTCCGCCGTTAAAAGCCCGCCTTTACCTGAATTGCCACGGAAAATATCAGCAAAGCGCGAGGAAATAACCACTTTGAAGCCGTAGTTCTGTAGCGCCCAAACCGCATGCTCACGCGATGAGCCGGTACCAAAATCGGGGCCGGCTACCAAGATGGTGGCCCCGGCGTGGTGTGGCTGATTTAGCACGAACTCCGGGTCTTTACGCCAGGATGCAAATAAGCCATCCTCGAACCCGGTACGAGTAATCCGCTTTAAATACTCGGCCGGGATGATCTGGTCAGTATCGACATTACTGCGCCGCAACGGCACGGCGGTCCCGGTATGAGTGGTAAAGGCGTCCATGAACGGCTCCTTAGCAGAGTTTTATTCCTATTAGAGTTTTGGCAGGTCAGCCGGGGCGGCCAAAGTGCCTACTACCGCCGTGGCCGCCGCCACCGCCGGTGAGACCAGGTGGGTCCGGCCGCCCGGGCCTTGGCGTCCTTCAAAATTGCGATTTGAAGTCGAGGCACTGCGCTCCCCGGGCGCTAACTTGTCCGGGTTCATCGCCAGGCACATCGAGCACCCAGCCTCACGCCAGTCGGCTCCCGCAGCAAGGAAGACGGTGTCCAAGCCCTCGGTCTCGGCCTGTAACTTCACTCGCACCGAACCCGGGACGATCAACATGCGCACCGAATCAGCAACCTGACGCCCCCGAAGGACCTCAGCGACAACCCGCAGGTCCTCGATCCGGCCATTGGTGCACGAGCCAATGAAGACCGTGTCGATCGGGATTTCGCGTAACGGCGTGCCGGGCACCAGGTCCATGTATTCAAGTGCGCGTTCGATCGCACCGCGCTCGACTTCGTCACCGGCAGACTCCGGCGCCGGGATCGAAGCCGACAACGGCAGGCCTTGACCGGGGTTGGTACCCCAGGTCACATAAGGGCTAAGGGTGGTGGCATCGATGAATACTTCAGCGTCGAATACCGCGTCAGCGTCACTTGGCAAGGTACGCCAGTAGGTCTGTGCCTCATCCCACTCGCTCCCAACGGGTGCGTGCACTCGACCCTTGACGTACTCGAAAGTGGTTTCGTCCGGGGCTACCATGCCTGCTCGCGCACCCGCCTCGATCGACATATTGCACAGGGTCATTCGACCCTCCATCGAAAGGCCACGAATTGCCGAGCCGCGGTACTCAAGTACATAACCCTGGCCACCGCCGGTGCCGATCTTGGCAATGATCGCCAAGGTTAAATCCTTGGCGGAAACGCCAACCGGTAGTTCGCCGTCAACAGTGATGGCCATCGTCTTGAACGGCTTCAGCGGCAGGGTTTGAGTTGCCAGCACATGCTCAACCTCGCTGGTGCCGATACCGAATGCGAGGGCGCCGAAGGCCCCGTGGGTGGACGTATGGGAATCACCGCACACCACGGTCATTCCGGGCTGGGTCAGGCCAAGTTGCGGGCCCACCACATGCACGATGCCCTGCTCAATACTGCCCAATGCGTAAAGCGGAACCCCAAATTCCGCGCAGTTCGCACGCAGTGCGTCAACCTGAGCCCGCGAGATCGGGTCGGCGATCGGCTGGTCGATATTAATGGTAGGCACATTGTGGTCTTCGGTTGCCAAGGTGAGATCGGGTCGGCGGACCCCGCGACCGGTTACCCGCAACCCGTCAAATGCTTGTGGGCTGGTGACCTCATGTACGAGGTGTAGGTCGATATAGAGCAAATCCGGTTCACCTTCGCCATGACGCACGACGTGCGCCGCCCAGACTTTCTCTGCCAGTGTGCGCGCCACCTGCTACTCCTTCTGTATTGGAGCGCGGGCTCTTAAAGCTCAAGAGCCCGCGCCCTCCTCGTAGCCCCGACGGGATTCGAACCCGCGCTACCGCCTTGAGAGGGCGGCGTGCTAGGCCACTACACAACGGGGCCGTGCCTTCGGTCGGTTGCGCCAACCAAGCGCGCAATCAACCAGGTAACTAGTCGGGTGGGCCTACCACGTCGACCGAACACCAGCTGGGGTACCAGGACTCGAACCTAGACTAAATGAATCAGAATCATTTGGGCTGCCAATTACCCCATACCCCATGGGGCCGATCACTCGGCGAAAAGTGATTATAGGCGACCGGCTACCCACCACCAATTGCCCGCTCAAGTCGGGCTAAACACACAGATTTACCCAAAATCTCCATGGATTCAAACAGTGGAGGCGAAATCCGGCGCCCGGTAATCGCAACCCGCAGCGGGGTGAAGGCTACTTTAGGCTTTAGCGCCAGACCCTCCACTAGCGCAGCGCGCAGGGCCTCGTGAATGGCGTCGGTGTGCCAGTTCGTTAAGTCAACCAACACCTCCCGGGCTGCGGCCAAAGTCGGCGCGGCATCGGCCCCGAGCACTTCGAGGTCAGCCGCATCAACTACGAATTGCTCCTGTGGCACCAGCAAGAACGAGAGCATGTCAACCGACTGACCGAGGTTCTCCAGACGCTCTTGAATCAATGGCGCCGCAACCACCAAAATGGCCAATTGCTCGGCGGTCGGCTGCTGTTGGATCAACTTCGCCGCTACCAAGAAAGGAATGATGCGCTCCACCAACTGGTTCGGAGCCAAGGACCTGATCCAGTCGCCATTGATCGACGTGCACTTCTTCAGGTCAAAGCGCGCCGGGTTTTGGTTTACCCGCTCCAAAGTGAAAGCCGCGGCCATTTGCTCCTTGCTGAAAAACTCTTGGTCATCACCCATTGACCACCCGAGCAAGGCCAAATAGTTGAGAAGCGCTTCCGGCAGATAGCCGGTCTCGCGATACATCAAAAGTGACGACTCCGGGTCGCGCTTGGAGAGCTTGCGGTTACCCTCACCCATCACATAGGGCAGGTGGCCAAACCTTGGAGTGTTGCCATCACTCACCCCGATAGTTGACAACGCTTCATAGAGTGCGATCTGACGTGGGGTTGACGACAAAAGATCCTCCCCCCGCAAAACGTGCGTGATACGCATCAGGGCATCATCAACGGGATTGACGAGGGTGTAAAGCGGATCACCATTTCCCCGGACCAAAACATAATCAGGTACATGCTCCGCAGCGAAAGTGATTGAGCCGCGCACTAGGTCATCCCATTCGAAATCACGGTCGGGCATCCGGAATCTAAGTACGAAATCACGCCCCTCGTCCTCATATGCCTCTACTTGCTCTAGAGATAGCTCCCGGCACTTACCGTCGTAGCCGGGGGTGCGGCCTTGACTCTTGGCCAGTTCACGACGCACCTCGAGTTCTTCCGAAGAGCAATAGCAGTGATATGCGAACCCGCCATCTCGGAGCCTCTTGGCGACTTCGGCATAAACCGGCAGACGATCAGATTGCCGGTATGGGCCGTAATCACCGCCGACTTCGGGGCCTTCGTCCCAGTCCAGGCCAAGCCAACGCAGTGAATCCAGAAGTGCGTTGTAAGACTCCTCGCTATCGCGGGCCGAATCGGTGTCTTCAATTCTAAAAACAAATGTGCCACCGGTATGCCGGGCGAAAGCCCAGTTGAACAGCGCCGTACGAATCATGCCTACATGTGGATTTCCGGTCGGTGATGGGCAAAAACGTACGCGCACGGCCCCGGTCGACGTCACTTGCTCAGCCACGATCAACCACCGAATTGGTTAGCGAGCCAATACCTTCAATTGCAATGCTGACGGTGTCGCCCGCTGCAATCGGCCCGACCCCGGCCGGTGTACCGGTGAGAATTAGATCACCCGGGATCAAAGTCATAACTGAACTGATGTAGGCGATCAATGCAGCGACATCGTGCACCATGCCACTTGTTGAACCCGATTGCCGAAGCACGCCATTTACCGTGCAGGTGATCAAAGCATCATCAATATCTAGATCGGTTTCGATCCATGGACCGATTGGACAGAAAGTATCAAAGCCCTTGGCCCGTGACCACTGACCATCGCTGTGCTGCAAGTCACGCGCCGTAACATCATTGGCGCATGTGTAACCAAGGATGACCTCATGTGCACGCTCCGCTGGCACATCACTGCAAAGACGCCCGATCACCACAGCTAGTTCGGACTCGTGCTCGACTTTTTCTGACTGCCAGGGCAAGGCGATGGCCTCGCCCGGGCCGATGATGCTGGTACTGGGCTTTAGGAAAATCAGGGGCGAAAGCGGGGGTTCGCCCCCCATCTCTTTGGCGTGGTCGGCGTAGTTTTTCCCTACCGCCACGATCTTGCTCGGCAAAACCGGCGCCACCAAACGGGTATCAGCCAGCGGGATGATTCGGCCTTCCGGTACCAAATCCCCGAACGGATGGCCGTTGATGAGAACCACCAAGGACGCCTCGGTGGCTTCGTTTTCGGCCGAAACACCTTCGAGTACCCCGAAGCAGAGTTCACCGTCGACCGCTACTCGAACTATGCGCACCCGCGCAGCCTATCTAGGCAACCCAACTGACGCGATCACTGCTCGCGCCTGGCAGCCCGGATCAGCCCGAAGGTCACGGCGTCTTCCAAAGCCCGCCAGGAAGCCGCGATGACGTTCTCGTGCACCCCGACCGTGGACCACTGGCCAAACCCGTCCGTGGTTCCAACCAGGACCCTCGTAACGGCTCCGGTACCGGTTATGCCTTCGAGTATTCGTACCTTGTAGTCGATCAATTCAAGTGCATCGAGCTCTGGGTACAACTGGATCACGGCCGCGCGCAAAGCCCGGTCAAGGGCATTGACCGGACCATTTCCTTCGGCTGTCGAAATAATTCGCTCGCCGTCGGCATGCACCTTTACCGTGGCCTCGGTGCTGACGGTGCCGTCGGCGGCTTGCTCGACGGTGGTTCGCCAGGATTCAACTTCGAACCTCCGCTCCGAACCGTCTTCGTCCAAGAGCAGGAGCTCGAATGAGGCATCGGCCGCCTCGAAAGTCCAGCCCCGCGCTTCCAAATCCTTTACTCGGTCGACCACCCGGGTCAGCAGTGCCTTGTCACCAGAGAGGTCATACCCCAATTCGCGCCCCTTCAGCTCTACCGAGGCCCGGCCGGCCATTTCGGTGATCAGCACCCTCATGTCGTTGCCGACCAGTGCTGGGTCAATATGGTTGTAGAGCGCTGCCGACACTTTCAATGCACTGGCGTGCAAGCCGGCCTTGTGTGCAAAAGCCGAGACTCCGGCGTACGGCTGATGGGTATTGGGGGCGATATTGGCGATCTCGGCGATTGCGTGCGAAATTAGAACCGTTTGGTCAAGTGCCCCCTCGGGCAAGATGTCGTAACCCAATTTAGTCACTAGGTTCGCGATCACCACGAACAAATCGGCGTTGCCGGTGCGCTCACCGTAGCCATTCGCGGTGCACTGCACATGGGTGGCGCCGGCTTCTACCGCCGCGACACTATTAGCGATCGCGCAGCCGGTGTCATCTTGGCAGTGGATGCCGAGCCGGGCAGCGGACCGAGCCGCGACGTCCTTGACCGTTTCGGTGATGCCACTTGGCAGCATGCCGCCATTGGTGTCGCAAAGCACCACCACGCTCGCGCCGGCGGCGTGCGCCACCTCTGCAAGGAGTACTCCGTAGTCACGATCGTGCTTGTAGCCGTCGAAGAAATGCTCCATGTCGACGAAAACCCGACGACCCTGTGCGACCAGGTACTCCACGGTGTCGCGCACCATGGCCACGTTCTCGTCCAGGGTGGTCTTTAGGGCATCGATCACGTGCAGTACATCGGACTTCGCCACGATGGTGATTACCGGAGCTCCTGAGTCAAGTAATGCCTGCACCTGCGGGTCTTCGGCAACCGCCAACCCCGGCTTACGCGTCGCGCCGAAAGCCACCAGTTCGGCATTTTGCAAGGCCAGCTCGGTCTTGGCCCGCTCGAAGAACTCGGTGTCCTTGGGCATGGCACCGGGCCAACCCCCTTCAATGAATCCCACTCCATAGCCATCTAGCAGCCGGGCCACGGCAAGTTTGTCGTTGACGGAGTAGGAAATTCCTTCCCGCTGGGCACCATCGCGCAAGGTGGTGTCGTAGACGTGGAAAGTGTCGGGGCGGGCCATGGTCTTCCTCTTTCTGGCGGTGGGGCAATGAAAAAGCCCCCCGCGGGTGCGAAGGGCTGCGCGTCAACGTAAGTCGACGCGCTACAAAATAATGCTGCTAACCGGGTTCATCACGGCCCCAGTGTGGCACATGGGGGGCTGGGACCGCTAGCAGATGGTGTGCATCCAGTTATGGCGGTCTGGGGCCATACCGGTTTGGATATCGAGCAGGGCCTGCCGCAAGGTCATGGTGACGGCACCGGTGCGCCCCCCGGCTACCTCCCAGGCCCCGCTTTCGCGGGACTTAACTTGCCCAACCGGGGTGATGACCGCGGCGGTACCGCACGCGAAGACCTCGGTGATGGCGCCGCTGGCGCAACCCTCCCGCCAATCCGCAACGCTTATTTTACCCTCTTCCGCGCGAATGCCCAGATCCTCCGCCACCGTTAGCAAAGACTCCCGGGTGATGCCGGGCAGCAGTGCCCCGGTGAGTTGCGGGGTGAGGATGCGGGCCGAATCACCTGCGCCATGGACGAAGTAGAGGTTCATGCCACCCATCTCTTCGATCCAGCACCGCTCGGCGGCATCCAGCCAAACCACTTGATCGCAACCATGCTGGGCCGCTTCGGCCTGTGCGATCAAAGACGCTGCGTAGTTACCGGCGCACTTGGCCTCGCCCGTACCACCGGGGGCCGCACGCACATACTCATCCGACAGCCACACCGTGACGGGCTTGACCCCCTGCGGAAAGTACGCACCGGCCGGCGAGGCGATCAGGAGATACTCATAAGCATTGCCCGGGCGGACGCCAAGGCCGATCTCCGTAGAAATCATGAAGGGGCGCAGATAAAGCGACTTCTCTTGGTCACTGGGCACCCAGGCTTGATCTTGGCGCACTAGGGCCTCAATCGAACCCAGGAATAGCTCATCTGGTACCTCGGCCATCGCGAGCCGGCGGGCCGAACGCGCGAAGCGTTCGGAATTCTTGATCGGGCGAAAAGTCTTGATCTGGCCATCAGGGTGGCGATAGGCCTTCAGGCCTTCGAAGATCGCCTGGCCGTAGTGCATGAAGTTGGTGGCCGGATCCAGCAGCAGTGGACCATATGGCACCAATTCGGCGCCGTGCCACCCGTCGGCCGCGGTCCACTTGGCGCGCACCATGTGGTCGGTGAAGTACTTGCCAAATCCCGGATCGGCCATGATGGTCGAGCGCTCGGCGGCTGATTTAACCGCGGTAGAAGCCTTGACTTCAATCGGCCACAGCGCAGTGCCGGTTGCGGTGCTGGTTGTCATCGGTACCTCTCTACCGTCATGGGGGTAACGCTACCGCGGCACCATTTAGCCAGCAGCGGCCAAGGCGCCCGCGGCGAGTGCATCGCCGATCTGGCTGGTTGAGCGAGTACTCGTGCCACGGGTGGCTAGGTCATTTTCGACGGCGGATTCCACCCAACCTGATGCCTCCACGAAGCCAACATGATCCAGCAGCATGGCAAGTGACATCACCGTGGCGGTCGGGTCGGCCTTGCCTTGGCCGGCGATATCTGGGGCTGAGCCGTGAACCGGTTCGAACATACTCGGGTTGGTGCGGCTCGGGTCGATATTGCCACTGGCCGCTAGCCCGATACCGCCGACGATTGCGGCACCGATGTCGGTGAGGATGTCACCGAATAGATTGTCGGTGACAACAACGTCGAAGCGCTCCGGATGCGTCAGGAAGAACATGGCGGCCGCGTCGACGTGCAGGTAATCGGTGGTGACTTCCGGGTATTCCACTTTCACCCGGTCAAAGGAGCGCTGCCACAGATCGCCGGCAAAAACCAAAACATTGGTCTTGTGCACCAAGGTGACTTTCTTGCGCCGGCGCATCGCACGATCGAAGGCATCTCGAATTATGCGCTCTGCCCCGTAGGCGGTGTTCAGGCTGACCTCGGTGGCAACTTCATGGGGCGTCCCGATCCGCAGGACCCCACCGGCCCCGACATACGGGCCTTCGGTGCCTTCCCGGCAAACTACAAAGTCAATCTCCTTCGGGCCCTTACCCGCTATCGGCCCGGTAACACCCGGATACAGCTTCACCGGCCGCAGGTTTACGTGGTGGTCCATCACAAATCGCAGTGGCAACAGCACCCCGCGCTCCAAGATGCCCGACTTGACCGATGGATCGCCGATGGCGCCGAGCAAAATCGCGTCATAACCGCGAAGTTCGGCTATTACAGATTCGGGGAGTAACTCTCCGGTCGCGTTGTAGCGACGGGCACCTAGGTCGTATTCGGTCGCGGTGACCGTGACGCCAGCGGCGGGCGCAATGGCGGACAGCACCTTCATGGCTTCAGCCACCACCTCGGTGCCGATTCCGTCGCCGGGTATCAGGGCCAGATTCAGGGTCTTTGACATGGTCGAAACCCTACCTAGCGCCACTCTGGTACGCTGCGCGGGTGTTGATCGTGAACCTGCTCCTTCGCCGCCGCGGCGAGGCCTCTTAACCGGCCTCCTCGTCGCGGGTTTCGTCGTTTGCCGGTCCTCCCCCAAACTGACGACTTACAGGAGCCCAAGCCATGAACTCGAAATTTGAACGCGGCACGCCATACGAAATTCGCAATATCCAGCGCCCAACCACCATGAAGTGGCAGCGCTACACCCCCTTCGCCCCGATCCCCCTACCGGACCGCACCTGGCCGGCCAAGGTAATGACGGCGGCACCGCGCTGGTGCGCGGTTGACCTAAGAGATGGCAACCAGGCCCTCATCGACCCGATGACACCGGCACGCAAGCTCCGGATGTTTCAGTTGCTGGTGGCAATGGGCTACAAGGAAATAGAAGTGGGATTCCCCTCGGCATCGCAGACCGACTTTGACTTCGTGCGCCAGCTGATCGAAGAAGACCTGATCCCAGATGATGTGGTGATCCAGGTGCTGACCCAATCCCGCGAGCACCTGATCGAGCGCACCTTTGAATCCATTAAGGGCGCCAAGCAAGCGATTGTGCACCTGTACAACTCAACGTCCACTCTGCAGCGGCGCGTGGTATTTGGACTCGATAGATCAGGCATTATTGATATCGCCGTGCACGGTGCCCAACTGTGCAGGAAGTTCGCCGACGAAATCTCACATGAAACCGATATCTACTTCGAATACTCCCCGGAGTCCTATACGGGCACCGAACTTGAGTTTGCCGTTGAAATCTGCGATGCGGTTAATGACGTCTGGCAACCAACCCCAGAGCACAAGGTTATTTTGAACCTGCCCGCAACAATCGAAATGGCGACACCGAATATCTATGCTGATTCCATCGAGTGGATGAGCCGAAATCTGGCCCGACGCGACTCCATCGTCCTTTCACTACATCCGCACAATGATCGCGGCACCGCCGTGGCCGCGGCCGAACTCGGGTACCTGGCAGGTGCTGATCGCATCGAAGGCTGCCTATTCGGCAATGGCGAGCGCACCGGCAATGTCTGCCTGGTCACCCTCGGCATGAACTTATTTAGTCAGGGCATCGATCCGCAGATTGATTTCAGCGATATCGACGATATCCGCCGCACGGTTGAATACTGCAATCAGATTCCGGTTAATGAGCGCCACCCGTACGGCGGTGACCTTGTCTACACCGCTTTCTCCGGCTCACACCAAGACGCCATCAACAAGGGCTTCAACGCCATGCAGACGGATGCGGCAGCGGCCGGCGTGCCCGTTGACGAATTCAGGTGGGCCGTCCCCTACCTGCCGATTGACCCCAAGGATGTGGGCCGGACCTACGAGGCCGTTATCCGGGTTAACTCCCAATCCGGTAAGGGCGGGGTCGCATACATCATGCGGACCGAGCACAAACTTGAACTCCCCCGCCGCCTGCAGATCGAGTTCTCTCAGGTCATCCAGCAGGTGACCGACGCCGAAGGCGGTGAGGTCAGTGCCGAGGACATGTGGTCAACGTTCTCCGGCGAATATCTGCCAGACCCAAATGCCCCATGGGGCCGGTTCGCACTTCGATCGGTGAAGCAGGATTCGGCGGTCGATGGCGACACCAGCGTGCAGGTAGTAATAAGCGATGCCGGATCCGAGATCGCCCTGGACGGGCATGGCAACGGTCCGGTTGCGGCTTTTTGTGACGCCCTCGCCAAGTACGGTGTCGACGTAAGAGTGCTGGACTACCACGAGCATGCGATGAGCGCCGGCGGTGATGCTCGGGCTGCCGCTTATCTTGAATGCACCGTGGGAGATCGGGTGCTTTGGGGAGTCGGCATTGATCCCTCGATTACCACGGCATCGCTCAAAGCCATCATCAGCGCCGTCAATCGGGCCGTCCGCACCTGAACCGAGTTAGTCCAGGTCGACTGATTTACCGCTGTGCGCACCAATTTTGCTGACGATTTCGTCTAGAGCGGTAGCGGGGATCGGGGAGTCAACCGTCAAGACGATTAGTGCGTGACTGCTGTCGTCACGGCTGACCTGCATGCCTCCGATATTTACATCCGCGTCACCAAGAACCTTGCCCACCACCCCGACCACCCCAGGCTTATCGTGATATCGCAGGAAGGCCATGTGGTCGCTTACCGGGACATCAACATCAAAGCCGTCAACCTCAACCACCTTTGGGGTATGCCGCGGGCCCGCCACGGTGCCCGCCACGCTCACGCTCTCGCCACCGGTCAAGGTGATGGTTACCCGTACCAAGGATTTGTGGTCGTCGCTGGTCCGGTCCGAAGTGAGAACCACCTCGACGCCACGCTGCTCGGCAAGCAATGGTGCGTTGACATAGGAAACCGGATCATGGATAAGCATCTGGAACACCCCTTTGAGGGCTGATAGCTCCAGCACGCGCACATCGTGGTCAGCGGCTTCACCGCGCACTTCGACGGTGACCCGAGCCACGGCTGCCGTCGATAATCCGCAGGCGATCGCGCCCAGTTTCTCGGCCAATGGCAGCAGTGGCTTGATCTGCTCGGCCATCTGGCCACCTTGAACGTTGACCGCATCCGGCACCAGCTCACCGGCAAGAGCCAGCCGTACCGAGCGCGCCACTGAGATACCGGCCTTCTCCTGGGCTTCATCGGTGGATGCCCCCAGGTGCGGGGTGGCCACCACCTGATCAAGGGTAAATAGCGGTGAGTCGGTGCAGGGCTCCTTGGCATAAACATCAAGGCCGGCACCGGCCACTCGGCCATCAATTAGGGCCTCGTAGAGGGCATTTTCATCGACGATGCCACCGCGCGCCGCGTTGATGATGTGCACGGTTGGCTTGACCTTATGCAGCTCAGCGTCACCGATCAGGCCTACCGTTTCAGCGGTCTTAGGCAGGTGCACGGTGATGAAGTCGCTTTCGGCGAGTAAATCGTCCAAGGTCACCATGCGCACCCCAAGTTGTGCCGCCCGGGCCGGTTGCACATAAGGGTCGTAGGCAATGAGTTTTACCCCGAATGAACTCAGCCGCTGGGCAACCAGTACCCCGATTCGGCCAAGCCCGACAATTCCGACGACTTTGTCAGCAACTTCAACTCCGGTGAACTTAGAGCGTTTCCACTCGCCCTTGCTCAGAGCCGCACTGGCCGGGGCAACATTGCGGGCGCTCGCTAGTAGGAGCGCCACCGCGAGTTCAGCCGCACTGACGATATTAGAAGTTGGTGCATTTACCACCATCACCCCGGCCAAGGTGGCAGCCTTGACATCAACATTGTCCAGACCAACTCCGGCGCGAGCGACCACCTTCAACTTCGGTGCGGCCGCGATGGCCTCGGCGTCAACCTGGGTGGCCGAGCGCACCAAAATCGCATCTACGTCGACGATAGCGGCCAGCAAAGCCGCGCGATCGGATCCATCACAGTTGATGATTTCGAAGTCGGGGCCCAGGGCCTCGACGGTCGCGGGCGAGAGTTCTTCGGCAATTAGGACGCGGGATTTAGACACGGTCAGATGCTATCGGTTACCAAGTCTAGGCCCGCTAGCGAGCGGCCGTACCCTCCACATAGTCATCGCCCTTGTTATCCACCCAGCTCATCAAGCCACGAAGTTCACGGCCAACGGCTTCGATCGAGTGGGCTTCGCCCTTGGCCCGCAGCGCCTTGAACTCCGGCCCGCCGGCCTCTTGATCGTCCATAAAACGCTGGGCGAAGGTGCCACTTTGGATTTCGGCCAGCACCGCCTTCATATTCTCCTTCACCGATGGATCGATAACCCGTGGCCCAGAGACATAATCACCGTATTCGGCGGTGTCTGACACGCTCCAGCGCTGCTTAGCGATGCCACCTTCGTACATGAGGTCGACAATCAGTTTCAACTCGTGCAGGCACTCAAAGTAGGCGACCTCAGGCTGGTATCCGGCCTCTACCAAAGTCTCAAAGCCGTACATGACCAATTGCGATGCCCCACCGCAGAGCACCGCCTGCTCGCCGAAGAGATCGGTTTCGCACTCCTCGGTAAAAGTCGTTTTGATACCGCCGGCCCGCAGGGCGCCGATTGCCTTGGCATAAGACAAGGTCAACGGCCAGGCCTCGCCGGTGAAGTCCTGTTCGACCGCCACGATAGCGGGCACCCCGCGGCCGGCAACATACTCACGCCGAACCAGATGCCCGGGGCCTTTCGGTGCCACCATGCACACGTCCACGAAAGCCGGTGGCGTCACGAAGCCGAAACGAATATTAAATCCATGGGCGAAGAACAGGGCGTCGCCTTCTTGCAGGTTTGGCGCGATTGCCTCGGCATACAGCTTCTTTTGCACGGGGTCTGGAGCCAAAATCATGATGACGTCTGCCTCGGCAGCGGCCGTGGCCGGATCAACAACTCGGAGCCCGGCTTCTTCGGCCCGGGACCGCGTCTTCGACCCAGCACGTAGCCCCACCCGCACATCGACACCCGAATCGCGCAGCGACATCGCGTGGGCGTGGCCCTGGCTGCCGTAGCCGAGAACCGCCACCACCCGGTTTTGGATTACAGACAGATCCGCATCGTCATCATAGAAAAGCTCAGCCACCGCAGGTTCTCCTTGTTGTCGTAAGTGAATTCATGAAGTGTGTATCGCACTGCATTGGTCCAAAGGGTATCGGTTAGGTCTTTTCCTAGGCGGAGCGGTCGGCCGCGCGCACCGGTCGGTCCGAGATCGACTTAGCCCCGCGTGCCACTGCCACGGCGCCGGACTTAACCAACTCCTTGATGCCAAATGGCTCAAGGACGCGCAGCAGCGCCGCCAGTTTATCGCTGTTTCCGGTGGCCTCGATGGTGACGGCATCGGGGGCCACATCGACGACCTTGGCCCGGAACAACTGGACGGTTTCGAGAATATGTGACCTGGTCTCCAGATCGGCCTTCACCTTGACCAGTAGAATTTCACGTTGGACCGAACCAGCCGGATCAAGTTCGACGATCTTCAGCACATTTATCAACTTGTTCAACTGTTTGGTCACCTGCTCAAGGGCTGACCCTTCAACATTGACAACTACGGTCATGCGTGAAACCTGCGGCACCTCGGTCGGGCCGACCGCTAAGGATTCAATGTTGAACCCACGCCGGGAGAACAAACTGGCAACCCGAGCTAACACACCCGGGGTGTCCTCTACGAGTACTGACAATGTGTGTCGTGGCATTAGTCGTCCGACCCCCAATCCGGTGCCATGGTTCGCGCAAACAAGATTTCGTCATTGCTAGCTCCGGCTGCGACCATCGGCCAAACCATCGCATCGCGGTGCACGACGAAATCGATGACGACGGGGGCGTCATTCATCCCCATTGCCTTCTCGATGGTGGTATCAACATCTTCCGGTGATTCACAGCGCAGGCCGTGACAACCGTATGCATCAGCCAACTTCACGAAATCCGGAATGCGATGTGAGTGCAGGTCGGTATTGGAGTAACGACTGTTATAAAACAGGGTTTGCCATTGGCGGACCATGCCGAGGCTGCTGTTGTTGATCAATGCAACCTTGATCGGGATGTCATTGACCGCGCAGGTTACCAACTCCTGGTTGGTCATCTGGAAGCAGCCATCACCGTCAACAGCCCATACGGTCTTATCGGGGCAGCCGACCTTTGCGCCCATCGCCGCCGGCACCGCATAGCCCATGGTGCCAAGGCCACCGGAGTTGAGCCAAGTGTTCGGGTACTCGTACCCGATGAATTGGGCCGCCCACATTTGATGTTGACCAACGCCGGCCGCGAAGATGGACTCGGGTCCGGAAATAATTCCGAGGCGCTCGATCACGTACTGCGGCGATAACGTGCCGTCATCGGGTGGTTCGTAGCCCATAGGGTAGGTCTCGCGCATGCGATTAAGTAGCACCCACCAAGCGGCATAATCACCCCGATCCCCAGCTGCGTACTCTGCTTCGAGCGCGATTATCAACTCCGGGATGACTTCAGCCAAATCGCCAACGATCGGGATATCCACGTAACGGTTCTTACCGATTTCAGCGGGATCGATATCGGCGTGGATAACCGAAGCGTTAGGCGCAAACGTGGAAAGCTTGCCGGTAACCCGATCGTCAAAGCGGGCCCCCAACGTGATCAGCAGATCCGATTTCTGCAATGCACCAACGGCCGCAACACTGCCGTGCATACCGGGCATACCAAGATGCTGCGGATGTGAATCCGGGAAAGCTCCCCGCGCCATCAACGTTGTTACCACCGGGATACCGGTTAGGTCCGCCAACCTGCGCAGCGGGGCCGATGCACCCGCGCGAATAACACCACCGCCAACATAAAGTACCGGTGCTTTAGCGGCGATGATCATCGCCGCTGCATCCCGCACCTGCTTGGCGTGGGGTTTCGTCACCGGGTGGTAGCCCGGCAGGTCAATAAAGGTGGGCCACTTGAAGGTGGTCAGAGCCTGCAGCGCATCCTTCGATACGTCCACCAGGACCGGGCCCGGGCGGCCGGTGGAGGCGATATGAAAGGCCTCGGCCACCGCCCTTGGGATGTCATCTGCATTGGTGATCAGGTAGTTGTGCTTGGTGATCGGCATGGTGATGCCGCGGATATCAGCCTCTTGGAACGCATCGGTGCCGATCGCAGCGCTGGGCACTTGACCGGTGATCGCCACCATCGGGACCGAATCCATTGCCGCATCGGCTATCGGGGTTACTAGGTTCGTGGCCCCCGGGCCACTTGTTGCCATGCAGACCCCGACCCGGCCTGATGCCGCGGCGAAGCCTTCCGCCGCATGGCCGGCACCTTGCTCGTGCCGCACGAGGATATGGCGAATCTTGGAGTCCATCAGGGGGTCATAAAGGGGCAAGATTGCCCCACCCGGTAGCCCGAAGACGTCGGTTACGCCGGCCGCCTCGAGGGCCAAAACTAGGCTTTCTGCACCGGTAATCTGCGCACCTGCTGGTTGCTCACCCATGATCCCTCTCACCTGTTCATCTAGACGTGAAATCTCTTGCCCGTGCCCAATTGTGCCGCTCCAATGAAAAACCCCCCGACCCTGGTGGGTAACGGAGGGCAGCGCGCGGGATATGCGTCTAGCCCGCGCGCCTAATAACTACCAGATTCCTTGCCATAGGAGGAACGTTACCGGTTCCAGGGCAATCTGTCACGTCGGCCCCTCCTGACCCACGCCCCTTGGCCGAAAACAGCGCTCGCACCGCGCAATTAGTCGCAGACGGCGCCGCGGGATGCCGAGCCCACCAACTTGGTGTACTTCGCCAGCACTCCCCTGGTGTAACGGGGTGGCAGGGGTACAAAAGCGGCCCGCCGCCTGGCAAGTTCATCTTCATCG
>BJGE01000021.1 GCA_014190275.1 Actinomycetes bacterium | reverse complement strand
GAACTGCCGCCTTCACCGTCAATCAGTCGACCAGAGCGCTCTGAGACATTAGATGACTCCATCTCGGCTATTAGGTCGGCGATGTTGTCGGCCGTGGACTCCACCGCTCCACTTAATGGATAGCAGCCGAGGGTTCGAAACCGTACTGATCGCATCTGGACTTGCTCACCGGGGCGCAGTGGGAACCGCTCATCGTCAACCATTATCAGCACCCCCTCGCGCTCAACCACCGGACGCGGCTTTGCGAAGTACAAAGAAGGAATAGGAATATCTTCGCGCTGGATATAACGCCAAACATCTAGTTCGGTCCAGTTCGAAAGCGGGAATACCCGCATGCTCTGGCCCTCAGACAAAGTCGTGTTCGCTGTACGCCAGAACTCAGGGCGTTGCTTGCGGGGCTCCCAGCGGTGACCGGGCTCACGCAGGCTGAAGATCCGCTCCTTCGCACGGCTCCGTTCTTCATCGCGCCGGGCCCCACCGATTGCGGCATCAAACCCGTATTCGTCAATACCTTCCCGAAGTGCCACCGTCTTCATCAATCGCGTGTACTCATGGGTGCCATGGGTAAATGGCGTGACTCCCTCGGCCAAGGCCGCTTTGTTCTGGGCGATCCGAAGATCGAGCCCAAGTTGCTGCGAACGCAGATCGCGAAACTCAATCATCTCGCGGAACTTCCAGGTGGTATCAATGTGCATCACCGGAAATGGCAGAGGCGCCGGGGCGAAGGCCTTAAGTGCCAGATGCAAAAGCACAGACGAGTCTTTACCGATGCTGTACAACAACACTGGATTGCGAAATGCTGCGGCCGTTTCACGATAAATGTGAATCGCTTCGGCTTCTAATTCATCAAGCACTGCGAAATATGGAACCGCTAACTTGGTCATGCTTCGGAAAGCACCTCCATGGAAGCCGACAAAGTGCCATCACCAAATGTTGGATTGTTACCCTTTGCTGCGAGTACCGCCTCACGCGCTGCCCGCTTGGCGTCGGCGGCGGCATACGCCTCTCGGGCCAAATCCGGGTCCACCGGCGCCGAAGGTACTTGCGCTATCGGATGACGAGCGGAGATCCAGGCATCAAGTTCGGGGCCGGACTCATAGGACGTGATCAGGCAATAGCGCGGCTCACTCCCCGGATGCCAAACCGCGTGATACAGCCGTTGCGTATCGATAACCACCTGGGCACCAGCAGGCAACGGGATTCGAGTTTCGGTTGCTGGGTCGTCCTTATCTTCACGCAAAATCATTACCGAGTCAGTGTTGTCGGTTAGGTTGCAGAAGGCACGGACGATCCAACCGGTACCCTCAGGATTTAGCCGGTTGTTGTCATCGCGGTGCAAATTGTAAACCGCATCGGCATAAGTATTTGGCTGCAACTCGATCACCCTGCAGCGGCCGATATTGGCCCCTGGCTCTTGGGCCCGCTCGGTTAGCCGTGGTGCGATAGCAATATTTTGCGGCACCCAAACCCCGTCTTTATCAGTTTTGGCTGGCGTGTGGTTCCAGAAGCCATCGCACTCCATGTCGCCATAGGCGCTCGCCAACGGTGCAAAGCGGGTATCGCCCGATGACTTCCAGTCGACATAAACCAACTGCTCCCATTCGCGGGCATCGCGTGATTGGTCGTAGGAGTCCACCACGACATACCCGGTCTGATCGAAAATCGGTAACTTCACGTATGACATCTAGCCCCTCCTGGTCCGCGCCAACTAACTAAGTCTCGCACGCCGACGGTCCGCATCCGCGTACAGACATACGGCTACCGCCGATGCGATATTTAGGGACTCCGCTGCACCATGGATTGGAATCCGAACGCGCACCTCCGCAGCGGCCTGAAACTGCGTGCTCACCCCGTGGGCCTCTGACCCAAATACCCACAGGGTGGGATTATTCACAGTAGTTGAATCCAGCCATTCGAATAATTCGACCTCACCGTCAGCCGCTGTTGCTGCGATTACCGTGCCATGCTGCCGGGCCGCCACGACCAGTTGCTCGACGCTCAACGCTGGCACTACGGGCAGATGAAATATTGAGCCAGCACTCGACCGGACACACTTGCCATTGAAAGGATCAACCGATTCACCGGTTAGCAGCACCCCGCTTGCACCAGCGGCGTCGGCTGTTCGAATGATCGTACCGACATTGCCGGGGTCACTTACTTGGTCGAGGGCAACTAGTACCTGAGGCTGCGTTGCCATCACGTCGACCAACGACACAGCACCCATCCCGCAGGTGGCGAGCCAGCCTTGCGGTGACTTGGTCTCTGCCATCGCCTCAAGGACGCTTTCCGACACGATGGTGGTTTCGACTGCCGAAGCCTGCACCGCGTGCATAAGTTCGCCCCACCGAGCGATCGCATCGGCGGTGGCATATACCTGATGCAGATCTGCTCGATAGGTCAGCGCCTCGCGCAAGGCCTGGGGGCCCTCCACCAGAAAGGTCTTTGAATCACGGCGGCCCGAGCTTGTGTGCAGACGTTTAACAGCAGCGACCGTTGCCGACCGCCTAGAAGTTAACTCTGCCTGCGACACGAACTCTAAGACGCAGGTACTGCGGCGCGAGCAACCTCGACAAGGGCGGTGAAAGCCGGCGCATCATTGACCGCAAGCTCGGCCAGCATGCGGCGGTCGACTTGGACTCCGGCAGCCTTCAGGCCTTGGATCAGGCGGTTGTAGGTCATGCCGTTAGCGCGTGCCCCGGCATTGATGCGCTGGATCCAAAGACGACGAAAATCCCCCTTGCGCGTGCGGCGATCAGCGTATGCGTATACGAGTGAGTGGGTTACCTGCTCCTTAGCCTTGCGGTACAACCGGGAACGCTGTCCGCGGTAACCACTGGCGCGCTCGAGTATCTCGCGACGCTTCTTGTGCGCATTGACTGCGCGTTTCACACGTGCCATGTCAGTCTCCTGAAAACGAGGTGGATGGTTTGACTAATGCGGTTAGCGGCCGAGTAGCTTCTTGACCCTCTTGCGGTCTGCGGGAGCGACCACCTGATCCGACTCAAGGCGACGGGTGCGCTTGGCGGACTTGCTTTCCATCAGGTGACGACGATTGGCCTGCTCATGGGTGATTTTTCCAGAGCCGGTTACCTTGAATCGCTTCTTCGCACCACTATGTGTCTTCTGCTTCGGCATATCGTCCTCGCTTGTCTCGGGAAGTACCTTGGTCGTGCCTTTTCTACTTTTACCCTTTCACCGGCCTATTGGGCCTCTACTACATCAAGCTCAATTGCATCTAGTTCAGCCACCACCTCGGCTACCGCTTCGGCTTCAGCCACTCCTTCGAGGGAAAACTCGGCGCGTGGTTCACGTCGAGCCGAATCTGGCTTCCGTCGTAGTGGTGCGAGCACCATAATCATGTTGCGGCCATCTTGCTTTGGTGTTGACTCGACAAAACCTATTTGGTCGACATCATCGGCGAGTTTTGCTAAGAGTCGAAGACCAAGTTCCGGGCGACTTTGCTCACGACCGCGGAACATGATCGTGATCTTTACCTTGTCTCCCGCCTTGAGGAACCGCTCGACGTGACCCTTCTTGGTCTCATAATCATGCGGATCGATCTTCGGTCGAAGCTTCATCTCCTTGATAACGGTATGGATCTGGTTACGCCTAGACTCACGCTCTTTCATGGCCGCTTCGTACTTGAACTTCCCGAAGTCCATGAGTTTGCAAACCGGCGGCTTTGACATTGGCGCCACCTCGACTAGGTCGAGATCGGCTTCAACTGCCAATCGCAGCGCATCTTCGATGCGGACGATTCCTACCTGCTCACCATTGGGTCCGACAAGACGAACTTCTGGCACGCGGATTCGGTCATTGATCCTAGGCTCGACGCTGATGGTGCCTCCAAGCTGCAGTGGGCTGATCTACCCCGGAAACCATAGTGACCTCCGGCGCGGCGCACGGAGGTCTCGGCACGGCACAGTCGGGCGCCAAAGTGCGGCGCCCAGCTGAGCACATGACCCGGGGCACCTAGTAAAGCGGCGGTGACCGGGTGGGAGCCGAGGCTCCGCTTGCCTGATCTGACCTAGGCCAGACCAATCCCCCGTACCCTACCAGCCCATCAGTGAATCAATAAACCCCGCTTCAATGGGAGCACCGCCAACAGCTGTCCAAGGCTTGCCACGGCCAAGAATCCATAGACCAGCGGCCAGGAATCCCAAAGCTGCAAAATCACTCCGGTCAACAATGGCCCGAGGGCCGCGAGGGTGTAACTGACGAAAAATGCCATCGCGGTCAACCGCGCGGCCGCCACGGCGTCCGCGGAGTACTCACTAAGTAGCACCAAGCCCAGGGCGAAGGTGCCCCCCAACCCGATCCCGCCCACGATAAGTACCAGGGCCGGCAGAAAATTGGGTACCAGCCCAATAAGCAATAACGCCGCGGTGCCAACAAGAACCACGAAGGCATAAAGACTGCGGCGAAATAACAGGTGGTCGGCAAGGGGCGGCAGGAGGAAGGCGGCGGCCACCATCGACAGGGTAAATAGGCCAAATAAGCCACCCCCCGTGGCCTGATTCCAGCCCCGCTCGTCATAGGAGGCCGCCAGCCAAGCCACGGTGCTGTAGAAGATAACCGAGTTCAAGGCCAAAAACATGGTCAGGGCCCAAGCCGTGGGGCTGCGCCAAGGCAGTGCCCGTAACCGCACGGTGGCACCCGGGGCCGGCTCGTGGCCACCACTGGGCCTTTCGATGATGATCCAGCCCACCAGGGCGACCGCCGCTGGAATCGACCAGAAAGCCAGCGCCAGTTTCCAGGACCCGGTCCAGATCGCTATCGGCACGGTCAGGGCCCCGCCGATACCGGCGCCCAGCATTAAGACCGCACTCCAGATTCCCGTCGCCTTGCCGACGGCACCTGGGACCTGTTCGCGCACGAGGCCCGGAACCAACCCCGCTGCGAGGGCGATTCCCAAACCCGCCAGCAGCGCCGATAGATACAAAACTCCCGGTACCGCACCCGCAAGGCGCATAACCAAAGCCACCACCAAGACACCAAGCGCCATCGCCACGGTGCGGCTGCGGCCGAACCGATTTGAAACCGCAGGCACGGCTAACGCGAAGATCCCCATGCACAGCACCGGGATGGTGGTAAGCGCCCCGAGCGCTACGTCATTCCAACCTAACTCGGCCCGGATATCTACTATTACCTCAGGAACACTTGAAATTGCGGCGCGCAGATTGCCCGCGACCAGCACCAGAGCGAGCATCGGCGCCCAAGCCGGGACCACCCGGGCCGACCGAACTGGGGGGGATCGCACTAGATGAATATTCCCCCCGTACCCTCGCGCCATGACATCGGGGGCCAAGAAGCTGGCGGGGCCGGCCTTTGCGGGCGACGACGGTGCACCCGACCTGGCCCTGCGAGCTGAGCTGGCAGCACCCACCGAATCGCTTATCGAATTATTAAGATCCGCCCGGCTCTTGGTAGCGGTTGTCGCGGTTCCGGAAGAACTCGGGGTTGCAGGCGCTGACAAGCGCACTCATCTGGCGGCTGTTTCCATGATCAATGCGTCCGGCGCGAAGGGACTACTGGCTTTCACCGGTCTGGATTCACTAACAAGATGGGACCCGATTGCGCGTCCCGTACCGGTGCTAGGCGCGCAGGCAGCAGGGGCAGCAATTGCAGATGGATCGGTCGCACTCGTCATCGATATTGCGGGTCCGCACCGATATGTGGTCACCAGCACCGCCCTTACATCCTTGGCGGCAGCAGACTAAAGGCGACAGGCGTGGATATCAGTTACTAGAATCCCGCGCGCACCTAAATCGAAGAGTTCATCCATTACCCGGTGCACATCGGCACTCGGCACCATCGCTCGCACCGCTCGCCACGACGGGTCATGAAGCGAGGAAACCGTGGGCGATTCAATCCCCGGTGTGATGGCACATGCTTGATCTAGTACCTCGACACGAATGTCATAGTCAACCAACACATAGGAACGCGCCACCATAACCCCGGTTAGACGGCGAACAAATGTTTCAACCGCCGGGTTCACCTGCGCATCGCGACGTTGAATTAGCAATGCTTCGGAAACGAGTAGCGGTTCCCCAATCAACTCCAGGCCGGCCCGCTTGATGGTGGTTCCGGTGGCCACCACATCGGCGATAGCGTCCGCGACACCGAGGGCTACTGCATTTTCAACAGCGCCATCAAGTCGCACCACGCGCGCTGAAATACCGTGCTCCGCGAGCCAAGAATCCAATAATCCAGAATATGAGGTTGCAATGCGCAGGCCGGCTAAATCCTCGGGTGACTTTGCCGTGCCGGTCGGCGCCGCAAAACGAAAACTTGACGGAGCGAACCCCAATGGCAACAACTCACCGGCAACAGAGCCAGAATCAAGCAACATATCTCGGCCGGTGATGCCAAGGTCCAGCGTGCCCTCCCCGACATAGATAGCAATATCCCTTGGCCGCAGGAAGTAGAACTCGACATCGTTGTCTAGGTCACTGATGAAAAGATCCCGTAGCCCACCATTACGTAGGTAACCGGCCTCGGTGAGCATCGCCCGTGCTGGCTCAGCAAGTTGCCCCTTATTAGGAACAGCGACTCTTAGCATTTGCTCACAGCCTCCGATAGACATCATCAAGGCTGACTTTGCTGGCCAGCATCAGCACCTGAACGTGATAGAGCAATTGTGCAATTTCGTCAGCGGTGCGCTCCTGACCCTCGTATTCAGCCGCCATCCAAGCTTCAGCCGCCTCTTCTACGACCTTTTTGCCGATTGCGTGTACACCTTGATCGAACAACTGCACGGTGCCGGAGTCGGCGTCCTGATGAGCTATTTTGCGCGCTAGCTCAGCATAGAGATCATCGAAGGTTTTCACGGGCACAGCCTACGGCGACGGCTAAGCGCTGAATTGGCGCAGGGTGATGGCGGTCCCGATTGCCGCCCAGGTGGCTTCGCCCCCCTTATTTTCACTGGAACCTGGCAAGCCGGCGCGGTCACGGGCTTGGGCTTCGGTATCGCAGGTGAGCAGTCCAAACCCGACCGGGATCAAGTGATCAAGGGCCACCCGATTGAGCCCGGTGGTTGCGGCATCGCACACAAACTCAAAATGCGGAGTACCTCCGCGGATCACCACCCCAAGGGCGACGAGGGCATCAAAGCGCCCCGAGACCGCACAAGCCTTAGCCACGATCGGTAATTCGAAGGAGCCGGCCACCCTTATCACGGTGGCCAAGGCTTCGGCTTCGTCGCAGGCGCCCGCAGCGCCTGCTATCAGACCAGCCATAACTTGCTCGTGCCAACTGGCCGCGATTATCCCAACCCGCAGGCCTGCGCCGTCGGCTTTGAAGTTTGGTGCACCGGTGCCACTCATGGCGTGTGCTCCGGCGCCTCGAAGGTCAATTTATGGCCCATCCGGTTGGCTTTAGTGCGCAAATAGGTCGCATTGTGGTCATTGGCGTCAATCTCCATTGGCACCCGTTCGGTTATCGACAAGCCATAGCCCTCAAGTCCGGCACGCTTCGCCGGGTTATTGGTGAGTAAGCGCATCGACTTAATGCCCAGATCGGCGAGAATCTGAGCTCCCGTGCCATAGTCACGTGAATCCACCGGCAACCCCAAGTCCAAATTGGCATCGACGGTATCTCGCCCTGAATCCTGTAATCCATAAGCGCGCAATTTATGTAGCAGCCCAATGCCTCGACCTTCGTGGCCCTTCACATAGAGCACCACACCGCGGCCTTCCTCGGCTATCTTGCGCATGGCCCCGTGCAGTTGCGGGCCGCAGTCGCAGCGCAGTGAGCCGAATACATCCCCGGTGAGGCACTCTGAGTGCACACGCACCAAGACATCCTCACCATCAGAAATATCACCCACGATCAGCGCAACATGCTCAGACCCATCAATATCGCTGCTATAGCCAACCGCGGTGAAGTCACCGAATTCCGTTGGTAATTTGGTTGTCGCTACCCGCTTAACCTGCTTTTCGGTTCGGCGCCTGAACTTAATGAGGTCAGCGATCGATACCATTACGAGCCCATGCTCGTCGGCAAACTTGCGGCAATCAGGAGCTCGCATCATGGTGCCGTCGTCATTTACTAACTCGCAAAGGGCACCAGACGGGTTTAGGCCGGCCAACTGAGCTAGGTCAACAGCGGCCTCGGTGTGCCCGGCGCGACGCAGGACCCCACCCTCGACCGCTCTAAGTGGCATTACGTGGCCGGGGCGAGTCAGATCCGAGGCATCGGTTGACGAGTCAGCGAGCACTCGTATTGTTCGCGATCTATCAACCGCTGAGATACCGGTGCTCTCCACATCGCGCGCATCAACCGAGACCGCATAGGCGGTGCCTTTACGGTCTTCGTTAATCGCGGTCATGGGCGGCAGACCCAAGCGGTCCAGTGACTCACCCTTCATACCCACGCAGATATAACCCGAGGTGTGCCTGATCATGAAAGCTACATTTTCTGTGGTGGCGGCGGAAGCCGCGAAGATAAGGTCGCCTTCATTCTCGCGATCTTCATCATCTACCACGACGATTGGCTTACCTTGCCTTATTGCCAAGATCGCATCATCAATCGAATTAAGTCCGGCCGATGGACTGGTATCCAAGAAGGGAACAGCAACCCGATTCTTAGGCACCTCAATGGTGTCGCTTGCAAATACTTCGTCCGCCGGGATCACTTGGCCTCATCCTTCATTAGGCGCTCAACGTATTTAGCAATGACATCGACTTCTAGATTAACAATGTCACCGACGGTCAGCCTGCCCAAGGTGGTGTGATCCAAGGTGGTTGGGATAAGGGAAACGGTGAAGTAATCGGGTCCGGCAGCAACAACGGTAAGGGAGACCCCATCGACAGTGATCGATCCTTTCTCGACTAGATACTTGGCCAAGACCGCCGGTAAGGTAAAACGAATAAGGGTCCAGTGCGCATCTGGCTCGATCGCGAGCACCGAAGCAACACCATCGACGTGTCCTTGCACTATGTGCCCGCCGAGGCGTGAGTCCAACCTTGCGGCCCGTTCAAGGTTTACCTTGGTACCGACTTCGATATTATTTAAGGAGCTTCTCTTTAGGGTTTCAGCCATCACATCCGCGGTGAAACAATCGGCATCAAGGTCTACTACCGTTAGACAAACCCCATTTACCGAAATCGAGTCGCCGGATTTAACACCAATTACGACCACGGTGCCTTGGATTTTTAGCTTGGCAGCATCGGACAGGTACTCGATGTGCGCAATGCTCCCAAGTTCTTCGACTATACCGGTAAACATTGACCCTTCTTAGGTGGTCGGTGCCGAGCTCGGTGCCCCGCGGATAAGCACATCATGGCCGATGACCTCGACCGCCGCGACATCGACCGCTAACGCTTCGGGTAAAGGTGACATGGCTACCGGCCCGGTGCCGAGTAAATGCGGCGCTACGAACCAGAGGATCTCGTCGACCAAGTGGGCGCGAAGGAAAGCGGAAATGACCGTGGGCCCGCCTTCAATCAATACCTGCTGAATCTGAAGGTCATGCAAGAATTCGAGGATTCGGACTGGATCATGTTCACGAATTTGAATTGCACCCCGGTAGCCGGAGTCAGCGAACACCCGAAGGTTCGCCGGCAGGTCCCGTTCCCCAACCACCACGCGCAGTGGCTGATCCGGTAGCAGCGCCCCAGAACCAGCACGTGCGGTCAGCGCCGGATTGTCAACGAGCGCGGTGTTTGAACCAACGAGGACCGCATCTACCTCGGACCGGAATTGACCCACCCAAGCGCGGGCCTTTGCGCCGGTTAAAGTCGTCGGGCCACCACCGGCATCGGCTACCCGGCCGTCCAGGCTCATTGCCGTCTTGACCGTCACAAACGGGCGGCCGGTTACCTGTACATGGGTCCACGCCCGATTTATCGCTGCCGCTTCGTGCGCCAGGACTCCCCCGGTGACCGCGATTCCCGCGTCCAGCAATAACTGCGCACCCCCACCAGCAACCTCGGATGGATCAGCCTGTGCGTAAATCACTCGGTCGATGCCAGCGTCAATCAGTGCCTGGGTGCAGGGCCCGGTACGCCCCAGGTGTTTGCACGGCTCCAAAGTGACAACCGCTGTGGCGCCTCGCGCTGACCCTTTGGCCGAAGCGATCGCATTGATCTCAGCATGTGGTGATCCGGCACCTTGATGGTAACCGCGACCGACGATTTCACCTCCCGGGCCAACCAGCACGCAACCGACCCGAGGGTTCGGGCTGCACCTTGAGGTACCTGATACCGCCAGTGCCAACGCCTCGCGCATGGCCGGCTCCCAGTTGATCACAACTCGGACGCCACTTGGGCTAGCGCGCGCAATCGATCGACCATGGCACCTGGATCCTCGGCCCGGTAGACCGATGACCCAGCAACGAAAACATTTGCCCCAGCACTCGCGCACTGTTCAATCGTCGAAATGTCGATGCCCCCGTCGACCTGTACCCAGATGTCGGTACCGGCCCCTGCTGCCAGCTCGCGGGCCTGTTCGATCTTCGGCAGCATCCCCGCCATGAACGATTGACCACCAAAACCTGGCTCGACGGTCATGATCAAGATCGTGTCCAATTCCGACATCAGCCCCGCTAGCGCAGAGATTTCTGTGCCGGGCTTTAATCCTACGCCGGCCCGGGCGCCAGCCGCCCGCAAGTCTCGGCACAGCTGCACCGGATTAGCTGCCGCTTCGATATGAAAGGTGACGCTGCTGGCACCTGCCTCGGCATAAGTTGGAGCCCACCGATCGGGATCGGTAATCATTAGGTGGACGTCGGCTGGGATATCAATGTGTTTGAGCAAAGACTCAACAACCGGCACCCCAAAAGTTAGGTTGGGGACAAAGTGATTATCCATCACATCGAGATGGATCCAATCAGCATGGTCAGCAACTCGAGCAACCTCGGCGGCCAGGCACGACAGATCGCTATTGAGCACACTGGGTGAGATCAAGATTCCCATGGGCAAAGAGTAATCGGTGAAGCAAGTCGGCAGCGGCGACTAGTCGGTTTTGCGCAGAAGTGCAAAGAACATCGCGTCGGTGCCGTGGCGATGCGGCCAAAGTTGCACGAAGGGACCTGCGCTCACGTCACTGACCTCAGGCAGCAACGCCCGCGCATCCTCAACAACCACCCGGGGCTGCCCGGACACCACATCTGCAACTACAAATTCGGTTTCAGCCAGGTGCGGTGAACAGGTGGCATAGATGATGACGCCCCCGGGTCGGGTCGCGGCAATTGCCGACTTAAGTAGCGCCCGCTGGAGCGGCCCAAGGGTCGATAGATCGGCAGGAGACTTGCGCCACCTGGCCTCGGGACGTCGTCGCAGTGCGCCTAAGCCCGTGCACGGAGCGTCAACGAGGATCCGGTCAAATAGTTTGTCACCCCAAGGTGCCTCGGTGGCATCGCCGACGATGATTTCTGCGTGGACTTCACCCAGAGCACTTTCAACTAAGTGCGCCCGGTGCGGGTGTAAATCCATCGCAGTGAAAGTAATTCCCCGTGCCGCAGCTAGTCCCGCCAATATTGCGGCTTTGCCCCCGGGGCCGGCACACATATCCAGCCACGCGTTTTCCGGCTGCGACACCGCCGCCCGAGTTAGCGCAAGCGCCACCAACTGGCTGCCTTCGTCCTGCACCCCCACCGCGCCACTTCTTACTATGTCAAGGGCATCTGGCGCTCCCTTAAGTAGGACCGCCGCTAGGGGTGAGTACCGACCCGGCGTGACTTCCGGGCGTTCCCTAAGTACTTCGGGATTGATGCGACCCGGTCGCGCGACCAATACCGGGTGTGCCGGTTCATTGTCCGCCGCTAGCAGCGCCGGCAATTCGGCGCGCCTATCACCTAATGCATCTTGAAAGGCGCGAACTATCCAAGCGGGGTGCGACCAACGCGTGGCCAAGGCTTCGATACCACCCACTGATTCGAAGGAAGTGGCCCAATAGTCATAGTCATGTGTTGCCACTTTGCGGAGGATGGCGTTTGCAAAGCCGGCCCGGGCCGAAGCACCACCGGGTGCTCCCAAGGATCGGGCAAGTTCACATGCTGAGTCCACGGCGGCATGCGCAGGCACTCGCATCTTAAGTAACTGATGCACCCCGAGCCGAAGAACAGCCTGCATGTCGGCATCTACCTCCGCCCAGGGGCGAGAAACAAAGGTTGCCAATATTGCGTCGTAGAACCCCTGCCAACGGAGCGTCCCGTAGGCCAGCTCGGTAGCGAACCCGGCATCTCGACCACCCAGCGACAGCCGAGTTAACACACCCGGCATGGTCAAATTCGCATACGAATCATCTTCGCGAACCGATCGAAGAACTTCAAAGGCCGCCTTGCGGGCCGGGTCAACACTCACTGAAATATCGGTAACTGCGACCGCAGCCCCCGAATCCAGTCACCGGCAGGCATCATTTTCGCTCCCGCCGGTTGGACCAGGTCCAGTTGCACCGCGGTGGTCGCAGTACCAACTAAGACCGCACCATCGGCCACGGCAACTTGCCCCGGTGGTAGTGCGAAAGCGGTCGCTACCCCATTGGTCCGAATTGGCCCAAGTTTGATTCGCTCACCATCGAATATCGTCCAAGGGCCAGGGCTAGGCGTGGAAGCACGAATTCGCCGATCCACCCCGACCCACGGATCGGTCCACCTGATACGGGCATCACCTGTCGAAAGTTTCGGGGCATATGTGATATCGAAACCACGTTGCGGTATCGATTCGATCGAGCCCGCAGCCAAACCATCTAGCGTCGCGACTAATAATTGCCCACCGGATGCCCCAAGTCGGTCGAGCAGGGCGCCAGCGGTATCACCCGGCTGTATCGGTTCGGTGACGGTGCCGAAGATGGGGCCGGTATCAAGACCCGCCTCCAAACTAAAGGTGGTCGCACCCGTCACGGCATCGCCGCTGAGTACCGCCCACTGGACCGGGGCCGCACCGCGCCAAGCCGGGAGTAACGAAAAGTGCAAATTAACCCAACCATGTGTTGGTATCGACAGTAATTCAGCTGGCACCAAGGCACCGTAGGCAACAACGGGACAGCAATCCGGTTCGAATGCTCGTAATTGCATTTTGAAATCTACATCACGAAGATCGGTTGGGGTTAGTACCGAAATACCCGCCTGCTTCGCGAGTACCGCGACCGCACTGGGTGCCACATTCCGACCGCGACCGGAGCGCGAATCCGGACGCGTAATTACCGCCACCACCTCATGAGATGAGTCCAAAATCGCTTGCAGTGATACCGCAGCGACAGCGGGGGTGCCCGCAAACACACAACGCACTGGCTACAGCCACCGGGCCGAGAGAGCGTGCGGACTCATCTGCACCTTTGGGGCTCCGTCACCGAACCACTCCGCCTCGCGAACTAGGCGCATCGCCTCACGGCGGGCCTGCGGATCCAAGCGATCGATGAACATAATGCCGTCTAGGTGATCTGTCTCATGCTGCACGCAGCGCGCTAAAAGGTCACTACCTTCGATAATAATTGGCTCGCCATGCATATTCATACCGCGGGCCACCACACTTTGTGCGCGCTTGGTGTCAAATGCAAGGTCCGGAAGCGAAAGGCAGCCTTCTTCACCATCTTGAATCTCATCGGAGAGTACCAACTCAGGATTAATGAGGTGGCCGAGTTCATCGTCAACCCAGTAAGTGAATACGCGTAACAGCACGCCTATTTGGGGGGCCGCCAAGCCCGCCCCCGGGGCATTTTGCATGGTTTCGGTCAGGTCGGCAACGAGCCTTCGCAACTCCTTGTCATAGGTCTCAACAGCAGCCGCCGGTGTACGCAGCACCGGGTCGCCGAAGAGTCGAATGGGTTGAATTGCCATATCAGGATCCTATGTCCCCTGACGCTAAGAGCCGGCCATCGGTGCGGCCGCCTTGGCGATGGGCTCGCGTGGATCCAACGTCACGGTCACCGGTTTCCCAGCATTCTTTACCGCGCGAGTTGCCGAGATGACCCGCAGTTGTGCACTAAGTTGCGCCCCCAACTCACGGCCCACCACTACGATGGCGCCAGCGTCGGTCGGACCGAGTACTTGATGTTCAACCGTCAGCAATGACAGCACATCGTCGATATCAGCGGGCGCACCGTGCAACACCGCCATTCTGGTACTGGGGAGTAAACCAGCCGCCGCTCGATCTGCCAGTTCGCGTTTCGCGAACCAAGGCGCATCCCACCTGATCAATGCCTGGATCACCGGCTCGGAAGTATCCGCGGTGATTACCAGTGGTGCTCGCGGCCGGGCCAGCAGTGCCGCCCCGAACCAGCGCCGCGCAGCTTCACCGGTCGCCTGCAGTTGCGGACGCTGCAATTGGGCGCGCGCATCCAAAATTACCACCGCGGCATATCCACCGTCGGCGGTTGGTTCGGCACCCGGTGTCGCGATTACCAATGCCGGTGCAGCGCCTACACTTCGACGTATGGCCGAGGACTGCGACCAGATAATCGATACGGAAGGAAATGCTCGGCCAAATTCCTCAGCCGTGCGTTCTACTCCGATGGCTACCGCACGCAGGTGCGTGTCACCACAATTTGCGCACTTCCAATCTCTCGCAGGCGCCCCACACCAGGTACACGACGGAATGCTCTGGCCGATGCCAAAACCAAGGTAGCCACCACAGCTGCATCTCGCCGGTGTGCGACAGTTTTGGCAACTAAGGGTTGGCAGATAGCCGCGGCGCGGGACCTGCACTAGAACCGGACCAGCCTTCAGTCCAGCCTTGGCCACCGACCACGCCATATGCGGTAGTCGCGCAGACGCAGCCGCCGCATCGCGCGCAAGATCATCTTGCTCAAGTGCCCGAACCAACGGTGCACTGACCGAAATAGTCTCGCGGTTTGGTGCTAACGATTGAGCCCATCCCCGTTCACACCAAAGCTGGGTCTCAACGCTCCTCGATGGCGAACCAACCAAGAGAGCACATCCGGTCGCTGATGAGCGGATCGCTGCCACATCACGGGCATTCCAATAAGGCGCATGCGGTTCCCATAGGGAATCATCTTGGTCATCCCACACCACGATTAGTCGTAGATCCAATACCGGAGCAAAAACAGCCGCCCTAGTACCGATTACTAGTCGCGCCGCACCTCGTAAGCCCCGAAGGAACTCCCGGTAACGACGTTCGGGGCCTTGATCCGCCGTCAACACCGCCGTGAGCTCACGTAGCTCGGCAAGTTCACGTGCTAGCAAATCAACATCATGCGCATCGGGCAGCACCACGACCGCGCCGCCACTAGGCTGCTCGAGTACGGCTCGAATCAAGGCCGCTATGTCCTGATACCAAGGCTGGGCCGGTGCGGCACTCCATACTCCTCGAGTATTCGCAGATTTACCGTTACGCAGCCGCCGGAATAGCGCGGCCCCATTGGTATAACGACTCCAGCGAGCCGTGTCTTCGTCGCGCACCTGAGCGACCAAAACAGGTTTTTCATATTGCAGCGACTCAGCCCGTGCGTGCCTAGGCGGTACCGCACTGCGGACCACATCAGAGAATGTGCCCGCATAGTGTTCGGCAACGGCCGATACCAGATCGGCTATCTCCGGGGTAAGAACGCGTTCGTTCGATAGCACCCGCTCTATCGGACGTAGTGACTTACCGGCGACGTGGGCTGGCACCCGACCGACGACGAACCCGCTGACCAAGCGCCCAGCAAAGCGCACCCGCACTCGCACTCCCGGGTGCACCAAATCATCGAGCTGACGCGAAATGGTGTAGTCGAATATTCGATCAAGTTGCGGCAAGGGTGAGTCGATTCGCACCTGGGCGATGGGTAACTGTGCGGCTAATTCCAAAGTCGCTGACGGCCCCTTACGGGGCCGTCGCGCAGGCGGCTTGCCGCCGGCTGGCAGCAGTGCCAGTTGGTCTTCTTGTGGGTTGGTCGCCGGCGTCACACCCCGGCAACAGTCCGTAAGTCCTCGGCGCGATCGGTATTCTCCCACGTAAATGTTGGGCCTACCTGCGTGCGTAGCGCTGGTTGATCTGCGTCAAGTAATTCGTTGGTACCCTGCGGGCGGCCAAAGTGACCATAGGCGCTGGTAACTCTGAAAATGGGACGCAGCAAATCCAGATCGCGAATGATCGCCGCCGGGCGCAGATCAAATACCCTAAGGACCGCCTCTTGAATGGCTTCGTCGCCGATGATTCCGGTGCCGAAAGTCTCTACGAAAACGCCGACCGGTTGGGCTTTGCCGATGGCGTAGGCAACCTGAACCTCACAGCGGGATGCTAAGCCTGCGGCAACTACATTTTTCGCAACCCACCGCATCGCATACGACGCTGATCGGTCGACCTTGGATGGATCCTTGCCGGAGAAGGCGCCACCACCGTGCCGGGCCATGCCACCGTAAGTATCGACAATGATTTTACGTCCGGTCAATCCTGCGTCGCCCATGGGACCGCCCACTTCGAAACGACCCGTTGGATTAACCAAAAGCCGATAGTCACGCGAATCCAGCTCCAAAGTAGCGAGGATTGGATCAACCACATGGGCCCGAATATCTGGGCTCAGCATGGTGTCGAGATTAATATCGCGGGCGTGCTGGCTGGACACCACGATGGTGTCGATTCGAGTCGGGCGATCATCCTCGTCGTACTCGATTGTTACCTGGGTCTTGCCATCAGGGCGCAGATAAGGCACGCGGCCGTCCTTGCGCACCGCGGTTAGTTGCTCGGCCAACCGGTGGGCCAACGAGATTGGCAGCGGCATGAGCTCAAGGGTGTCGGTGCAGGCATACCCGAACATCAGGCCTTGGTCGCCGGCACCTTGACGATCGAGTGGGTCGCCGCTGCCCCCCTCACGTTCTTCGATGGCATCGTCAACGCCTTGGGCGATGTCGGGTGATTGTTTGCCGATCGAAACCGACACACCACATGATTCCCCATCAAAACCTTTTACCGAGGAGTCATATCCGATTCCCAGGACGGTATCGCGCACCAAACGGATCACATCGGCGAAGCCATCGGTAGTGACCTCACCGGCCACGTGTACCTGCCCGGTGGTCAACATGGTTTCGACGGCAACCCGACTCCGCGGGTCCTGGCGAAGTAGGTCATCAAGAATCGCATCGCTGATTTGGTCCGCCATTTTGTCCGGATGACCCTCGGTAACCGACTCAGATGTGAACAAGCGCTTAGGCACGTGATTTCCCCTTACAGAAGTAGTAGAACCAACGAGTAAGTGTCACAGCTGACACTTGAGTGTAATGGCTAGGCCCGTTTCCACTCATGCACCACGGCGTTCCAGACCGCATCGGAAATTGCCGCCTTTGAGGACCTCGGCAGGTGCACCTCACTGCCCTCATGCCCCAAGATCGTCACTTCATTTTCTTCTGACCCAAATACCACTTGGCGTCCGACCTCGTTGACCACTAAGAGGTCACAGCCCTTACGCGCCAATTTTTGGCGCCCCAACTGCACTAACTCGTGCTCATCGACCGCCGTCTCAGCGGCAAAGCCAACAATCACCGGCAACCCACCCTCACGGCGGCGCACCAATTCCACCAAAATGTCGACGGTCGGTGACAGTTTCAGACTCAAATCGGCCGGGCCTTCGGGCTTCTTAATTTTGCTGGTGGCCACTGCCTCAGGTCGAAAATCAGCAACAGCGGCAGCCATTACTATCGCATCGGCGCCGGTTGCTGCCGCCAACATCGCCGCTAAAAGGTCATCCGCTGAACTCACCGAAACCAAGGTGACACCGGCCGGGGCTGGGACACTTAGATGCGCTGCCACCAAGGTAACTTTTGCCCCACGGGACACTGCGGTGCGAGCCAACTCAACCCCTTGCCGGCCACTACTGATGTTGCCGATGAAGCGGACCGGATCCCAAATCTCACGGGTGCCCCCGGCGCTGATCACTACCCGCCGGCCGGATAGGTCCGCGGTGGGCGGCCGCCGCACTACATCTTGCACCGCCGCCACTATGGCGACCGGATCCGGCAGGCGCCCGGGTCCGAAGTCGGCCCCGGTCAGCCGACCGGCGGCTGGCTCCAGCACGATCACCCCGCGAGCCCTAAGGGTCGCCACATTGCTTTGGGTAGCCGGGTGCTGCCACATCTCGGTGTGCATTGCCGGAGCCAACACAATCGGACATCTGGCGGTCAGGAGCACGTTGGTCAACAGGTCATTGGCAATCCCGTGGGTAGCCCGAGCCAGCAGGTCAGCCGTCGCCGGAGCCACGACCACGCAATCGGCCTGTTGCCCCAATTTAACGTGTGAGACTTCGTGGGCGTTTGCCCACACCGAAGTGGCTACCGGATGTGCAGATAACGCGGCCCAAGTGGCTTCACCAACAAAGTTAAGGGCCGCGGCGGTGGGTACGACGGTTACGTCATGACCGGCCTCGGTTAAGCCTCTAAGGACTTCGACCACTTTATAAGCCGCGATACCGCCGGCTACGCCCAGCACGACACGAGGCTGCGACATCTTTGTTAGGCCGTAACCTCAACTACCTCTATCGCCTCCGCCTGCAAAAGTCCGGCATCGATTTCACGCAGCGCGATCGACAACGACTTCTCTTGCACATGGGTTTCGACGAGAGGGCCGACATATTCCAGTAGACCTTCGCCTATTTGCGAATAATAGGCATTTATTTGCCGTGCCCGCTTGGATGCATAGATGACCAACGAAAACTTTGAGTCGGTTTTTTCCAATAGGGCGTCTATCGATGGGTGGGTGATCCCCTCAGTTCTTAGGTTGCTCATGCAGGCATGCTACCAATGCGGCTGCACACTCGCCGACATCGGTATTCACAATGACCTGATCAAACTCAGAAGCCGCAGCCAATTCCAGCTCGGCGGCGGCTAGTCGCCGGGCTACCGCCCCCGGCGACTCGGTCCCCCGGCCGATCAATCTGGCCTCCAATTCGGGCCATGAGGGCGGTGCCAAGAACACCAGCCGAGCCTCGGGCACGCGGGTTCGCACCTGCCTAGCCCCGGCCACCTCAATTTCCAAGATCACCGGGGTGCCACCGGCCCGATGCTCAAGCACGGGTCCGCGCGGAGTGCCATATCTGTTACCCGCAAACTCGGCCCACTCCAGTAGTTCGTCCTGCTCGATTAGCCGAGTGAACTGGGCATCATCAACGAAGAAATACTCCCTGCCGTCCAATTCGCCAGCGCGCGGCGCCCGCGTAGTCGCTGATACCGAGAGCCAGATATCAGGAGCAAGAGTCAGCGCCGCTTCCACCACCGTGCTCTTGCCAACTCCAGATGGGCCGGAGACAACCACCAATGGGGCAAGGTGGGCCACCTCTAACTCACATCCACAATGCTCAAGGCAATTTCCTGCGCCGCGCGCGCAACATCAGCAGCTGCGGTAATCGGCCGGCCGATCACCAACAGATCCGAGCCATCAGCCATGGCTTGCGCCGGGGTCGCCACCCGCTTTTGATCATCAACCGAGCTGCCGGGTGGTCGCACCCCTGGGGTAATCAAGGTGATTTCCGGCGATACCGCAGCCCGAATAGCTGCCACCTCTCGGGGCGAGCACACCACGGCCCGCGCGCCGGCGTTAGTTGCAAGGACCGCAAGACGGACCGCCGCATCAATCGACGGTCCGATCATCCCGATGGCGGCCAAGGCCTGCTCATCTAGGGAGGTCAATACGGTGACCGCAGCAATGCGGGTATTCGGTAAGGCGAGTGCGGCGGCTTCCACCATGGCGGCACCGCCAGCCGCATGCACCGTCAAGATTGCGGGCTCCAGATGGGCCACCGCCCGTGCTGCACCAGCCACTGTTGCGGGGATGTCATGGAGTTTTAAATCTAGGAAGATTTCGATTCCCTTGACACCTGCCGAACTTGCGGCAGCGCGTGCGCCGGACACCGAAAGATCGCCATCACGGCAAAAGACTTCGAGGCCAACTTTCAAGGTCGAGACCCACGGGGCCACCAATCCTGCCCAGTCCTGAAGCGCGCCAAGATTCGGTGCATCCAGTGCCACTGCTATTGGAGCGGGATTGCTCATCATTCTGGTTCGGTTTCGCCTTCGTCATCGGATTCAAAGATGTCTGCACCCCGGTGGCCATATGAGATGGCTTGGCTAACACTTTCAAATCCCCGATCCTGTAGCGCAAGCGCCAACTCATTGTGCACCCGCATGGGCGCTGACGGATCATTGAAGGTCATCGTGCCTACCGACACCGCATTGGCTCCGGCAAGAATGAACTGCAGTGCATCAAGCCCGCTGCGGATGCCACCCACTCCTAGAATCGGGATATCCGGCAGCGCTTGCCGAATCTGCCAGACGCAGCGAAGCGCGATGGGACGAATTGCCGGGCCGCTCAGACCACCTGTCACCCCGGCAAGTGCCGGTCGCATCGTCTCCAAATCAATCACCAGGCCAAGTGCGGTGTTGATCACCGTTATTCCGTCAACCCCCGCGCGTACTACCGACCTTGCAACCTCGGTGATATCGGTGACATCGGGTGAGAGTTTTGCAAAAATTGGTGTTTGCGAGTCGCTTTGTCGCCGCACCGTTTGGATAACATTGGCGGCCATCTCAGGGTCACATGCAAAAACTTGGTTCCGGTTCGCCACGTTTGGACATGAAATATTTACCTCAATTGCATCTACACCCTGCGCTGTGCGCAATTTCTGTGCGAGCTTGCCGTACTCGTCGACCGATTCCCCCGCGATCGAGACCACGGTGCGAGCGCCGCGTTCCTTGAGCCAAGCTAAGTCTTCTTCGATGAACTGCTCAATTCCAGGCCCCTGAAGCCCAATTGAGTTGAGCATGCCGCTCGGGGTCTCGCACATACGTGGTGTCGGGCGGCCAGAACGTGCTCTTAACATGATGCTCTTGGTCACGACCGCACCGATTTTGGTGATATCAAAGAACTGGTCCAGCTCGCGCCCGGAGGCCGCGCATCCGGAGGCCGTCAAGACCGGGCTGGGCATCACCAGCGAGGAAAGTTCCGCAGACATATCCGTGCTGGGGGTGGTCGCACCCAATGGGCCCAGCGCACGCCCAAACATGACCCGGCTCATGGGGCATCCAAGACTGGTGCCCCTAGGGCATCGGCGGGAATCGTGCCGATATCGTCCCACCGCACCAGATCACCACGAAATATTGGGCCATCAACACATGACCGGACCATGCGCGTAACCCCATCGTCGCCAATCACCGGCAGCACACATGTCATGCAGATACCAATACCGCAAGCCATTGCTTCCTCAACCGAACACTGGCTATAAGCGCGATACTCCGAGGCGATGCTGGCTACTGCAGCGAGCATCGCCATCGGACCACAGGCGTAAACCACGGCAGCATCGTTGCGTTCCATGATGTCAGGCAAGACATCGGTGACCCGGCCGCGCACACCTGATGAACCATCCTCGGTGGTGATGGTGAGCATCGACGAAACCCGTTTAATGTCAAGCACCCCATAAAGTTTTTCTTCGGTTGACGCCCCTAGGACGACATCGACTCGGCACCCACGTTCGCGTAGTTGCTCCGCCAGCATAAATAGCGGAGCCGAGCCATAGCCACCGCCCACCAAAACGCAGGGCACCCCCTCTTTTGGCAACATGAATGGCTTTCCTAGGGGGCCCACGATGTCAAGGTTGTCGTGGCGCCGCCGCTCGCTGAGCCAGCGAGTCCCTTTACCGTTCACGCCGACTACCACATCTAAGGTACCCCCGTAAACTCCGCGGGATTGCACCTGGTGGATCGCAAATGCGCGTCGCAAGATCAGGCCAGACTCCTCGCCACCAATTCCGATGGTGACGAAGTGACCGGGGCGAAAGGATTCTGGAATACCAGGTGCCGTAATCGAAAGCACGTGGTAAGCCCCAGCGCGGCGCACATCAAGTACCTCACCTTTTACCTGAATTGGCATCTAATTCTCGCCTCCTTCGCCAGTACCGCTCCGGTTCAACTTAGCTCCGCAGCGCTGACGCTACCGTGAGCGCGTTGTCGAAGCTCTAGCAGATCAAGTGCATGCTCTTGCAGGGAGCGCACCGTGGCTTCAGTATTACGTAAGGAATCAATGCCTTGCACTGCCGCCGCTAGGCCCTGAACTGTGGTGATACAAGGCACTGACTTAATAACCGCAGCCGTGCGGATTTCGTAGCCATCAACTCGCGGACCTACCCCGTAAGGCGTATTGACGATTAACGCGATCTCACCTGCCATGATCAAATCAATCGTGGTTGGCTCACCCGCCGGGCCTCGGCCTTCATGATGCTTGCGCAATACCCTTGCGGTAACCCCATGGCGCGCCAAGATATCCGCCGTTCCGGCTGTTGCCGCAATCTCAAACCCAAGATCAACTAGCCTCATGATTGGGAAAATCGCCGCCCGCTTATCGCGATTGGCAAGGGACACGAATGCGGTACCAGATACTGGCAATCCGCCCGTGAATGCTGCCTCTTGTGACTTGGCGAATGCCAACCCAAAGCTATCGTCAATGCCCATCACCTCCCCGGTCGAGCGCATCTCCGGACCGAGCAAAGTATCCACGCCATGGAAACGGCCAAATGGCAGCACCGCCTCCTTTACCGAACATGCCGCACCCGTTGGCATGGTGCCGCCATCACCGACCGCCGGCAGCAAACCATCACGGCGCAGTTGCGCAATGGTTTGGCCAACCATCACCCGCGCCGCCGCCTTCGCGATCGGGACAGCAGTTGCTTTCGAAACAAATGGCACCGTGCGTGACGCCCGTGGATTGGCCTCAAGCACATAAAGCACGTCGGACACAAGGGCGTATTGCACGTTTAACAGCCCCAGTACACCCACTCCCCTTGCAATGCGAAGGGTCGACTCGCGAATCCGGTCAATCTCCGAGGCCCCGAGCGTTATGGGCGGTAAAGCGCACGCTGAGTCACCGGAATGAATACCCGCCTCTTCAATATGCTCCATCACTCCGGCCAGAAATAGCTCGTCACCATCAAAAATTGCGTCTACATCGATCTCAATCGCGTCATCTAAGAAGCGATCAACTAAGACCGGGTGTTCCGGGTTGATCTGTGTTGCTCGGCCCAGATAATCTGCGAGCATTTCGTCGTCATACACGATTTCCATCCCGCGGCCGCCGAGGACATAACTTGGCCGGACCAGTACCGGGTAGCCGACATCGGCCGCTATCGCTTGTGCTTCCGGAAAGGACGAGGCCGTGCCGTGCTTTGGCGCAGGCAGCTCAGCCTGCGCCAGCACTTTCCCAAAAGCACCACGGTCCTCAGCAAGGTGGATCGACTCCGGACTCGTGCCAATTATTGGAACGCCGGCATTCTTCAGGCGCTGCGCCAACCCGAGCGGGGTCTGCCCACCTAGTTGCACTATCACGCCAAGTACGGTTCCCGCCTGCTGCTCCGCGTGCACGACCTCAAGTACATCTTCAAATGTCAAGGGCTCGAAGTACAAACGATCTGAGGTGTCGTAGTCAGTCGACACGGTTTCGGGGTTGCAATTGATCATGATGGTTTCATACCCGGCATCTCGCAGGGTTAAAGCCGCGTGCACGCACGAATAATCAAATTCGATGCCCTGACCGATGCGATTTGGGCCCGAACCCAAAATAACTACTTTCACCCGGTCACTGGGGATGGCCTCGTTTTCTTCATCGTAGGTGGAATAGTGATAGGGGGTCTGCGCCTCAAACTCCGCCGCGCACGTATCAACCGTCTTGAAAACCGGTCGCACTCCTAGGTCATGACGGACCGCACGAACCTCATCCTCACTGATGCCTCGAAGTTGGCCGATTTGCCTATCCGAAAAGCCGCTTCGCTTTACCCGGCGGAGGAACTGCGCATCAAGTGCAGGTACCGAACGAATTTCATCAGCGGTTTCATTCAATTGGCAGATTTGATCCAAGAACCACGGGTCGATTCCTGTTGATTCGTGGACTTGAGCGATGGTGGCACCGGCCCACAGGGCCTGCTGAACCAGGGAAAGGCGGCCGTCATGGGGGCGATGCATTCGCGTCAAGAGGTCTGGGCCATCTACCTCCGCAGGGTCGTCGGGCCAGCAGAAAATCGCCTCCGGTTTCTCTAGGGAGCGCAAAGCTTTTTGCAATGCTTCGCCAAAATTACGACCGATGGACATGGCCTCACCAACACTTTTCATGGTGGTTGTCAGCACTGGATCAGCGTTAGGAAACTTCTCGAAAGCAAAGCGAGGAACCTTGACAACAACATAATCAAGACTCGGCTCAAAAGATGCTGGGGTTTTCTTGGTTATATCGTTCGGGATCTCATCAAGGGTGTAGCCAATTGCCAAGCGGGCCGCGATCTTGGCAATTGGGAAGCCGGTCGCCTTTGATGCAAGTGCCGAGGAGCGAGACACCCTAGGATTCATCTCGATAACGATTAGCCGGCCATCGACCGGGTTTACTGCAAACTGAATATTGCAACCGCCGGTGTCGACACCGACGGCCCTGATGATCTGGATACCTACATCACGCATATGTTGATATTCGCGATCGGTCAAGGTCAGGGCTGGCGCAACCGTTATCGAGTCTCCGGTATGAACACCCATCGGGTCTAAGTTCTCAATTGAACAGATAACCACGACGTTGTCATTGCGGTCGCGCATTAGTTCAAGTTCGTATTCCTTCCAACCGATAATCGACTCCTCGATAAGCACCTCGGTGGTTGGACTCGCCTGAAGTCCGGCGCCGGCGATCCGCAATAGGTCTGCTTCGTCATACGCGATGCCCGACCCGGCACCGCCCATGGTGAACGAGGGCCGGATGACAACCGGGAACCCGAGTTGCTCAGCGGCGCTTTGGCATTCCGCTATGGAATGACAGATCACCGACAACGCGCTCTCGGCACCTATCTCGGCGACGATGCGGCGAAATAACTCTCGGTTTTCGCCACGCTCAATGGCATCGACGTCGGCGCCGATCATTTCAACCCCGTAGCGCTCCAGCACACCGTTCTTGTGTAAGGCGATCCCTATATTCAAAGCCGTTTGTCCGCCCAATGTCGGTAACAACGCATCGGGGCGTTCCTTGGCAATGATGCGCTCAACGAACTCAGGGGTAATCGGCTCGATGTAAGTCGCGTCCGAAAACTCAGGGTCGGTCATGATCGTGGCCGGATTTGAATTCACCAGCACTACTCGCAAACCTTCATCCTTAAGTACCCGACAGGCCTGCGTCCCCGAATAATCGAACTCACAGCCCTGTCCAATGACAATTGGCCCAGATCCAATTACCAGGATCGACTTAATGTCATCGCGCCTTGGCATCAACGACCAGCTTTCATCAGATCAACGAATTCATCGAAGAGCCCAGCCGCATCATGTGGACCAGCGGCGGCCTCCGGGTGATACTGGACACTGAACGCTGGCACGTCCAGGCACCGTAAACCCTCGACGACATCATCATTTAGGCAAACATGGCTCACTTCGGCAGCGCCAAAGGCGGTCGAGAAGGGGGCTCCGCGGGGGGCATCGACGGCAAACCCGTGATTGTGCGCGGTAACACTTACCCGACCCGTGCTCAAGTCCTGCACCGGTGAATTAATGCCGCGGTGGCCGTACCGCAATTTATAAGTCCCGAGTCCAAGGGCTCTACCTAGAATTTGGTTACCAAAACAAATTCCGAAAATTGGTACTCGCGCGGCGAGCAACTCGGACATAACTGCCACGGCGCTGTCAGCCGTAGCTGGATCACCCGGGCCATTGGAGAAGAACACTCCGTCGGGATTCATCGCTAAAATCTGCTGGGCCGTGAATGTTGCGGGTACGACGTGTACCTCGATACCCCGCTGCGCGAGCCGATGCGGCGTCATGGTTTTGATTCCAAGGTCAACCGCAACGACCGATTGCTCTCGGGTGCCGATCGCCGGCACGGTATATGCCTTGGTGGTGCTCACCTCAGCAGTCAGATTGGCACCAGACATCGCGGGACTGGAGTTGACTTTGGCCAATAATTCACCGACTGGCAGACCCGCTAGCTCGCCCGAGAAGATTCCGGCACGCATGGCACCGCGTTCGCGAAGATGCCGAGTCAGTGCCCGGGTATCAACACCGCAGATTCCGACGATCCCTTGATCACGCAGGTCATCTTCGAGGCCACCCTTGGCGCGCCAGTTAGAGGAAACCCGCGAGGGATCCCGCACCACGTAACCGGCCACCCAAATACGGGCAGACTCAGAGTCTTCGTCGTTTACTCCGGTATTGCCAATATGCGGGGCGGTCATGATGACGACTTGGCGCCGATAGGACGGATCAGTCAATGTCTCTTGGTAACCGGTCATTCCGGTGTTAAATACCGCCTCACCGAAAGTGGCGCCCACGGCCCCGTAGTTTTGCCCTCGCGCCACCAGGCCATCCTCGAGTACTAGAACCGCTGATTCACGTGAGTTCGGCCAGATCACGCCACTATTCAACACGCGAGCCCACCATCCACCACGGTCGCCTTACCCGCTTTATAAACATGCACTACACGACCTGGCAATGTCATCCCGGCATATGGGCTGTTTCGACTCTTTGAAGCGAAGGAGCTTGGTTCAGCAACCCAAAAGGCATCTGGGTCAACCAGACAGATATTCGCCGGCGCCCCAACCACCAGGCCCTGACCATGCCCGATGGCATGACCAATTCGGGCCGGCCGAACCGACATCCGGTCGGCGAGGGCACGCCAGTCAAGTAGCCCAGACTCAATCATCGTTAACACCGCGATACTGAAAGCGGTCTGTAACCCGAGCATGCCGAATGCGGCAGCCGCCCACTCGCAATCCTTGTCTTCATGGGGGTGCGGTGCATGGTCGGTGGCAAGCGCATCGATGGTGCCATCTGCCAATGCGGCTCGTAAAGCTGCTATATCCGCACCGGTTCTAAGCGGTGGGTTGACTTTGTAGACCGGGTCATAACTGGCGACTAGATCCTCGGTGAGGAGCAGATGATGGGGTGTGACTTCGGCCGTGACCTTGATGCCTTTGCTTTTAGCCCACCTGATGATATCGACCGACCCGGCGGTTGAGACATGGCAAACATGTAGCCGCGAATCAACATGCTCGGCGAGAAGCACATCTCGCGCCACAATCGATTCTTCGGCAACACTGGGCCAGCCGGCTAGGCCAAGTTGGCCAGATAGCAAGCCTTCATTCATTTGCGCGTCAACGGTCAGGCGGGGCTCCTGCGCGTGCTGTGCTATCACGCCATCAAATGCCTTCACATATTCAAGTGCCCGACGCATGATGGCAGCATCATGAACACACTTACCGTCGTCGCTGAACATCCGGACCTGCGCAACCGAAGTTGCCATCGCGCCCAGCTCAGCCAGGTGCGCACCTTCTAGGCCAACGGTTACCGCTCCCACCGGGAAGACGTCGACCAGACCGGTTTGTTGACCAAGATGCCAAACCTGCTCGACAACCCCAGCGGTATCGGCGACCGGCGACGTATTGGCCATGGCGAACACCGCGGTGAACCCGCCAAGGGCCGCGGCCTGTGATCCCGTCTCGATGGTCTCGGCGTCTTCACGCCCGGGTTCGCGAAGGTGGGTGTGCAAGTCGACAAATCCAGGCAACGCGATTAATCCGGACGCATCGACTACCCGGCCAGCACCGCTGCCAGCCTTAACGACCTCGGCGATAACACCGCCTTTGACGACAACGTCAACGGGCTCCTCGTTATATGGCCGCACCCCGCGGATGACAGTGCTCAAAGTCATCGTCAAAGCTCCTTTCGGTCATCGTCTGTCATCCCGCCAAGGAGTAGATAAAGTACGGCCATCCGAATACTCACACCGTTGGCAACTTGCTCGGCCATCACAGCGCGCGGGCTGTCGGCAACATCTGCTGAAATCTCCATTCCGCGGATCATCGGGCCTGGGTGCAAAACAATCGCATGCGGTGGCAGCAATCCCATTCTGCGAACATCGAGCCCATACCTGCGGCTGTATTCATTTTCAGATGGAAAGTATGCGGCCTGCATGCGCTCCGTCTGAACTCTTAGCATCATGACCGCGTCAACATTTGGAAGGACCTCGTCAAGGTTGTAACTCACCACACACGGCCAATCGGCTACCCCAAAAGGCAGCAAGGTCGGAGGCGCGACCACTGTTACCTCAGCCCCAAGTGTGCGCAGCAGCAAGACATTGGACCTGGCCACGCGGCTGTGCAAAATATCTCCAACAATCGCGACTTGCAACCCCGCTAGATCCCCGGTGCCATCGCGCAGATGATGTCGGAGTGTGAAGGCATCAAGGAGTGCTTGCGTCGGATGTTCGTGGGTTCCGTCGCCGGCATTCACGACGCTACCTTGAATCCAACCCGCCGTCGCAAGGCGATGCGGCGCGCCCGAGGAACCATGTCGAATCACCACGGCGTCCGCACCCATCGCCTCTAATGTCAGCGCCGTGTCCTTGAGACTTTCGCCTTTTGAAACACTTGAGCCCCTGGCGGCGAAGTTGATGACATCGGCCGAAAGCCGTTTCGCGGCAATTTCAAATGAAATACGCGTTCGAGTGGAATCCTCAAAGAACAGATTAACCACCGTGCGCCCTCGCAATGTTGGTAATTTCTTTACCGAGCGATCGGAGACCGACGCCAATTGCGCCGCGGTGTCGAGTATCAGGCAAGCTTCATCTAAATCGAGGTCGCCGGCTGAAAGTAAATGCCGCATCTAGCGCGCACCACCCTCGATGGTGACCTCATCGATCTCGTCGAACTCCACGAGGCGTACCCGCACCTGCTCCGCTAACGCTGTCGGTAAATTTTTGCCGACGAAATCAGCGCGGATCGGTAACTCGCGGTGCCCCCTATCGACAAGGGCAGCAAGTTGGACGGCGCGTGGGCGCCCAATGTCATTTAGTGCATCAAGTGCTGATCGCACCGTGCGGCCCGAAAAGAGCACATCATCGATCAGGACTACAACTTTGTTGTCGATTCCGCCCGCGGGGATAGCCGTCGGCTCAAGTGCCCGAGCCGGCCTAAGCCTTAGATCATCGCGATACAGGGTAATGTCTAGTGCCCCGACCTCGACAGCCTCACCATCAATAGGCGTAATCGCGCTCGCAATTCGCTGGGCAAGGAAAACTCCGCGGGTTGGAATCCCCAACAAGATGAGATCGGCCGCACCTTTATTGCGCTCCACGATCTCGTGCGCTATGCGTCTAATCGCCCGACCCATATCACCGGCGTCGAGCACCACTGACCGCTCAGCAGGGACAGTCATACCTGAATCCATGAAAATGGACCCCCTTCCCCGTCTCTCTGGACGGGCTTAAAGGACGCCTAGCACTCCCCACCATAGCGCAGGTGAAAGCAGACCCAATCAGCCCCGCGGACCCGACCCAATCTTGTGCACCCGCATCCCGTTCGTGGTGCCCGGAATACCCGGCGGCACCCCAGCGACGATAACCACGCGATCGCCCGCCACGGCCCGGCCGATATCTAGTAGGGCCCGGTCGACCTGCACCACCATGTCGTCGGTGTGAATAACACCGGCTACCAAGAAGGTTTCCACCCCCCAAACCAACGACAACTGGCTTCTAACCCTGGGATTTGGGGTGAATGCCAATAACGGTGTCTGATTGCGCCATCTTGAGATAAGACGCGCGGATAGCCCGGTCTCGGTGAACGCGATTAAGTGCGTGGCAGCAATTTCGTCTGCTACACCGACCGCAGCATGGGTGAGCGCCCGGGCCGTTGAACCCTCCCGCACATCATCTAGGGGTGGCAGCGAGGTCAGCGCTTCCACTTCAACGTGCTCGATGATTTTGGCCATGGTCTCGACTACCAAACTGGGGTGCACACCGATACTGGTCTCCCCCGAAAGCATCAGCGCGTCAGCGCCATCCAGCACCGCGTTGGCCACGTCACTGACTTCAGCGCGAGTAGGCCTCGTGGCGGAGATCATTGAATCGAGCATCTGGGTTGCGACGATTACCGGTTTCGATACTTCACGGCACATCTGAATCGCCCGCTTTTGAACAAGCGGCACAGCCTCGAGCGGCAACTCAACCCCGAGGTCGCCGCGGGCCACCATCACGCCGTCAAATGCCTCAACTATCTCTTCGAGATTGTCAACCGCCTGCGGCTTCTCGACTTTCGCAAGAACCGGTACGTGCACCCCCTCCTCGGCCATAATGCGATGAACGTGATTGATATCTGAAGCAGAGCGCACAAAGGACAAGGCGATCATGTCGGCGCCGATGCGCAGTGCCCACCGCAAATCCTCAACATCCTTCTCGGACATTGCCGGCACGCTCACCGCTACACCGGGCAGATTAAAGCCCTTGTTGTCCGAAACCTCGCCACCTTCAATAACCTTCGTCACCACGCGTGGACCATCAACTCCGGTGACTTGGAGGGTGATCCGGCCGTCATCAATCAAAACTAGATCACCTGCCTGCACATCGCCGGGTAGGCCCGCATAAGTAGTCGACACCATCTTCACATCACCGGGAACATCTTCGGTGGTTACGATGAACTCGGCACCGACTTCCAGTAGCACCGGGCCCGACTCGAAGCGGCCGAGGCGGATCTTCGGGCCCTGCAGATCAACTAGGATTCCGACCCCACGGCCGGCCTCGTCCGCGGCCTGGCGTACCGCCCCGTATAAGTTCCGATGCTCTTCATGATCACCGTGGGACAGGTTTAGCCGTGCTACGTCCATCCCAGCCGCAATTAAGGCTCGGATACTTTCCAACGAGGTGGTAGCCGGCCCCAAGGTGACCACAATTTTTGCGCGACGCATGACTAGATCCTAGACCAAGTCCCTGTAAGCGCTGTCATACAGCAAGTGGACGGGCCGTGGCAGCAATTGGGGACGGCAGGTTGGTGCTGCCGGTGAGGTATCTATCCACTGCCGCCGCTGTGGCACGACCTTCAGCAATTGCCCAGACAATTAGCGACTGCCCTCGACCCGCGTCACCGCAGACATAGACGCCTTCGGAGTCGGTGGCGTAATCGGGGCCGCGCTTGATCAAGCCGCGATCATCTAGGCCAAGTCCCAGCTGTTCGATTACCGGTCCCGGCTCCGGGCCGGTGAAGCCCAAAGCCAGCAGCACCACTTCGGCTGGCAGCTCGCGGCTGGAACCAACAATCGGGGAAAAACCCCCATCGCCAGTTGCTACATCAACAATTTGAAGTGCCGCCAACCGTCCGGTGCCGTCATCGATAAAAGCTTCCGTGGCCACCGCGAATATTCGCTCACCGCCTTCCTCGTGAGCGCTCGTGACGCGATAAGTCATCGGGTAGGTCGGCCAAGGCTGATTGCCCGGGCGGGCCGCAGGTGGAACCGGCAAAATCTCCAACTGGGTTACCGATGCTGCCCCTTGGCGGTGTGCGGTGCCAAGGCAATCTGCCCCGGTGTCACCGCCGCCGATGATGACCACATGCTTACCGCTTACATCTAGCGGGGAGACCACCAGATCACCTTCTTGCACTCGATTGGCCAGTGGCAAAACTTCCATGGCTTGGTACACACCGAGCAGATCGCGACCAGGGATGTCTAGATCGCGCCATTTTGTGGCTCCCGTTGCGACCACCACGGCGTCGTAACGCCGACGCAGATCCCCACCGGTGACATCCGTTCCGACATCGACTCCGGCCCGGAACTTAACACCTTCGGCAGCAAGTTGAGCCAACCTCTTGTCAAGGTGACTCTTTTCCATCTTGAACTCCGGGATACCGTAACGCAGGAGTCCACCGATGCGATCATCCCGCTCGTATACAGCCACGGTGTGCCCGGCTCTGGCCAGTTGCTGCGCGGCTGCCAATCCAGCCGGACCTGAACCGATCACCGCTACTGTTTTTCCGGAAAGGCGCTCGGGGGGTTGGGCGATAACCCACCCCTGATCCCAGGCTTTGTCAATGATGGAAACTTCGACCTGCTTGATGGTTACCGGATCAGCATTAATCCCAAGAACACAGGCGGTTTCACACGGTGCGGGGCAAAGGCGCCCGGTGAATTCGGGGAAGTTATTAGTCGCATGTAAACGTTCACTCGCCGCCCGCCAATCCCCTCGCCACACCAGGTCATTCCAATCGGGAATCAAGTTGCCAAGGGGGCAACCGTTGTGGCAGAACGGGATACCACAGTCCATGCAGCGTCCAGCTTGCTTCTCCAGTCGTTCAGCACCGAATTCCAGATAGACCTCACGCCAATCTTGCAATCTAATATCAACCGTACGCCGCACGGGAAGCTCACGATCGGTACTTAAGAAGCCCTTTGGATCACCCACGAGTGCCGCCCAAAACCATTGTTGCCGCGTTCTGCACCGCTGGTGGCTCCCGCTCACTTAGTGCCATAACGCGTTTGAAGTCTTTAGGCATGACCTTGGTGAATCGACCACCACCTATTGACCAATCAGCTAGCAGCGCACGTGCTGGTTCCGACTGCGTTAACTCAAAGTGGTCCCGGATAATCAACTGCAACTCATCTAGATCAGCATCTGACAGCGGATCGAGATCGACCATCTCTGGGTTAACCATCCCCGGGAGCAGATCCAGCACATAGGCAACGCCGCCCGACATACCAGCACCGAGATTGCGGCCGGTGGCGCCCAACACCACTACGCGGCCACCTGTCATGTACTCACAGGCGTGATCCCCAACA
>BJGE01000020.1 GCA_014190275.1 Actinomycetes bacterium | reverse complement strand
ATATCGAGTGACTAAATCAAGTTGATCGGTAGGCACATAGAGTCGATCGGCCGGCTGCCCGCGTTTACTCGGCGCATACTCGACAACTAAGTACTCCCGTGCCACCCCACCCACCTCGCGCTTGGCTATTTCCACATAACGGCCTACGCCGTGCTGCTCATGGACTACAAAGTCGCCTTTAGCAAGGGCCAGTGGGTCAATTGTGCGGCGCCGGCGCGACGGCAGCCGACGCATATCCTTGGTTGAGGAGCGCTGACCGACAATGTCGGTCTCGGTCAGCACCGCTAGTGCACACCCTTCGAGGACGAATCCGTGCAACATGCTCGCCGTAGTCACGCTCACGACCCCGGGCTGCGGCTCATCGTCTAATGAGTCAACCAATCGAGCCGGGATGTCTTCGCCGGACAATGTCTCAACGAAGCGTTCAGCAGACCCGTGCCCCTCACTAGCTAGTACCACCCGCCAACTCGCAGCCGTCCACTTAGCTATATCGGCAAACGCCAACCCCGAATCACCGCGATACTCGTGGGCCGCGGCAGCACCAAAATCAATAACTTCATCAGCGCTTGCGTCCAATAGCTCAAGATCCGTCGCAAGCGAAGTTACCAAGAGCCGGGGCATGGAGCGACCATCGGTGGTGGCCAAGATCTCGTCTACGGATGCATAAGAAGCGCCGGCTAGATCAATGGGAGATTGATCACCTACCGCGGCGTTATGCCAGGAGGCAGCCAAGAACTCAGCCGCGGTGCGCTCCAGGTCATGGGCCCGAGTTCTGATCCGCTCGGGCTCGATAAGCACCAGGGTTGATGACCGGTCAACCAACTGGGGCAGCGTCACCATCTTGTCGACTAAAACCGGGATCAAGGTCTCCATGCCCTCAACATGCAGGCCTTCGGCGATCCGGCCGGCCATGTCGGCAATTTCAGGCGCTGCGGTGGCTAGCAAGCGAGCCCGTTCACGCACCGCTGACGTCAAAAGCAACTCACGTACCGGTGGTGCAAATAGGCCGTCACCGGCAAGTTCAAGTGACCTTTGGTCAGCGGCCGAAAAAGTCCGAATCTCCTCGACCAGATCGCCCCAAAACTCAATCCGCAATGGATGCTCATTAGGTGGCGGAAATACGTCAAGGATGCCACCGCGAACGGCGAACTGACCACGCCTTTCGACCAAATCATTTCTCTCATACCCGAGCTCACTCAAGCGCTCAACAAGCCAGGTGAGATCAACGCTCATCCCATGGTTGAGCCGCACCGGCTCGACATCGCCAAGGCCCGCCGCCATCGGTTGCAAAACTGCGCGCACCGATGCGATCAGGATGTCTATCGGCTGCACTAGCGGATCCGCCGCAGAGGCGTGCGCCAGGCGCCGCAGAATTGCGAGACGACGGCCCACGGTGTCAAGGGACGGCGAAAGCCTCTCGTGCGGCAGGGTTTCCCACGAAGGGAATACTGCGATAGTGCTGCTTGGTGCAAGAGCCCGCAGGCCGATGGCTAAATCATCAGCCTCGCGACCGGTAGCGGTGACAACTAAGAGTCGTCGTGCGGCGCCAACCGGTGCCGGCGCCGCAAGTCGGGCCAAGAGCACCGGAGCTAACGCCGTTGGCGCGACCGCCGTTGCCAGCCTGGCTTCGGCCAGTCGAATGAATTCTGGTAGCTCAGCAACAGCCCTTAGTAGACCCGTCAGGCTCACTGTTGAGCCGCCTCCGCGAGGCACTCGAGCAACAGTGGTGCTATCCGCGGGTGCGCCACGATCAGGTCGGTCACGTAAGGGGGCATGTGATTAAAGGTCACCGGTGCCCCATCGACATGACAGGCCAGGAAGCCATAGTGTGCCGCCACCCCGTATGGGGCTGCCACATCCCACTCGTAGAAGCCGGTGTCGTGTACATACCCTTCCGCGCGCCCGCACAACATCTCATTGACTTTAGCGCCGACCGAACCGACGTCTACGATCTCGACGCCCTGCTCGCTGATCCCCGCAATTTCAAGTCTTTCCGCCAGCAGCGCCACGGCTGCCGGCAAGGTGGCAGGCGGGCGCGTACGCGATGCCACTATTCGAATGGGCCGATTCGCCGGCAACGCGGCGGGTGCGCCCACCTCATCTAGCATCGAACGGGATATCCCTTGTGCCGGCAGGTCTACCGTGCAGGCGGCAAGGGACTTAGTTGCCGGGAGCCACAGCGCCACATGAACCGCGAAGTCCGCCCGCCCTTGGCCATACTCCCAAGTCCCATCAAGGGGATCAACGATCCAGACCCGATCTGCCGATAGCCGCCGGTCGTCGTCAGCGCCCTCTTCACTCAGCAAAGCATCCTGCGGTCGGTGCTGCGCCAAGAACTCCGCAATCAATTCATGGGCGGTGCGATCACCTGACTTCCGTAATTCATTCGCCCGATCTTTATCAGCCGGATCTAAGTCACCAAATGCCGAGCGCAGGTTCAGCAACGCCTCACCGGCCTGCGCCGCGATGGCGCGCGATAACTCAGCATCACTGAGCATGTGCATCTACCCCACCTCACCATCACCATTGAAAATGTTCTGGGTGCGCTCAAGCCCCTCGAAAACTAAAGACTCAGCAGCATCAGCACCGCGCGCCACCAGCACAACGGCTTCGGCCCGCTGCGCCGAAGGAAATGGCTTTAGGACGAAATCCGCCGGATCCTGTCGCCCTACGGGGCGGCCGATCCCTAGACGGACCCGCAGGTACTCACCCGTACCGACCGCCTTGCGAATGCTCTTCAAACCATTGTGGCCGTTATCACCGCCGCCGAACTTCACTCGAATGCTGCCGAAGGGGATGTCAAGTTCGTCATGCAGCACTATTAGGTTTTCATCGGCAACGTCATAGAACTGCATCAACGCTTTCACCGGCCCGCCTGACTCGTTCATAAAAGAAAGCGGCTGGGCGAGCACCGCGTTTACCGAACTCCCCGGGGCCCCGAGACGCCCTTCAAGCACGAGAGCGTTGGCGCGCTTGTGCTTTGCCAACCGCCCGGCCATGCGCACCGCGATCTCGGACACCGACAAATAGCCAAAATTGTGCCGGGTCGCCGAATAGTCCGGACCAGGGTTGCCTAGGCCCACAATGAGCCAGGTCATGGGATTTGCGTCTTCGTAAGTCGTTACTCGGCAGCCGGTTCGGCTGGTGCACTCGGCGGGGCTGCTGCCGCAGCCGCGGCCGCCCCGGCCGCTGCCGCTGCATCATCCACCTCCGCTTGCGCGCTGTTGGCCTCGGCATATGCCTCGGCCTGTGCGCGAACGTCAGCGACAGCATGAAGGGCAGCTGCCATCGGGTCTTCACCGCGTGCGATGGCATCTTGCATCGCCGCAGCGACCGTACCCGGGTCAATGCCGGCTTCGATCGCAGCTACTTCAGCAACCTTCATCGCGTCGGCCATGTCTCCACGCGTGGCGGCTTCGAGTTTGGAAATTATCACGAGGTCAAGGTGCTCAAGAACCCGCTTGACCGGATCGCGCTGCACATCGCGGGGCTTGGTGATGACGGTCGAACCTTCGAAGGTGACCGCGAGCACCACCCGCGGCTTGCGAAGTGCCAAATTGAGCTCATGCTCGGGGAGGGTGATGTGGAGCAACTCGCTGCCACTGCCGTAGATGACGGCCGGGATGCGGCCCTCGCGACGTAATTTGCGCGCCGCTCCCTTGCCGAATTCGGAGCGGGCCTGAGCGGTGATTGCTACCTGTGACAACGTACTTCTCCTTAGCGAAATTCACCTCGGTGAAGCGCGTTGGGCGCCGACCACGTCGATCACGGTGACCAGCAGGTGGTCACCCTCGCCGAGGAGTAGCCGCAGTCTAGCCCAACCCAAATCCGGGCCACGAGCGCCCCGGCACTGGCTGGTACTCGTTAACCCCCGGTTTCCTAGTGGGAGGAGTTCACCACGGCAGTCTCGGGATCTTCAAACATGCTTGTCACCGAGCCGTCGGTGAAGACCTCATTGACCGCCTTGGCCAAAATCTGGGAGATCGAAAGAACCGTTAGTTTCGCGAACGCCTGATGCTCGGCAATGGGCAGGGTGTCGGTAACTATCACTTCCGAGATCCGCGAATTTTGCAGTCGCTCGGCCGCCGGTTCGCTCAAGATGGCATGGGTGGCTGCCACAATGACATCGGCTGCGCCGTTGTCAAATAAGGTCTCGGCGGCTTTAACAATGGTTCCACCGGTATCGATCATGTCGTCGACCACCACACAGACCCGACCTTCAACGTCGCCGACCACCTCGAGCACCCGAACCTGGTTCGCCACATCCGGGTCACGCCTCTTGTGAATGATCGCTAAGGGCGCCCCGAGCACATCGGTCCACCGTTCGGCAACCCGCACCCGACCCGCATCTGGTGAGATCACCGTGATCTGCGAGCGGTCAGTTTTATTCGAGACATGTGAGGCGAGTAGCGGCAGCGCGAACAGATGATCAACCGGCCCATCAAAGAAGCCCTGAATCTGTGAAGTGTGCAGGTCAACTGTCATCAATCGGTCAGCGCCAGCGGCCTTGAACAGGTCTGCCATCAACCTGGCCGAGATGGGCTCGCGTCCGCGATGCTTCTTATCTTGGCGCGCATAACCGTAGAACGGCATCACCACGGTTATGCGCTTTGCCGATGCCCGTTTCAACGCATCAACCATGATGAGTTGCTCCATGATCCATTGATTGATCGGGGTCGTGTGGCTTTGGAGGACGAACGCGTCGCAACCGCGCACCGACTCCTGGAAACGCACGAAGATCTCACCATTGGCGAAATCAAATGCCGTCGTCTTGGACAGCGGGATACCAAGGTGTTGGGCAACTTGATTTGCCAGCTGCGGATGTGACCGGCCGGCAAGGAGCACCAATCTCTTCTTGTTGGCCACCACGAGTTCGGTCACTTATCCTCCTGTGCGTTAGTATCGGATTTACTTACAGTGGAAATAACTTGATTTGCAGCCCTCGCAGAGTCAGTGCCTGGCCGGCGCCGTAGCACCCAGTCGAGAATATTGCGTTGCCGTGACCGACCTACCCCCATCGCCCCCGGGGGCACGTCCTCGGTAATTACCGAACCTGCCGCCGTGTAGGCACCATCTCCGATGGTCACCGGTGCCACGAGCATGGTGTCACTGCCAACTCGCACATGGTCGCCGATGACGGTGCGATGCTTTTCGACCCCGTCATAGTTGACAAACACCGTTGCCGCGCCGATATTGCTACCCGTGCCGATCTGGGCATCTCCAACATATGACAGGTGCGGCACCTTCGACGAGTCGCCGATATTGGAGTTCTTGATCTCGACGAAGGCCCCGGCCTTGGTATCGGCACCGAGCACGGTTCCCGGGCGCAGGTAGGTAAATGGGCCCACCTGGCTGCCCGCACCGATAACCGCTAGCTCCGCCCAGGTGTGGATCACGGTGGCATTCTCGGCGACCTCACATGACACCAAAGTGGTTCCCGGGCCGATTTGGGCCCCTGATGCAATCGAAGTGGGGCCGCGCAAGGTCGTGTTAGGCAAGATCATGACATCTGGCTCGATATCGACGTCAACATCTAGCCAAGTGGTGGCGGGATCAGCGATCGCTACTCCATCACGCATCCACCGGGTGTTGATTCGATCTCGCATGATGGCCGCTGCCGCCGCAAGCTGCACGCGGTCATTTACCCCCATGATCTCCGTTGAGTCCAGACACATTGACGCCGCAACCGAAGCTGAGTCACCGCGCAAGAGACCGACGACATCTGGGAGATACTGCTCGCCTTGGGCATTGTCGGCGGTCAGGCGGCCCAAGACCCCACGCAGTTTTGTTAGATCAAAGGCATACATTCCCGAATTGATTTCAGCAACCGCTCGTTCATCAGCCGTGGCATCTTTTTGCTCGACAATGCGCTGTACGCCGCCGGCGGCATCGCGGATTACCCGGCCATAGCCGAACGGGTCTGCAAGACGGGTGGTAAGCACTGTCGCCGCCGCCTTGGCTTCGTCATGGGCAACGACCAATTGCACCAAGGTGCCACCTGTTAGCAGTGGCGTATCTCCGGTCAATACGACTAGTGGAGCATCACCAAACACCGCCCCCTTGGCGTCAAGGTCTTCCAAGGCCACCCGAACCGCGTGCCCGGTGCCATGTTGCTCGGCCTGCACCACGATCAACGCCCACGGGGCAATCTCGGCAATATGCTCAATTACCTGGTCGCGGCCGTGCCCAACCACCACGACCAGGTGCTCAGGTTCCAAAGTTGCAGCGGCCTCGATGACGTGGCCAAGCAGTGACCGGCCGGCGATACTGTGCAGCACCTTTGGGGTCGCAGACCGCATTCTCGTGCCCTCGCCAGCGGCAAGGATGATGACGGCGCTGGGGCGGTTCATCGCCATACCACCACCTTCGCTCACCTGCGGGTGCTCGTGCGGATCGTGCCTAGGGCCAAGCACCGCACTGCGCCAACGACGGACCGGGGAAGGTGGCTTAACTCTATCGACCGGGGTGGTGCTTAGTTGAAAGCCGGGATAGCCACCCGTTGGGCGGCCAAAGCGGCGGCGGTCGCTGGGGTCAGGGCGTAGTTGCCAGCAGCCGGGGCAACCAGGTTCGGGTACACCCGGTTAACGGCATTATCGGCCAGATATTGCCCCACATTGCAGGTGGCATTGGCGCTCCGGCAGCCCGAATCCTCACCGCCAAGGCCGCTGCTGTGCTCTGCGTCCCCATCCCAAATTAGGTTCCCACGGATCTGTAGGTCCTCGTCGAACAACGTCGGAACGGCGACATTCGAACCCACCTGCCATTCCCCCGAATATGGCGCGGCGACGGTAATTTGGGCGCCCGAACTCTGCGTGCCCGGCGGGTTAACGATCACGTTGTTATACACATATACGTGCTTATTGGGTATGCGAACATAATTTTCACCATCGTCAACTCGTGTGGTTCCCCAACCCCCTTGGGATAAAAACTGTCGGCACTTATCTCGCCCATCATCGCCCGCGGCGCCGTCACATGACCTGTGCCCGGCCACGAATTCAAGTAGGTGGTCTCGCTCCCCCACCCGGTAAAGAGTGTTGCCCGCCATCAGCACGTTGTATCCGCCATTCACGCCAAGGCCCGCCCCTTCGACATCGTGCACCACGTTGTCGATCACGTCGATGTCATATGCTTCGTATTTGATCCAAGGCGCCGTCATGAACTGAAATCCGGTGCCTTGCCCAGCGGTGAAGCCGCCCGTCCCGCAGTCATAAATCTCATTGCCGCTAACACGAATACTTGCCGAGCCTCCCTTTGCGTAGGCGCACCAATCGCTTCCGTCATGAATCTTGTTATTGAGCAACGTGGCGTACTGCACCGCTACGAAATCAACAACATTGTCGGATGCGCCTGAAATATCGTTGTTCTCCAAGTACACGTATTGGGACTGGTTTATCTTCACCAGATCTCCCACCTTGCCACTAGCTCGCGGCGCTCCTCGAACAACACTGTCGCGAAGGAGAAAGTGATTACATTTCTCGCAGTGCACGGCGTCACCTAGATCTGACGCGAACTTAAGCCCAATGAAATACAAATAGCTCGTGTCAAAGATATTCACCGCCGGCAGGGTGACAGTGCCTTTGCCGCTTGCCGGTTGGATCAGGATTGGTGCCTGTGCCGTGCCGTAGCGTGACTCAAAGTAGTTTGGAACATCAGTTGGCTTCAGCGCTCCCGGCGTAATGAGAATTCGGAAGCCTATGCCGGTGATTTTCTTGCCCTGCGGAATTTTGCGCCAAGCCGCATCCAGCGTGCGCAGTGCCTGCCCCCGGGTGGCACCGCTTCGGGAGTCCTTTCCGACTTTGGGGTCAACCCAGATGGTGCGGTACTTCGGCGACCCCATCGGGTAAGCGCCATCCGCGGGCGCAGCCGCCGGCACCTGGGTATCGGGCGTCCACGCCAGCGCCGGGCCTGCCGAGGCCAGCGCTACCACCATGGCCATCGGGACCAAGGACCGCCTAGCTCGCCGAGTCGCCCAGATGGCCATGCTGGGATCTTATTGATCATTGGGTCGCTACAAGGGCTTATGTTCGAAGTAAGCAAGGACGTCCGGCCGATTACCAGAACTCACGATTATCTGCTGCCACACGAAAATGCCAAAGGCCAAAAAACCAACGATCGCGACCGCTGCGGGGCGGGATAGTCCAATCGGTGGCAGGGGATTGAGGGCCGCTGGCGAGAAAGGCCTCGTCGAGCCATTGATGAATCAGGGTTAATGGCGTAGTGTCAAGGGACGCCCGATTGGTTATTGGCCCGCGAAACCCTAGGAGCACCCGATGCCAAGTTTTGAAGTGAATACACCTGTTAGTTCTGCGGCCTGCGATCGGCTCGCACTCGGGGTGGGCCCGGCCCGGCCTGGAGTTGCCGGTATCGGCGGCACCCTAAACCCCGCTTACGACGGTCCTGCTTGCGCTGGGGGGAGAGACCCAGCTTGCTTTATGTGCTTTGAGGGTAATGAAGAGTAGAACTGGTCCCTACCGTTAGGTGGGGTGTTTAAACCCTGTTGCTGGTCCCTGACCGCTTTTCGTCGGGGCCGGTTGTTTGCGTAGCGTGAACCCGAACACCCCAGCAGCCAGAAGCCACCACCTAGTGGCCAGGAACAAAGTAACGGGTTCCCCGTCACCCCTGCCCCCGGTGCCGCACGCGGGGAAGGTCGACTAACAATGCCTCGGGAGTGGGGCCCCGGGGTTGATTAGCTCCCGGGGGTGGGATCGAACCACCGTTGACGGATTCAAAGTCCGCTGTCCTGCCGCTAGACGACCCGGGATTGATGACATGCCCAAAAACACTTGGGGGACATCACCCTAAATGCACCGTTTTCCAATGGCGCACTTACCTTGGTTACGGTAGCGTAAGTTACGGTACCGAAGGTACCCCACAGCCCCTAGGGAGCCCGGTGCCGATTACGTCCGAACTCGAACAAAATGCAGCCATGACGAGTTTTACCAATAGTGGGGTTCGCGGCCAAACTGACGAAGGCCTCCTCAATGACAGCATGAAAATCACCATCGCGGCGTTCGTCATTTTACCCTTGCTTGCAGTCATCGCGGCGATCCCACTGGCGATTTTCTGGGCCGGCTTCTTTACCTGGGTTGACGTCGGCCTGATCCTTTTCTTCTGGGCCGTCACCGCCGGTGGCATCACTTTGGGATACCACCGTTGCTTCACGCACGGTGCCTTCAAGGCCCCGCGCGCGGTAAAGATCGGGTTGGCCATCGCCGGCTCGATGGCGATCCAAGGCTCACTTGATCAATGGGTTGCCGACCACCGCAAGCACCACCAGTTCTCGGACGAGGTTGGCGACCCACACTCCCCCTGGCGTTACGGCACGTCCAAGCGCGCTATTGCTAAAGGCCTCTACTACGCCCACGTTGGCTGGCTCTTTGATGAAGCCCAAACCCCGATTGAGCAGTACGCCCCGGATATCGCTGCCGACAAGGATCTGCGCCGCATCTCGCAGTTCTTCCCGGCAATCCTCACTGCTTCAATTCTGCTGCCGGCGCTCCTCGGCGGGCTGATAACTTGGTCGTGGCTGGGCGCACTCGCGGGCCTGTTCTGGGGCGGGCTGATTCGGATCGCACTCGTGCATCACGTAACTTGGTCAATCAACTCAATTTGTCATGTGTTCGGCACGCGGCCATTTAATACCCGCGATCTTTCCTCGAATGTGCCTTGGCTCGCGATTTTGTCATTTGGTGAGTCCTGGCACAGCCTGCACCACGCCGACCCCACCTTGGCCCGCCACGGGGTCTTGAAAGGCCAACTCGATATGAGCGCCCGGGCGATCCGCATGATGGAATCGATGAAACTCGTAACCGATGTGCGCTGGCCCAAGCCACAGCGCATAGCCAGCAAATTGAAAGACCCAGCAATGCGCCGCCGGGTCCGTGGATACGTAGAACCAACCCCTACTCCTTCGTGACTATTTCCAGTGAATGGTGCCCATGATCAATGAAGTCGATAATGTCACTGAACTTCCCTTAGCTAAACGCCGTGAAGTTCGGCGGCCCCCGCGCACCCGCGGGAAGGTGCGGATGAGTGGCCAAGAACGCCGCGAGCAATTACTGGATGTCGGGCGCAGACTCTTCGCCGAAAAGGGCTTCGATGCGGTAACCGTTGAAGAGATTGCGGCTAAGGCGGACGTCTCGAAGCCGGTTGTCTACGAGCACTTCGGCGGCAAAGAAGGTTTGTATGCGGTGGTGGTGGACCGCGAGATGAATCATCTGCTGTCGACGATCAGCGACACCTTGACCGGCGGCAATGCGCGGGTGCTGGTCGAGCAGGCCGCCCTCGCGCTCTTCGATTACATCGATGAATACCCCGATGGCTTTCGGATCCTCGTCCGCGATTCACCGGTATCCCAGCAGACCGGGTCATTCGCCAGTTTGATCATCGATGTTGCTGCCCAGGTTGAGCATCTACTTGCCGCCGAGTTCGCAGCACACCGCATCAACACCAAGTTGGCTCCCATGTACTCCCAGATGCTGGTTGGCATGGTGGCCCTGACCGGCCAGTGGTGGCTTGATGTCCGCAAGCCGAAGAAGGACGAAGTCGTGGCGCACCTGGTGAATTTGGCGTGGGGTGGACTCGAAAACCTTGATGCCAAGCCCCAGCTGCTCACCAAGCGCGACCGCTAAGAATCTCGACGTCAAGACTCTTGACGTAGGCTCCGGCTATGACCGGCCCCCGCCCAGATGAGGTTGACCGCCTCGTCAGCGCCTGGCACCGGGAGCGCCCCGACCTAGACACCTCGCCCCTGCAGGTGCTGTCCCGCGTTACCCGGCTAGCACGCCAGCTGGATTTAGCTCGGCGTGCAGCCTTTAGTGACCATCAACTCGAACCGTGGGAATTCGACGTGCTCGCCGCGTTACGCCGCGCCGGTGCGCCATACGAGCTCTCCCCCGGGCAGCTAGGCGCGCAGGCCATGGTCACCAGCGGCACGGTAACCAATCGAGTCGACCGGCTAGAGGCCCGTGGATTAGTACGCCGCGAACGCGAACCAAATGATCGCCGCGGGGTGCGGGTGGTGCTTACGGCCACCGGACAAAGAACAGTTGATGGCGCCTTGACCGATCTACTCGACCGTGAACGTGAATTACTGATTGGGCTCAGCACCACGGAGCAACAGCAACTCGCCGACCTGTTGCGTTCACTTTCGTATGAGTTCGACGCATAGCCCAAACCCCCTGTTGAGTGGTGAGTTGTTGCTTAGGCCACGATGCGCGCACCGGGCACTGCGCCGGTTGCCCGCTTGACGGTTCGACACACCCCGGCCGAAGTCAGCCCAACCGCAATATCGAGGGCCTGCTCTTCATCCGCCGCCAAGAATGCGCAGGTCGGTCCGCTACCAGACACGATCGCGCCAAGTGCACCATAACTCTCACCAACTTCGAGTACTTGGGAAAGTATCGGACGGAGCGAGATAGCTGCCGGCTGTAAATCATTTTTCAGGGCCGCACCTAGTGCCAAAGGGTCGCCGGCTCGTAATGCCTGCATGACCTCTGGCGCCACAACCGGAGCCTTGATCTCCCTGCCGCCGCGCAACCGATCACACTCGGTGTATACGGTCGGGGTAGAAAGACCCTTGTCCGCTAGGGCGAACACCCACTCGAATACTCCGCGCGACAGCGCAGAAAGCAGCTGCTCGCCGCGTCCGGTACCGATTGCGTTGCCACCGTGAACCGCGAACGGCACATCGGATCCAAGACTCGAAGCAAGAACCATCAACTCCTCACGCGCAATACCAAGTTGCCAAAGGGATTCGCAGGCCAGCAACGCTCCCGCCGCATCTGCACTGCCCCCAGCCATACCCCCCGCAACCGGGATGCCCTTGTGCAAGTGGAGTTCTATATCGGCCGGCAGGCCCGCTTGGTCGGCCAACAACAGCACCGCACGCCAAGCCAGGTTTGTCTCATCAAGTGGCAGCTCACCCGCACCCTCGCCCGAAATTGTCAATGAGATTCCGGCACCGGGCTCTGCTTGGCGGGCACGCACATCGTCGAACAAACTGACCGCGTGGAAAACAGTGGCCAACTCGTGGTACCCATCCGCCCGCTTTGGGCCGACGCTGAGTTGGAGATTGACTTTCGCGGGTGCTCTGACGGTGACCGATGCGCCCACGTGCCGGTCCGTCGTCATAGCCTCAGGGTAAACGTTACCCCGGTTTCGGGCACCTTTAGCAAGCTAATCTCGGGCCAATGCATCTGCTAACCGCGCGAAGTCACCCACATCAAGTGACTCCCCTCGGGCGCCCGGATCAATTCCGGCTACCTCCAATGCCAACTGCGCCTGCGCTGGGGAGCCGGCAAATTGGCCGAGGGCGGCGCGCAGGGATTTACGCCGCTGCGAAAAAGCTGCGTCAACAACCGCAAACACCTGAGCCCTTGACGAGGTGCAGTTTGGGGGCTGATGGCAGGTCATGCGCACCAACCCCGAATCCACCTTGGGCTCGGGCCAGAAAACTTTTGGGCCGACATTTCCCGCGCCCTGCGGGTCACCAAACCAACGTAATTTGACACTTGGCACACCGTAAGTACGTGAGCCGGGGCCAGCAACCAAGCGATCAGCCACCTCCTTTTGCACCATGACCAATACCGAACGCAAGGAAGGCAAAGTGCTGAGCAAATGCAGGAGCACCGGCACCGAAACGTTGTAGGGCAAGTTCGCGACCAGCGCATCGGGTTCGAAACCGAGATCCTGCAAGGTAAGGGCATCTGCGTGTAGCACGGTTAATGCATCGGCCCGCTCGGGCAGGTGCGCTCGCACGGTAAGCGGTAATTGCTCCGCAAGCCCTCGATCGATCTCGACGGCAACAACCTGTGCCCCGGGTTCAAGCAGCGCGAGGGTCAAACTCCCCAAACCCGGCCCGACTTCAAGGACTTTCGAAGCCGAGTTGATGCCGGCCAGCCGCACAATCCGCTGCACCGTGTTTGGATCAATGACGAAGTTCTGTCCGAGTTTTTTGGTCGGCCGGATCCCCAACTGCGCCGCCAACTCGCGAATCTCGCGGGCGCCAAGCATATCGCTACCAGACACCGAAGACCCGGTGCGTGTTATCCCACAGTTGCCGAGCCATCGTCGCTTCGTCCACGCTGCGGACCTCGGCCATCCGGCGCACGGTCAAGGGCATTAGGTATGACCCATTCGCCTTTCCTCGGTAAGGCACGGGAGTCAGATAAGGCGAATCCGTCTCGACCAGGACCAAGTCATCGGGCACCACCTTCAGGGCCGCACGTAACTCGTCGGCATTCTTGAAGGTAATTACGCCAGCAAATGACATGAACCAACCACGATCAGCGCAGTAACTCGCCATCTTTGCATCTCCACTGAAGCAATGGAAAATAACTTTAGCTGGAGCACCCTCGGACTCCAGAACTGAAATCACATCCTCATGTGAATCTCGATCGTGAATAATTAGCGCCTTGCCCAACTCCTTGGCCAAATTGATATGCCACCGGAAAGACTCCTGCTGCACCATCCGCAGGTCACCCTCGGTGCGGAAGTAGTCCAGGCCGGTCTCGCCGACCGCACGCACGACATCCTGCCCTGCCAACTCTGCAATCGCTGCGTAGGCGTCCTCAAGTCCACCTTTACCTTGACGAGCGAAGATACGTGGCGCTTCATTCGGGTGCAAGGCAACGCCGACTATAACCTCCGGGTGGTGCGCCGCCATCTCGACCGACCACTTTGCGGCCGCAACATCACAGCCAATTTGCACAACCTTGGTGACTCCGACCGCGGCCGCAAGCTTCAGCATTTGGGCTGGATGGGGCCTTGATTCACCGTGTAGTGCGCGATCGCACACATCAAGGTGGCAATGCGAATCAATTACCGGTGATCGCAACGGCTCTGGTGCCACCTCGGGCACAACCACCCCCATCCTCAGGCGATTTCTTCCAGGCGCGGAAATAGCGAGTCACCCTTCGTGACTCTCGCGCCCACCGGTAGTTGCCCCCAAACTGCAACACCGTCAATTCGCTGCGATGCCAATGGTCCGAGCCCATTTGCTCCCGACCCATTTGCCCCTAGTTGCCCCCATAAATCCTGCATGGTTTTTGGCATCAATGGGTTGTACAGCACCGCGATGGCACGCAGGGATTCACAGATGGTGTAGAGCACGGTCTCAAGTCGCGCGCGATCAGCAGGATCCTTCGCAAGCACCCAGGGCTCCTGCTCGGTGACATAACCGTTCACCGCCTCGATGAACTCCTTGACCGCCGTGATGCCGGTTGAGAAGTCAAGAGCCTCCATCGCGGTGTCGGCCGCCGCGGCTGTGTCAACCAGCAGGGACTGTATTGCTCGTTCCGCCTCACCATCGGCGGTGGCCGCGGGCAAAATACCCTCGCAGTATCGACCCACCATTGCGGTGGCACGCGACGCAAGATTACCCAGGCCATTTGCCAGCTCGGCGGTGTACCGAGCCGACATGTCTTCCCAGGAAAATGAGCCGTCCTGCCCAAAGGCGATTGCGCGCAGGAAGTAGTACCGGAAGGCATCGGAGCCAAAGTGGTCGATGATCTCACTCGGTGCAATTCCGGTTAACTTGCTCTTGGACATCTTCTCGCCGCCGACAAGGAGCCAGCCGTGCGCAAATACCTTGCGCGGTAACGGCGCCCCCGCGGCCATTAACATCGCCGGCCAATAGACGGCGTGGAACCGCAGGATGTCTTTGCCCACCAGGTGCACATCGGCCGGCCAGGTACTCGCGTATTGCTTGCCCGCGGGTGAATCCGGCTCTGTTCCGTAACCCACAGCGGTCGCGTAATTCAGCAACGCATCGAACCAGACGTAGATGACCTGGCCGGTCTCCCACGGCACCGGAATACCCCAAGAAACACTCGAGCGAGACATCGAGATATCGACTAAACCACCTCGAAGGAAAGACATCACCTCGTTGTAGGCACTGCGTGGTTGAATCGCATCTGGATTAGCTTCGTAGTGCTCGATAAGCCGCTCGGTGAATGCCGAAAGTTGAAAGAACCAGTTTTCCTCTTGAAGTTGCTCACAGGGTCGCCCATGCACCGGGCAGATCTGCTGGCCTTCATATTCGCCGGTGCCCGGCGCTAGGTCGGCCGCGAACTTGAACTCCTCGCAACCAACGCAGTAGGGGCCCTCATAAGGCGCCGAGTAGACGAAGCCGTGCTGGCGCACCTGCTCCCAGAATCGCTGCACGCGCTCTGCATGGCGCGGTTCTGTGGTGCGAATGAAATCGTCATTTGCCGCATCAACGGTTTGGAGCACGGGTAGCCACTCGCGCTCAACTAGGTTGTCAACCCACTGCTGCGGCGTTACGCCCCCGGCATCTGCCGCGCGCTGCACTTTGGTGCCGTGCTCATCAACCCCGGTGAGAAACCACACCCTTTCACCGCGCTGGCGATGCCAACGGGTAAGCACATCACCGGCCGTGGTCGTGTAGGCATGCCCAATATGCGGCGCATCATTGACGTAATAGATAGGTGTCGTCAGATAAAAAGCTTTCTCCGCCCCAGCTGCTGAGGCCACCGGCGAAGACATGGTGCGATCTTACGGTTTGGCGTCCTTGTGCTTGACCACCGCGTCGTACACCACCCGCCGTGGAATGCCGGCGGCCCTGGCAACTTCGGCAATAGCGGTGCGGCGATCTGCCCCTTGTGCTTCGCGGGCCAGTACCGCTTCGACTTGGGCCTGTTCAGTGTCCAGACCCACCGCCGCGCGCCGCTCTTCGGCCGAGGCCCCAGACACAACCACGGTGATCTCACCCCGCACCCCGAGCTCGGCCCACTGCACGAGATCGCCCAACGTGCCGCGCTTGACTTCCTCGTAGGTCTTGGTGAGTTCCCGGCATACCGCCGCCTGCCGGCCACTCCCCAGGCTTTCAGCCAGGGCCCGCAGCATCACCTCGAGTCGATGGGGGGCCTCGAAGAACACCATCGTGCGCGGCTCATCGATCAACTCGCGCAGCCGTGTCGAGCGCTCACCAGCTTTTCGCGGCAAGAAACCTTCGAAGCAAAATCGATCAACGGCTAGGCCCGATAGCGCAAGTGCGGTCAGGACTGCCGACGGCCCCGGCAGCGCTGTGACGTGCACCCCGCGGGCCACCGCTTCGCTAACAACGCGAAAGCCTGGATCGCTGACCACCGGCATCCCCGCGTCGGTCACCACAATTACGGTGCCACCCGCTGCGGCGATATCTACAAGTTCAACCGCGCGTTCGCGCTCATTGGCATCGTGGTAGGAAAGTACGCGCCCAGAAATCTCTACCCCGAGCGCCGAGACGAGGCGGCGCAGGCGCCGGGTGTCCTCGGCGGCTACGACATCGGCAGTAGCTAATAGGGCACGCAGGCGCGGGGATGCATCATGGTCATTACCAAGTGGCGTGGCCGCGAGCACTACCCGCCCGATTTTGGGCTCAGGCCCGGTGCCCGGATCCAGATTTGGTCCTTCATTACCGGTAGCCACCTGCACATCCTCCCAAATCAGTAATGACGCATACGATGACGCCCATGGCTGCGGTATCGGTGTCGGCGACAGCCCCCCGGCGTGACATTGAATCCCTCCCCGACCGCCTTCGCCAGCCAATGCCCACATCGGGCCTCAGGGGTTGGATCGGGCCACTGGCTGTCGGCCTGGTCGGAGCCATCTTGCGCCTTTGGGATCTTGGCCGGCCCCATTCTTTTGCCTTCGATGAGACCTACTACCCCAAAGAAGCACTGTCACTAATCAAATACGGCTACGAACGAACGATCATTGACAATGCCAACGAGATAATTCTTAAATCGGACGGCAACTGGCAGGCGCTAAATCTTTTCAAGGATTCCCCCGCGTTTGTGGTGCACCCACCACTTGGCAAGTGGACGATCGCCCTCGGTGAATACGCCTTCGGCGCGACTCCATTTGGCTGGCGCATTTCGGTAGCTGTGCTCGGTGTTCTCGGCATCATCATGCTCGCCCGGATCGTGCGGCGCTTAACCCGCTCAGATCTAATTGGCACTCTTGCTGGCCTGTTGCTCGCCCTCGACGGTATCCATATCGTGATGAGCCGCACCGGCCTGCTCGACATGGTGCTGGCATTTTGGATTCTTGCGGCATTCGGTCTTCTAGTAATTGATCGAGATCAAACCAGGGGTCGTCTCGCCGCAAAAGTACGAGCGTCACTAGCAAATAACACCGAACCGTCAGCCCCACTGGACTCACTCGCTACGGGGTTCGGGCCAACCTTCGGTTTACGCCCTTGGCGTTGGGCCGCTGCCGTCGCACTTGGCTTGGCCTGCTCGGTTAAGTGGTCAGGTATTTGGTTCGTTGTCGCATTTGTTTTGATGACAATCGTCTGGGATGTCTCAGCCCGCCGGGCCATCGGAGTGAAAAAGCCCTGGACAGCAACTGCGCTGCGTGATGCACCACTTGCCGGCATCACGATGGTGGCCATAGTTATCGCCGTCTATTTCTTCTCTTGGACAGGTTGGTTCTTGAGTGATGATGCATACAACCGCAATTGGGCCGCGGGGCAACCCGCTTCGATAATCCCCGCATCCATGAGATCGTGGTGGGATTACCACGTTCAAGCTTGGAACTTCCATGTCGGTCTCACCTCCGAGCACGCCTATAAGAGCAACCCGCTTTCGTGGCCGTTTCAAGCCCGGCCGACTTCCTTCTTCTACGAAAGCATCAAGGACGGCAGCCAAGGCTGCCCTACCAACAACTGTGCTGCCGAAGTTCTCGCATTGGGCAACCCGATTATTTGGTGGGCGGCGATTGCCGCCATCCTCCATCAGTGCTGGCGCTGGATCGGGCGGCGTGACTGGCGGGCAGGGGCGGTACTTGTTGGCATCGCCGCCGGGTGGCTACCGTGGCTGCTCTACCTAAATCGCACCATTTTCACTTTCTACACAATTGTCTACGTGCCATTCGTTGTCACTGCACTGGCCATGTCGATGGGGACGATGATCGGCCCCGCCAGCGCCAGCGAATCTCGCCGGCGCTGGGGGGCACTTGCCGCCGGCGCATTATTGCTACTCATCGTGCTCGTTGCCTGGTGGATGTATCCGATCTGGACCGGACAGGTGATCCCTTATGAGCAGTGGACATTGCGCATGTGGATGCCAACCTGGGTTTGAGCAAGAGACCTCCAGCTACTGCAATTGCTGCAACATCATGTTCATCTGTTCGATTTCTGCGTTTTGAGCACTAACAATTGCTTTCAATAGCGCATTTAGTTCGGCGTCATCGCCGTTCACCAGCGGATCTTGAGCCATTGCGATAGCCCCCTCATGGTGACCGATCATGTATGTCAAGAAGAGCCGATCGAATTCTGCCCCTGATGCTTCGTCTAGATCCTTCAGCCCCGAGGCAGAGACCATTCCGTCCATCTGGTGCCCGGTGTGCGACATCATTTCCGAGACTCCCCACCGATCGAGCATCGCTCGCATTTGCTCGATCTCCGGGCCCTGCGCTGAGGCAATCTTCGCCGCCAAAGCCAGGACTTCCGGGTTAGCTCCGTGAGTTGGAGCCAGCAAAGCCATCTCAACTGCTTGCTCATGATGCGGGATCATCATCTCAACAAACATCAAATCGCTAGCGTTTACTTCTGCGGTTACCGCGGGGTTGGACTCCTGGGCACTAACCACCGGGCTTGGAGTTGAGGTGCTAGCCGGCGATCCAGCGCACGCACCTAATACCAATGCCGAAGCCAGCAAAGCTGTAGGCAAAACAAACTTTTTTAGTGCATTCATGTTTTCCTCTTTCAAGTTGGCGAGTGGATTCAGCTAAAACTCGCTAACTCAGGTTCGTAAAATACAAATTTCGTCTAGGTCTACACCGGGTGGTGCTCGATCACCCACCGGAGGAAGCGTCAGGCACCTTTCAGGGCTAAAACCCAGCGCCTTTAAGTTGAGCAAACGAGAGGTCAAGGTGAATACAAACCCCGCTAGTAAAATCGCGATGCACATACTGCTGAATGGTGAATCGATCGGTGAGGGGATCTGGGCAATTCCCATGCTCACCACGTGTTTGGCTAGGTTGTGTGCTGCCATTTCAGGGCCGACGGTGGGAGCCGCCATCAAGTGCTGCGCCTGCGGGATCTCACCGCACACATTCCCCGAAGCTGGGCTCATCGCCACCAGCCCGTGCATGATCATCACCGCGATGGCAGCTGCACCGGCAAGGATAATCCTCGACCGTGCGCTTTCCCCAAATGCCGTGAACACCCTAATATGATCGCATAGTCAGGTAGCTTGCCCAAATATCTCGGGCTGTTGCCGAAACATAACTTTGTGTGACGGGTCACAATTGCTGAACCCAAGTGCCTGTCTCCGCTACTGGATCAAGTAATGTTCGCGGAATCAAGCCACAAACACATGGAGATATAAGTGCCTCGTTCCAGTGTGCTCGCACCCGCAAGTAACGTGCCCATTGACCGACTCGCCCTTGGAGTCGATTGGGTGCGCCCCGGTGCCGCTGGCATCAGCGCCAACACGCGTGCTTCAGGTGAAAAAAGTTATTGCGCCAGTGGCTGGTGCTTTGCGGGTAGTGAAGAGTAGTTGAACACTCGTTACCCCTGATTAATATTGATGGCGGCCCCTAAGGGACCGCCATCAATATTTGTGGAGCTGAGGGGATTCGAACCCCTGGCCTTCTCATTGCGAACGAGACGCGCTACCAACTGCGCCACAGCCCCTGATGCGAGCCAAAGAGTAGCAAGGGTGCTGCGATGCTTTGCTTTGGACACCAGATCTGGCTATTAGCCGACTGCGCGCCGTGATTCTTCGAAGGCAGTAGTTGGAATTTCAGCCGTTTCCGCCTTTGCATCTACGTCAGCGAAGGCAACATTGCGCTGCATGGCGTGCGCGGCATCAACCATCGCCGAGCCGGTCCATTCACCGGGCCTGGCCCGATCAATGCGGCGCGGCACCTGTGATGCACGGGGAGCATTGACGTAGGTCGGCAATGTGGTGGGTACGGCTTCCCAGGCAGCATCATCTTCGGCCCACGGATCCCAGTTCTCCCATTCATCGCCGTTAGCCGCTGCCGGCGCGGTTAGTTGAACAACTTCGGCATCGCTACTCGTAATGCGTGAGGTGCGAGTAACAGCAACAACAGTTGCGCGCGACGAGGCTGTTGCCGCACTAGCTACGACGAACAACAGCACTAACGCCGCTGCCACCATTGGGATGATGATCGAAATAACTGAAAGCAATGCGAGCGCCAAGGTGAACATGACGGTTACCGCTAACAAACTCAAGACGATCAACCGCCGCTGGGCCGCCCGCGCAGTGTTCGCGATGCGCGCCTGCTCGGCTCTGGAACGTGCTTTCTTCTCGAAACCGGCCGGGTGGGCTTCGTAACTGGACATAGTCACGGCGCGGTGCCGATCCGAACCCAGGCTCTGCATCGCGGTGCTGAATTTCTTGGTGGAGCGCACCTCGCTGATGCGATCATGTCGACGAAGCCACATCGGGATCAGGACAGCCGCCCAAAGGGCAATGATCACAACGTAGATCAAGCCGGTCACGGTTCGTACGCTAGCCCCCGGATGAGGGACATTTGGGAGGCGAACCGTGAATTAATCGGCGTGTCGGAGGCAAGCCGGCTACTAGATAATCAAGTTTGACTTGGTATTCGGGTCCGACGCCAATGCTCCAAGACGCCACCTGAGTAGTCACCTTGAATCACGGAGTAGGTGATGTGATCGCGCCACTGGCCGTCTATATGGAGGTACCGCGGCCGCAAACCTTCCTCCCGCAGGCCAAGTTTCTCAACTACCCGCCGTGAGGCGGTGTTCTCCGGGCGGATATTGATCTCAACCCGATGCAACCCCAACTCACCGGTGCAGTAGTCGCAGGCCAACGCGACCGCGGTGGGAGTAATCCCCCGGCCGGCAAAGCTCTGGTCTATCCAATAGCCGATGTAACCAGCCCGCAGCGAGCCCATGGTGATTCCGCCAACCGTCAGTTGCCCCACCAATTGGCCTTCAAAAGTCATGGCCCAGGGCAAAATCTTGCCCGCACGGGCCTCCCGGCGCAGCCGGCGCACCATCGCCCCAAAGTTAGCTGGGATCTCACCTGCCTGCCGGCCCTCGGGGGGCAAGGTGGCCTCCCACTCCTTGAGCCACTCTTGATTACGCAAGCGGATTGCTTTCCAGGAGCGACCGTCCCGGCCACGAAGTGGCCGCAGGGCCACCGGGCCATCGGTCACGGTGACCGGCCAGGTCACGGCAACTCCGCCGCGAAGTCTTTGAGCCAGGTGCGAAGTTCGGGTCCTAAGTCGGGACGCTCACATGCGAGTTGGATAACCGATTGTAGATACGAGATCCGATCACCGGTGTCATAACGGCGCCCGCCGAAGATCACCCCGCGCACCCCGCCACCTGCGACCACAGGCAGCTGCGCCAGCACGCGCAGTGCATCGGTCAGTTGGATCTCGCCGCCCCGCCCCGGCTTGGTGGCGCGCAATACCTCGAAGACAGCAGGGTCAAGTAAGTAGCGTCCGATCACGGCGAACGAGCTTGGCGCCTCCGCATCGTCGGGTTTTTCAATCAGATCAGTAACTATGACGATGTCGGCGCTGTCGGTTTCAACCACCGCCGGGCAACCGTAAAGAGAAATATTCGCGCGCGGGACCTCCATTAAGCAGATCACCGAGCCGCCGAACTCGGCACGCACCTGCAACATGCGCGCCAAGATGGGATCCCGTGGATCAATTAGGTCATCGCCAAGCAGCACCGCAAATGGCTCGTCGCCAACATGGTTCTCCGCCATCAGCACCGCATGGCCAAGACCCAGGGGCTCCCCTTGGCGCACATAGTGGATGCGGGCGAGATCGGTGGCGGTGGTGACCATCGTCAGTCGCTCGGCATCACCTTTTAGACGTAGCACATCTTCAAGTTCGAAATTCCGGTCAAAATGGTCCTCTAACGCGCGCTTACTGCGCCCGGTTATGAATAGGACATCGTCAAGGCCAGCGGCCACCGCTTCTTCAACCACGTACTGAATAGCCGGTTTATCGACGACCGGGAGCATCTCCTTGGGCATGGCTTTGGTGGCCGGCAGGAATCTGGTGCCAAAGCCCGCGGCGGGCACCACCGCCTTGCGCACCCCCTGCCGGTCCGCCGCCTGTGTCATGCAACGACCCTAATGGGTCCGGATCGGGCACGATGTCCTCATGGCCACTACCGCAGGCGGGATTCCGGCAGCAAAAGCCCAATTGCGCGCCCAGATCCGGGCGCAGCGAGCCGCCGCCGCCCCCGCCCAGTTGGCCGAGCGCGAGCAGGCAATTGCAGTGAACGCTGGGCCCTTAATCGCGGCCCAGCCCCCCGGAGCCCGGGTTGCGTGCTATTTATCGGCCCCAGCCGAGCCGGGCACCAATTCACTAGTGCGCGCACTCATCGATCGAGGGCTCCAGGTGATCGCCCCACGGGTGCGCGCGGGTCAACTCGATTGGGCGGTCGTGGAGCTCAATAGCGAATCCGCCATCGGCTCCTTTGGGATTCGTGAGGTCATCGGGCCATCGGTTGGCATCGATGCTGAACCTCTCCAGCGGGCAACTTTAATTTTTTTACCGGCTCTTGCCATCGATCGACGCGGGGTGCGCCTTGGCCAAGGCGGAGGGTTTTACGACAGGATCCTCGCGCTGCTCCCGACCGCAACCGCCGGCGGTCCGACCCGCGTTGCAATCAATTATCAAGATGAATTACTCATCGAACTACCAAGTGCGCCCCACGATTGCAAAGTTGACGCGCTAGTCACTGAATACGCGATCACCTACATTGGTGGCGAAACCAAAAGCTAAGAAGCTATGAAATTGTGTTTGCCAGCGGGTAGGTAGCCAAGAAAGCCGCGGTGCAGGCCACCGGCATCGCGATAATCGTCACCCAGAACACCTTGCGATTTCCCGACCATAACCTGTTGGCGTCCCAGCCGAATCCAGAAAAAGTAGTGAAAGCTCCGCAAAGACCAACCAATAAGAACAGGCGAAGGTCGCCGGTTGTCAGCGCCAAGACCGGGCCGGCGATTGCCGAACCGACGACATTGACAGTGAGCAACCCCCACGGGAATTGGGCAACACCGCCAGGCCCCGCCGTTCGCGCTGTCAACCACCGATCGATCAGATAGCGCATCGGTGCACCGATGGCGGCCCCGAAAGTAACCGCCAATACCCCGATCATTGCGGTTGCCGATTGCTGATCAGCATCCCCAAGCGAACAGCGAGGAGGCCGCCGGCAAGAGTGGCCAGTAGATAAATCGTCGCACGCCAAGCCTGGCCATCGAGCAGCATGATCCCGGACTGCACGGCCAGGGCCGAGAACGTCGTAAAGCCCCCCAAAATGCCAGTGATCAAGAACGGGCGAGCATTGGTCCAGTTGCTCCGCGCTAGCAATAACGGGGCCAGTATCCCGATCGCTAAGCACCCAAGGACGTTCACCACCAGAGTTGAAATCGGGAAATCCTGCGGGGTAAGTGGCAAGTTACCGGCCACCAAGACATCTATGCCAAAGCGGCCGAGTGACCCGATGATGCCTCCGGCCGCGATATAGGCCAGGGTGCGAAATTGCCCCACGGCCAAACCCTACGGATCTGCTGCACTCCTGCCCTGCAAGGCGGCGATTGGACGAATGCGCCCCGACCGGGCACACTTAGCACTCTATAACCGCGAGTGCTAATTCGGAGGATCCGTGCCCACGTATGAATATGCGTGTTCGACCTGTGAAACCAATCATGAGGTCGTGCAGCCGATCACCGACGCCACTTTGACCATCTGCCCGGTTTGCGGTGACCCGGGCCTACGCAAGCTGTTCACTAACGTCGGGGTGGTTTTCAAGGGCTCTGGCTTCTACCGCACCGACTACCGTGACAAGAAAAGTGACTCAACCGCCAGCACCGCCAAGTCCGGCGACAGCAAATCCGGCGACAGCAAATCCGGCGACGCCAAGTCCGGCGACAGCAAGTCCGGCGACAACAAGTCCGGCGACGCCAAGTCCGGAGACGCCAAGCCGAGCGAGCCAGCCAAGAAGTCCGAAGCCGCGCCTAAGTCCGCAGCGCCAGCCACCACCTCCTGATCCCTCATCATCGGGCCTGTGGATAACTAATCGCAGGATCACCCGGTTTTGCTTAGCCTTCATCCATGATCAACCTGCGAAAACTTCGCACGGGCGCCCCCGCGCAATTCATCAGGCGCCACCGGCGGGCATTGGCCGCAACCTGCGCGGCCCTAGCCGTGCTTACCGCCTTGGGCTCGGTGCGCTCGGCCGGTGACCTTCCCGCTACCGAGGCCGCCCACTCCATCACCACCTTGGATCCAGGCGAGCGCGCAATACCGGTGCCCCTATCACCACCTGCCGCCGCTGGGTTGCTACATCTCGGTGATGTCATCGACGTAATCGCCATTTCTGATAGCGGCACCGCCTCAACGGTGGCCCGTGGTGCGCTAGTGACCGGGGTGCCGGCCGCCGGCGGGTTTATGTCTTCAGCTTCGGCAATCGTCGTAGTCGCGGTCGATGAATTAACAGCACTGCGCATTGCCGGCGCGACCGGCACCGGCGATCTCACCTTCGCCTTACATCCCACCAGCCCGCGGTAGCGGTACCTTGGTAAAAGTAACCGCAACAGTTACCTGGGAGGCCAAGTGTTTAAGGGGTTTCGAGAGTTCGTACTGCGCGGCAATGTCATCGACCTGGCTGTTGCATTTGTGGTAGGTGCTGCCTTCTCAACCCTGGTCGGCGCATTTTCGGAGGCACTGATCAATCCTGTTGTCGGAATCTTCTTGGGCGGCGGAATTGATGTCGGCCAGATCACGGTGCGCGATCAAGTCATCGACATCACCATAATGCTCAATGCCCTCATCACTTTTATCATTACCTTGACGGTCATCTACTTCATCTTCGTCGTCCCGATGAACTCATATCGAAGGAAGACCGGTCAAGGCGCCGTGGATGCCACGCCCGCCGATGTCAAACTGCTCACTGAGATCCGCGACCTGCTGAAACAAAATCACGCCCCGTGATGCGGCGGCACTTCAGCGAGTAGCCGACTATCACTTGAAGCGAAGCCGCCGGACTCGTCGAAGGTAATGTCCGGCAGCAGGTCAGCGTTGAGCTGATCCGGGTTGGCTCGGGTGGAGCCCACCTCACCGAGTGACTCATCAAAAGCCCGGCCCATCGCGTGCAGATCTTCGCGGGTGATCACAAACGGCGGTGAGACCTGCAGGCCGCCGTCGGCCAACAACCTGGTTAACACCCCGCGCGAGCGGGCGGCTCGCACCAGCCGGGCGCCGATGGTTGGATCCTCCTTGATGATTTCGGGGCGTAACTGCACGGCGCCCAGTAGCCCAATGGTGCGCACATCGGCCACATGACTGTGCCCGGCTAACGGGTTTAGCACGGCTGAAAGTACCGGGGCCAGGTCAGCGACGCGCTCAACGAGTTGCTCCCGCTCAATGATGTCTAGATTCACGCTCGCAACAACGGCTGCCGTCGCGTGCCCGGAGTAGGTGTAGCCATGCCGCCAGACCAGCCCCGGGGTATTCCAGAATGGCTCAGCAATATGGCCGCTGACCAGCACCGCCCCCATCGGCAGGTAGCCCGAGGTTAGGCCTTTGGCCGTCAAGATCAGATCCGGTTGCATATCCCAGCGTTGCGAGGCAAACATTGACCCGGTGCGGCCGTATCCGCAGATAACTTCATCGGCGACCAGTAGTACCCCCCGTTCCTTGCAGATATCTCGCACCCGCACCAGGTAGCCATCAGGTGGTGGGTAGACCCCGCCCGCCCCAATAACCGGTTCGCAGAAGAACGCTGCGACATTCTGCGACCCAATGGCATCAATCTCTCGCGCCAGCGCTTCGGCATCATCCCAAGCCACGTTTTGGATCCTGGGATCTGGCTCACCGTGGCCATCACGATTTGCTGGGATACCTCCGAGCGAAGTCCCGGCAACATGCATACCGTGATATGAACGGTGTCGCGCAATTATTCGAGTCCGCTTCGGCTCACCGCGTAATGACCAGTACCGGCTGACCATTTTCAGAGCCGTATCAACCGCGTCACTGCCGCCGGAGGTGAAGAACACCTTCGCGTCGGACAGACCCGATAAGGCCGCCAAGCGGTCAGCCAGCTCAAGGGTTGGCTGGGTCGCATAATCACCGAAGGACGAATAAGAGGCAATCGCGCGCATCTGCGCGGCTGCCGCATCGGCGATTTCGGTGCGCCCGTGACCCACATTGCAGTACCAAAGAGCCGCCGTCGCGTCTAGATAGGTGCGGCCATCAGCGGCGGTGACGTGGGCCCCTTGCCCGGAGGTGATGACGAAATCGTGGCCGGCCACCACCGACATATCGGCGAACGGATGCCACATCGCAGACCCTTGGTGATTGGACACCCCCAAAGGATAGGGCACCGGTGGCGTAGCGTGGCCGACTGTGAGCCAGCCAACCACGACGGGCCAGCAAAAGACCGGCCGCGTCATCCTCTTCGGCGCCACCGGCTATACCGGGCGCCTTGCCGCCGAGTCGATGGTGCGCGCCGGATTAGCGCCCGTTCTAGCCGGGCGCTCTGCGGCCGCGTTGACCGAGTTGGTTGCCGAGTTGGCGCCTTTTGCGCCGATCGATTCCGCCCCCACCTGGCAGGTTGCCGAGGTCGGCGACCAAGGCAGCGTCAACGCGCTGCTGGCTTCACCCGCTGATGTGCTGGTGTCCACGGTCGGGCCTTTCACCCACCTGGGCGCCCCGGCCATCACGGCGGCAATCAATGCCGGCGCTAGTTATGTCGACTCCACCGGCGAACCGCCATTTATCCGTGAAGTTTTCGAACACTACGACTCGAAGGCGCAGGTGACGGGGGCCCGGCTACTGACCGCCTTCGGCTACGACTACGTGCCGGGCAATCTCGCCGGCGCACTCGCGTTGCAACAGGCCCGATCCATGGGCGCGGTGCCAACACGAGTTGAGATTGGTTACTTCGTTGGCGGTGAAAGTTTCGGTATAAGCAGTGGCACTAAAGCAAGTGCCGCCGCAATAATGCTCGCACCGTCATTTGCATTTCATCATGGTGGCATCAGCACCGAACGCAGTGCGCGAAGCACCAGCAGCTTCGAGGTCGATGGTAAGACTCTCGCTGGGCTTTCGGTGGGTGGCAGCGAACATTTCGCGCTCCCCCGATTTGACCATTCAGTGCAAGATGTTGGGGTCTATCTGGGGTGGGCCGGCAAAGCCACCCGGGTGGCAAGTGCAGCAAGCAGTGCTATGAGCACCGCCGCGCGTATTCCCGGACTGAGCAACCTCATGCACCGAGGCGTTAAATCCGCGGTTGGCGAAACCACCGGGCTAGGACCCACGAAACGCCAACGCGATACCAATTACTCAATTGCGGTCGCCCGGACCTTTGATGGTGTCGGGCGCCAACTCTCGCATGTTCAAGTTACCGGCCCGTCTCCGTATTCGTTGACGGCGGAATCACTCGCTTGGTCCGCGGCGATGTGCTTGGCGCATCCGGCCGATACCGGCGGCGCCCTCGGCCCCGTTGATGCCTTTGGGCTAGCTGCCCTGGTGCGCGGCTGCGCCGACATGGGTCTAGTGCCGGTCGACACGTGATCGCGCTCTTGGAACCGCAGTGGCGGGCCCGCCAGCTCGCCCACACCGAGCGCGTCCTGCCTTGGGTCACTCCACGGCTCGAAAGGCGCAAGAGCGGCCTTACGCATCCGGTTGATGACTTCCTGTTCGACTACTACCCGTATTCGGTGAATAAGCTCCTGTCCTGGCATCCCGGCCACGGGGTTGAGCTCCAAGGCGATGTCACGGAATTCGACCCGCATCCGGCGTACCGGCGACTCAATAACGACGCTAATGGCATAACGGCCGACGTTAGTCAGCTCGAGGCGAAAGCGGACCGACTGGATTTGGTGATTCGATTACTCGCTGGCACTAGTGCTCGCCCCGCGCAACTTAATTGTTTCGGCCTTCATGAGTGGGCGATGGTTTACCAGACCCCCGATATTCGTCATGGCAGTTTTCCGCTGCGTGTCACAAATGCTGAACTCACCGCCACCGTCGATGAGCTCGGGCTCCGCTGTACGCATATTGATGCCTACCGATTCTTCACAAAGGCGGCAACGCCACTTAACAGCTTTGAACCCAGCCGCGAAAGCCAGCCTGACCTTGAGCAGCCCGGGTGCCTGCATGCCAACATGGATCTCTATAAGTATGCGATGTGGTTCAGCCCGTTCATCAGGAGTGAGCTGATTGCCGATTGTTTCGAGCTGGCCCGCTCAGCTCGAACCTTGGACATGCGTGCCGCCCCCTACGACCTGATTGACCTTGGATATGAGCCGATTTGCATCGAAACTGCCGAAGGTCGGCGCGACTATGTTGAGCAGCAACGGCTAATCGTCGCGCGCTCCCAACCCCTACGGGCCGAACTGAGCTTGAGTTTATCTGCCCTGGTGACCGCTCGAGCTCAGGTGCCGATTGCGACCAGTTCGAATTAGCGAAATCACCGGTTTCATAGCTGCCGATAACTTGCTAAAGTCACGTTTACTGTAAATTCGCTGCGCTACCAGCGCTTCGATGATCCCTAGCGAAAGTGAGTTGCCCGTGACGATTCGACTCGGCGACGAAGCCCCAGACTTCAAAGCAGACACCACCGATGGCCCTATCGACTTCCACGATTGGAAACAGGGTGCCTGGACAGTATTCTTCAGCCACCCGGCCGATTTCACTCCAGTCTGCACTACCGAACTTGGCGCCACCGCTGGCCTTAAAGGCGAGTTCGACAAGCGCAACGTAAAAGCCATCGCGATCTCGGTTGACTCAGTATCGGATCACAACGCTTGGGCCGGTGATATCGGCGAAGTAACCGGCAATCCGCTTAATTTCCCCATCATTGCCGATCCAGATCGCACCGTGTCCAACCTTTATGACATGTTGCACCCAAATGCCGGTGACACGTCAACCGTTCGCTCGGTCTTCATCATTGACCCGGCAAATAAAGTGCGCTTAACACTTACGTATCCGAAATCAGTTGGTCGCAACTTCGACGAAATCCTGCGCGTTGTCGATGCACTGCAACTCACCGACAAGGCCACCGTCGCCACCCCGGCTAACTGGCAATTAGGCAGCAGGGTGATCGTCTCGCCGACAGTTTCAACCGCCGATGCGATTGAAAAGTTCGGCGATGTCGAGGAAGTTAAGCCGTACCTACGCTGGACACCTCAGCCTAAGGTGTAGGTCGTTTTCGTAAAAAAGCCAGTTTGCTCGGTTAACTGGCGAAGAAGATGTGATGATTACCCGAAACCCGGCCTAGGGGTATGAATTTTCCGCAAACTTTGGGGTGACATGTGAGTCGTTGGGCCGTTAATCAACCGGTGCGAGCACTTATCGCTTGGTTCCTGCTAATTGTGCTTATTGGGTTTGGCGCCATGCGCTTCGCCGGCACCTTCAATGACAGCTTCGCTCTACCGGGGGCCTCCTCAACCACCGCACAGAACATGCTCAGCGCCTTAGCCGGTAAGCCATCAACCACTTCAAGTTTCAAGGTGGTGTGGTCGACCCCAAACGCATCGGTGACCTCAGCTGCCACCAAGTCAGCGATTGAGCCCACCCTCAAAGCACTGGCCGCCCTGCCCTTCACCGAATGCGTTGCCGGCCCGTACGGTAAGAATTTCGGGACCAAGTGCCCAAAGGCCACGCCGGTTGACTTTCGCAAGGCGGTGCGCCAGGCGGCGCGAGCCGAGATTTCGAAAGTAACCGGTATACCCGAGGACAAGATCAACGCCGCGGTTGATGCCCTGGACTCGTTGGCTCCCATTGAGAAAACTGATCCCGCAAAATTGGCCGCTATAGGGCGCTCGCTCCCTGAGATCGCCCACCTTGCTTCGGCACCGCGCCCAGTACTTGACGCTCTAGCGGCGATCACCCCGGCTGACCTGCGGTTCTTGGTCGGGCTCAACGCGACTGATATCAAGATCGCCTTGATCGCGGTGGGTGGCCTCGATGTGTTTGTGAACCTGCCGGCGGTCGACCTCGCCGCACTGGTCGCCAAGTGGCCCGCGCTGAAGCCATTCGCTGAAGCTTCGAAACCGACATTGGATGCGCTCGCGAAATTGACCCCTGAGGATCTGTCGTTCCTGGTGGGCATTACCCGATCTGAAATCGATGCGGTCACCCAGGGATTCGGTGATCTGGCGAAGTTTGCGAAATTGCCACCAGAGGTTCTCAAAGACCTAGCCAAGGCGGATCCGAAAAAGCTCGCTGCTCTCGCAGCAGGCTTACCCAAAGACGTCGCCAAGGCAATCGCGGCCATGAATAAAGTCAAGGCCGAGATAAAGGTTATCGAAAAAGCCGCGGCCGCGACCCAAAAGGTGATCTCTTCGGTGTCGGCGGACGACAAGGTGGCCTACGCAACCGTCACTCTTAACAGCACTACACCTTCGACCGATCAGACCGATCGGATTGCCGCACTGGTCAGGGATGGCGGCACTGCGGCTTTGGTGGTCGGTGGCTCCGGGGCGGCGCTTGACGCAGCCGGGCTCGGACCCGATACCGCACAGGTGATTGGCCTGCTTGCCGCAATCATCATTTTGCTCCTCGCCTTCGGGTCACTTGTCGCAGCGGGCCTACCCATCGTTGTCGCCCTCACCGGCTTGGTGGCTGGGCAGTTAATGATCTTGGTGGTAGCACACCTCACCGACGTTGCATCATTTGCGCCTACGCTGGCGGCGATGATCGGCCTTGGCGTCGGTATTGACTACGCACTTTTCATCCTAAATAGATTCAACCAAGGTGTTAGATCACAATTGGCGCCGAAGGAAGCTGCGCTGACTGCGGTGGGCACCGCCGGCAAGGCCGTCCTGTTCGCCGGCTCAACCGTCATCATCGCACTGCTAGGTATGTTCGTGCTCAAAATCAACTTCTTCAACGGGCTCGCCCTTGCCGCAGCGGTAGCCGTCCTGCTGGTGCTGCTGTCTGCCCTTGTCATGATGCCCGCATTGCTCTCCCTGTTGGGGGCCCGCGCCCTCAGCCTGCGCGCCCCGTGGGCCAGGCACCCACAGGCTTTTGATCCACAAACCTCGCGCTGGAACTCCTACGGCAAACTCCTGCAACGTAAGCCGATAATCCCTGCGCTCATTGCCCTCGCCATCGTCGGCGGTCTGGCTTTCCCGGCCACCTCAATGCAGTTGGGCTTTCCGGATGATTCGAGCGCCGCAGCCGGCAGCCCGCAGCGCATCGGCTTCGATCTCTTGGCCGAAGGCTTCGGCCCCGGGGTGAACGGGCCTTTCTTCCTCGCGGTCGAGACTTCAAGTAAGGACGATTACGAGGCACTGGGCAAAACCATCGAAGCGCTGGAGGCGACACCGGGCGTGGCGCAAACCATCCCCTCCTCAGGCATGCTGCCGATACTCAAACTAGATAAATCAGTATTCGGATCCGGCGGCACAGTCACCTCGGTCATCGTGCAACCCAGTACCTCGCCATCTGACAAAGCAACCGGTGCATTGCTCGACGTCATCCGCACCCAGACCGCACCCAAGGTGCTCGCAGAGTCCGGAACAAAAATCTATGTGGGGGGCACCCAAGCCGTTGCGGAGGATTTCACCACGCGATTAACGGCCGCACTGCCGGTGTTCTTGCTTCTCGTTGTCGGCTTGGGCTTCATCGCCCTAATGCTGCTCTTCCACTCGCTGCTCATCCCGTTAACCGCCGCTCTAACCTCACTACTTAGCTTCGCTGGGGCATTAGGTGTCACGGTCGCGGTATTTCAATTGGGGTTTGGCGATTCGATCCTCGGGGTCACCGGCACCGGTCCGATCTTGCCCTTCTTGCCAATCATGGTGTTCGCCGCGCTATTTGGCCTCTCGATGGATTATCACGTGTTCTTAGTTTCGCGCATGCGCGAAGAGTGGGAAACGTCTAAAGATAATTCGCTCTCGGTACGCCTTGGATTGGCCGGCTCCGGGCGCGTTGTTGTCGCGGCCGCCGCGATCATGACGAGTGTGTTCCTGTCATTCGTGCCGACTCCGATTGACACCATCAAATTGTTCGGAGTTGCGCTAGCTTCTGCGGTGCTCATTGATGCCTTCATCGTGCGACTGATTTTGGTACCGTCGTTGATGACCCTATTCGGAAAAGCCAACTGGTGGGTGCCACGCTGGCTCGGCAAGGTACTGCCAAATATTCGACTTGAGTAGTTGAGCGCCGCTGCTACCAGCGCGGCAGCGCTTTGCCGGGATTCAAAATCCCCAGTGGATCCCAGGCGGCTTTCACGCGCGAATGCAAATCAGTCGCGACTTCATCAAGTTCGAGAGCTAGGTGCTCCCGCTTTAAGGTGCCAATGCCGTGTTCACCGGTGACTGTGCCGCCAACTTTTAGGGCGACGTCAAGAATCTCACTGAAGGCGACCATCGCACGAGCCGCAGCCTCTTCGTCACCGCGGGGGACCACAATCGTCGGGTGCAGGTTGCCGTCACCGGCATGGCCGAAGGTGCCGATGAAGACGTCATTTCGCTGCCCAATCTCCGCGATCATGACCATCGCTTGCGCTAGTTGCGAACGCGGTACCGCAATATCGTCAAGCAGCCAATCCCCCATCATCTCCAGGGCGGGGATCGCCATGCGCCTGGCGCCCACGAGCATTTCGGCTTGCTCAAGATCCTCGGACCGGTAGGCCTCCGACGCACCATTGCGCTGAAAAATCTCGAGCAGCAGATCAGCTTCGGCAATACCCGCACTCCCCGCAGCGTCGGTCTGGGCGATCAGCAAGGCGCCGGCTGAGGTATCAAGACCCATCGGGCGCCAGGTTTCCACCGCCGTGATGGTCGCCTGATCCATCAACTCAAGCATGCTCGGGGTCAACCGCGCCATGATCTGCTCAACGGCCCGGCCCGCCGCACCAACATCAGCGAATACTGCCACCGCGGTTGTTGGCGGCGGGGGTAGCGCACGCAGCTTTAGGCGCGCCATCGTCACAATGCCAAGGGTGCCCTCGCTACCGACCATCAACCCGGTGAGGTCGTAGCCGGCCACGCCTTTGATGGTGCGTCGTCCGATTCGAGTGACCCGACCGTCGGCAAGAACCACTTCAAGGCCGAGCACGGAGTCGCGGGTCACCCCGTATTTGACA
>BJGE01000019.1 GCA_014190275.1 Actinomycetes bacterium | reverse complement strand
CTTAGGGCCTTGAAACTTTGGTTGGCATTGCGCGTCCACGGTGCCCACGCCTTCCGCGAGGCCATTGCGGGGAATTGCGAGCAAGCACAACACCTTTATCGGGCCGCCGCCGCGCATCCGGAATTCGAGGTTCTGGCCGCGCCGCCGCAGTTGTCAATCGTGCCGTTTCGCCATGTGCCACCCGGTTGCACCGATTTGGACGCCCACAACCTTGACCTTTGCTCGAGTATGCAGCAGGACGGGCGCGTCTACATCTCACCCGCAACAATCGATGGTCAGGTGTGGCTTCGTCCGTGCTTTACTAATTTTCGAACCACTCTGACTGACGTCGACATAACCCTTGCGATCGCAGCCGAGCTGGGCAATCTTGACCCGCATGAAGACCCGAGCCTTCACTCGTCAAAGAAATAGGTATTCTGCACTGGTGCCCGCGAACACAGACGACACGATGCCCGATGGGGTCCATTTCCCTTCGGGCGGTGATGGCAAACGCAGCACCAGCGCCACCGGGCGCGCCATCTTCGCCGATTGTGCCCGCGGCGTAGCGCCAGAACTCGCCGATCGCATCGAGCACACCAAGGACTGGCGTGCTGGCTACCTTCGCCCAATCCGAGATATCGTCGCGGCCGCCACCGCGACACCAGATGCCGCACTGCAGATCTCACGCGACGGTCTAGCGTCGGCGCACCGGCGCTTTCGATTTGGCCGCGACGGCCAAGAACTAAGTGTCGATGCGGCCATGGGGGCATTTACCGCACCCGGCTTCGGCTCTGTTCAGATCCAAGGCAACGCCCAACTGGACTCGGATCTATCCGTGCCATACCGGGGTAAGCGCTTGTTCGGCCGGCACCTGCGCGACCAAGTCGACAAGTGGGTTGACGATGGCATAGCCGAACCGAGTTTCGGGGCGGCAATCCACCTGGTGCTCGACAATCCAGACTGGCTTGATCTGCGCGGGGTGGATATCGCGTTACTCGGTGCCGGGGCCGAAATGGGCCCGACCAGATCACTGCTGCGCTGGGGTGCCACCGTGCACGCCATCGACCTTAGGCGGCCAGCAATCTGGCAGCGACTGATCGACATCACGCGCAGCACGGCGGGCAGCGTTCGAATCCCGATCGAGTTTGATGCTGATGGCCACCCACCACTAGTCCTGGATGGGCTCGTGCACCCCGAGGACGATGTCGTGATCGCGAACGTCGCCGGCGCGAACTTACTTACCCGCACTCCGGAAGTCCGCACCTGGCTCGCTGAAATCGAGCAGCCCTTCGTGCTCGGCACCTACGCATACGCCGACGGAGCCACGCATGCGTTGCTGTCGATGGCGGCCGATGCCGTGGTCGCCGATCTACTCGGTAGCCGCAATGACATCACCCTCGCCTATCTGGCCACCCCTACCGACACCTTCATGGTGCCACTTGCTGCCGTCCTTGAGTCACGTCGTCGCTGGGATTCACGCGGCTTAAGTGGGCTGCTGCAAACCCCCCTGCGCGCCCTTAAGCAATTTGAGCCCAATTATCCGGACACCCTAGTGGCCGCCGATGGCACCGAAGTCGGCCTTAACGACTCGCTCATCTCGCAGCAGGGTGCGAACTACGCGCTGGCCAAACGAATGCAGCGGTGGCGCGCATTGGTGGCGCGGTCAGCGGGGACGCCGGTTTCAATTAATCTTGCGCCTGCCACACGCACCCAATCGGTGGTCAAGAATCGGGCGCTGGCCGCGGCTTACGCCGGTGCGGATAAATTTGGTATCGAGGTGTTCGAGCCGGCAACGTCGACCGCACTCATGGCTGCACTCCTGGTTCATGATCTGCGCAATCCTGCAGCCACAGCTAATCCGGGCACCGCGTTGAGTAATCCGATGGAGTTGTTCGTGCAGGGAGCAAACCACGGTGGGCTTTGGCGGGCCGCATATTCACCCCGATCAGTTCTCGGAATCGCCGCCCTCCTCGGCATGTTCGAGTCGCGCGCCTAATTGCAGCGCTAACGATTATCAGACGACATTGCGTTCGGGGCGAAGTGCGCCGCTCGCAAAACGTCGAACATCCAGCGGCGCGATATCGATGAAGGGTGGACAACCTAAATACACGTCGCGCAGGATCTCACCAACCGCCGGTCCTTGCAGGAAGCCGTGCCCGGAGAACCCGGTTGCATAAAGCATCCGGGAGACTTCATGACTTTGCCCAAGGAGCGCATTGTGATCTGGGGTAACTTCATACAGCCCCGCCCAACCCGTCTTGATTCCGATATCAAGGAGCGCCGGTGCGCGCACCCGCGCTAACTCGGCCAATTGACCTAAAAACCCAGGATCATCGGTGCAATCGAAACTCGGTTTCGTGCTTGGGTCGGAGAAGCCCATTAATATCCCCGGCCCCTCGCGGTGCCAATAGAAGGTCGTCCCATAGTCAATGGTGAAGGCGGTTGGCATCGGATTTGCTAGTGGTTCGGTTACCACCAGTTGCCGGCGAATTGGTACGACCGGTAAATCCAAACCCACGAAGTTTGCAATTTGCGGCGACCAGGCACCGGCACAGTTGATAACACAAGGGGTGGCTATTGACCCGGCCGATGTTTCCACCGCATGGATCTCGCCGCCAGAGACGAAAATATTCGTGACTTCAGTGTGGGTCATTAGCCGCGCACCAAAGCGCCGCGCGCCCGCCGCGTAACCCTGCACCACCGACTCAGGGGTGCAATGGCCATCATCAGGTGACCAAGCGGCCGCTAGCACTCCCGAAATATCTAGATACGGTGAGAGTTCGCTGGCCCGCAGCGGATCCACTAGTTCCGCGTGCACCCCCATTTGCTGCTGTAGTGCGACCGCCTGCTCAAAATCGTCGACCGCCTCGGCACTTGTCAGTACGAAGAGGTACCCGGTCCGGTGTAGGTCGATCTGCTGCCCTGGCCTACTGGTGAAGTCCGCGAACAGCTCCAGTGATCGCTTACCGAGGGCGATATTTAGTTCATCTGAGAAATTCGCACGCACGCCGCCGGCGGCCTTAGAGGTCGACCCCCCGGCAAGATCACCACGCTCGACCAGTACAACGTCGACTCCTGCCTCAGCAAGATGAAATGCCGCCGACGCACCCATGACACCGCCGCCGACCACAACTACATCGGCCGCAGCGGGAGCGCCTTTGTCCATCACGTGGCTAGCTGATCTTGAAATCAGGATCATGTGGCAGATCTAAAACATCCATCTGCGCCTTTTGCAACTTACCGCTGTAATCCCAGTTCATTGCCTGCCATCTGGTGAATTGATCAAGTACCCAGATACCACTTTGTCTGGAGCCGTTACCGCTCTTGCCATTGCCGCCAAATGGCAGATGGGCTTCTGCCCCGGAGGTTGAATTGTTTATTGACAGCATCCCGGCGCTAATGCCTTGTCGAAACCGCCAGATTGTCTTCGGGTCATTGGAGTAAAGCGCACTTGAGAGGCCGTAGCCGTGCCCATTCGCCAACTCAATGGCTTCGTCCAGTGAGTCGAATACACCGATGCCAACAAGTGGGCCGAAAGTCTCGTTGGCATAGAGCGCATCACCCGGGCGCACCCCGGCCACGATGGTCGGGTGGGCGAACCAGCCCACCGCTGGATCACCGACAAAACCTGCACGGGGGTTGTCGGCGGTTATTCGGCCAACCCCGGTTGAGCCGTAGACGCTGTGATGCGACTGAATCAGCTCAAGATGCAAGAGGTGGTCGGCCAAGTATTTTTCATCGATCATCGGCCCATAAAGTACGTCGGCGAACGGGTCGCCGACGGCGGCACTAGCGACGGTTTGCGCGTAGCGGGTGAGCACCGCATCGTGAATTGACCGATGCAACCAGAGGGTGCCGAGTGAGGTGCACCGCTGGCCAGCGGTGCCAAACCCGGCGAATAGGGCACCTTCAATGACCAGGTCGATGTCCGCATCGGCCATCACCACCATCGGGTTCTTGCCGCCGAGTTCTAGGCAAGGTGATTGCAGGTGCCGGCCCGCTAGCTCACCCAGCTTGCGCCCGACGGCCGTCGAACCGGTGAACCCGACTTTGTCGACATAACCAGCCGTCAGAGCCACCTCCAGCCCCGCGTAGGTGGTTGGGCCATCAGCGATGACAACTCGAAGTACGTCCTTTGGTACACCGCCGGCGTGTAAGAGTTCCGCAATGGCAAGTGCGATGGCGCCCGCATGCTCGGCAGGCTTCCAGACCACCGAGTTGCCGGTGAGTAACGCCGGAATGAAGTACCAGGACGGGACGGCTGCCGGGAAGTTTGCTGCCGTAACGATCATCACCGCACCCACCGGATTGCGGAAGGTAAACAGTTGTTTGTCCGGCATCTCGCTCGGGATGGTCTGCCCATAAAGGCGCCGGCCTTCACCCAGGAAGAAGTCGCAGGTATCGATGACCTCCTGCACCTCACCGAGGGCTTCGGCGTATACCTTGCCGATCTCCCGTGAAACAAGTGTCGCGAGGGCTTCCTTATTCGCCTCCACCAGGCGCCCGACCTGGGCAATGACCCGACCGCGCGCCGGCGCGGGGACCCGAGCCCAACCGGGCTGCGCATCGTGGGCCACGCGGCAGTTTTCGCTCACCTCAGCGGCGCTCACCAGCGGGAAGGTCGCGATGACCTCGCTGAAGTCAGCCGGGTTTCTTGACGTGAAGGTCATCAAATGATCCTGCCAGATGACTGGCCAATGCACTTACCTCGCAGGCATATTGCCGTCAATTACCTAGGTTGCCTTCCCTCAGCTTTACCTACTCGTCACTACCCGCAAAGCAATAGGTGCCATGGAATCCGTAGTTTTCATTTGCGGCGGGGTTTTGGGTGCCGCCGATAGCGCCTGCGGCCGGCCGTACCCAACCAAGACCAAGGGCGAGCCGCTGCGTCGGAGCTGAACTCACCGGCGCTGAAATGTCAATATTTGTCATCCAACTTCTCCCTATCAATAACGTTGCTGGCGAATTGACCGTAGGCGCCAGCGAAACACGAATCCCGTCACACCGTAAGTACCTAACAGGTTAACGCCAAACACGAGGGGCTAGCCCCGAACTCGGGGCCTAGCGCCAACCCCAAACCTGGCTAGAACTCTCAGCTGCGAGCGCGTGGTGATGCGGGCAAGGAAAAGCCCGCGCAGCTGGGGGGCTGTCACGCGGGCTCTTCGACGGCCTAGTGGCCGGCCGCCCGGAGGGCGACTGGCAGCAGTGTGCCAAATGTTTCGCTGCATTTCCGGAAATTCACCAAGAACGCCGCCAATGTCGATGTGACAGGCGGCACACCAACCGGTGCACCCCGGGGCATCAGTGCTTTACTAACGGCGTGTCAACCAACATCAAAATTGCCCTGCTCGGCTATGGCCTGGCCGGCCGCCACTTTCATCGCCCGTTGATCGAAGCCACGACTGGGCTGAAGATCACCGCGATCCTGACCACCGACGCCGAGCGGCGCGAGCAGGCGGCCGCGGACCTCCCGGCTGCCGAAATCGTGGATTCGGCCGCGGCGATTTGGGCTAGAGCCGGTGATTTCGACCTCGTGGTGGTGGCCGGGGCAAACCTGACCCACCTGCCTTTCACCATCGCCGCCCTCGAACATGGGCTACCGGCCGTGGTCGACAAACCGCTGGCCGCTACCGCCGCGGATGCCAGCGCCATCCGCGCTGCCGCCCAGGCGGCCGGCAAGCAGGTTTTCCCGTTCCAGAACCGGCGGTGGGATTCGGAGTTCTTGACGATTCTTGATACCGCGGAATCCTTGGGTCGAATTCACCGCTTCGAATCGCACTTCGACCGTTTTCGGACGGTGCCCAAGGGCGGCTGGCGAGAACTTGCCGACCCAAGTGTCAGCGGCGGGGTATTGCTCGACTTCGGTGCGCACCTTGTCGATCAGGCCATCCAATTGCTCGGCCCGGTGGTGCGCGTTAGCGCCATCACGCGTTCTGTTCGCGTTGCTGAAGCAGCTGACGATGACATGCTGATCTTGCTCACGCACCTTGACGACGCCGTCAGTTACCTCACCGGAAGCATGATCGCGGCTTTCACCGAGCCCCGCTTTAATGTCCTGGGAACAGGCGGCGGGATGCTACTTCGCGAGTACGACACTCAAGAGACAGCACTTCGAAGCGGTAGCACCCCCGCCGACGCCAATTGGGGGGTTGAGCCACCTGATTCGGTCGCCTTGGTCAAGGTGGCATCGGGCGAATCGGCAACCCTTGATACCGAGGTGCCTTATACACCCGGACGCTGGGGCACGTTCTACACCGGCGTCTACGAAACCCTCACCACATCAGCTCCGCCACCGGTACTTCTTGACGATGCCATCGCGAACCTTAGGGTTTTGGACGCGGCCCGGACGTCGGCAACAACCGGCCAGACGATCAGCCTTGATCCACCGGCTGCTCACGGGTAACGAACCAATCGGTAACCATGGTGAGTGGTTGCCCAACACGTGCGGTGATGCGTTCACCGACAATTGGAGTATTACTACCGTTAGGCGGGCCGGTCTGCGGCTCGAGCAATACATAGGACTCGGGTTCGTCATAGATGACAAACCATGGATGCGTGTTGACGATATCGAGGCGTATTGCACCGGGCCAGCGCACCGTGGCCTTGCGCCCCGGGTCGCGTTGATTCCCCTGCGCCCATTGGGGTTAGTGGGGTCCCCTACCCGAAAAGGGCGGCTCGAGCGCCCGCATAGCCCACCCGGATCCTTGGCACCGGGCTCGGGTCCAGGTATTTGGTCGGCCCGGCCCGCAAGGCACTCCACTCGGGTGGGTTGGGTGCACCCGATAAGGCCCAGGCCGCCTGCCGCGCGGCACCGTCGGCTACGTACTCACCCGGCGGGGGCACTTCAACGGGCACCGAGAACATCGTCGCCGCCACCTCGGCAACCGCCGAGTTCGCGGCGGCCCCACCGACCAGCAGCACCCGGCCGGGCACCACACCCACCGCGATCAGTGCGTCCACCGCATCGGCCAAGCCACCGAACATCCCCTCCATCGCCGCGCGGGCCACATTCGCCGGCGTGAAGTTATCGCGAGCGATGCCATGTAATGACCCGCGGGCATCGGGCAGGTTCGGGGTGCGCTCGCCATCGAAGTAGGGAAGGAGGACCAGGCCACCGGATCCCGGCTCGGCCGCCATCGCCAGCTCCGCTAGGCCGGCAAAATCAACGCCGAGCATCGCCGCGGTCGACGTCAGCACGCGCGCGGCATTAAGGGTGCAGACAAGTGGTAGGAAGCGTCCGGTGGCATCGGCAAAACCCGCAACTAACCCCGACGGATCCGCGGCTGGCGTCAATGAGCAGGCGAATGCGGTACCGGACGTACCTAGGGAGACCACGATGTCACCCGGGCCTGCATCAAGCGCCAGTGCCGCACCCATGTTGTCGCCGGTGCCGGGGCCAATTTTGATTCCCGACCTGTCATTGCCAAATGTGGTTTCACCAACTACTTGATTAGGTGCTGCAACGTGCGGGAGCGCAGGGACGTGCCCTAGTGCCAGCTCGACTAAGTCCTCGCGGTAAGCACCTGTTGCAGGTGACCAGTACCCGGTGCCCGATACTTCACCGCGATCGGTGGTGGCGTGCGCGGGTCGACCTGCCAGCAGCCAGGTCAAATAGTCGTGCGGCAGCATCAAGGACGCCACTCGCACCGCATTTTCCGGCTCGTGCTGCGCCAGCCAGCGGATCTTGGACACCGTGAACGCGGCAACCGGCACACTGCCAACGGCATCGGCCCAGAACCCGGGACCACCCATTTCAGTGACTAGATCTAAGGCAGCAGCCGCCGACCTAGTGTCATTCCAGAGCAGGGCGGGACGAATTACCTCGTGGTTGCCATCCAGTACCACCATGCCGTGCTGCTGGCCGGCGACGGATATCGCACCCACCCCTTCAAGGAAGCCCCCGGTATCGGACTTAAGCACCGATTGCAATGCCGACCACCAGGTGGTCGGATCGACGCTGGTGCCTTCCGGGTGCGGCGCGCGCGCCTCGCGAACCCAAGCGCCGGTGTGGGCGTCTCGGACCACGACCTTGACGGATTGGGTTGATGAGTCGACCCCGGCGACAAGTGTCATGACGACAGGTTAATCTCCTCGTCATGACCGAATCCGCAATCCCCCCGCCCGGCACCACAGATTCGTCCGCCACCGAGCAAACTATCTTCCTCGAGGTGAGCGATCGCTACCAGACAAGTACCTTCACCAAAGTCCTGTCGGTTATCTTGGCAATCCTGACCGGTGGCTATCTCTTGCCCTGGGCTATCGCCGCGGTTCGCGATCTGCGCACCCACGTCAGCGTTGGCCTAATTGACCTTTTACTCGGCTGGACGATCGTCGGCTGGGTAGTGGCTTTGGTGATGTCGCTGCGCAAACTTCGCCCCGACGAGGGCTAGCGCTCGCAGACAGTCCCGTCTTTGTCTCGATCGATGTACCACGAGTACTCCCCGTCGCGGCCGACGACATAGGGCCCGTAGCCAGCGGCAATAGCTTCGCCGCAGGTACCAAACCGTGGGTCGGTGCCAGCGCTACTTGCCGCACCAGAATCTGGCGTGGTTGAATTCTGCGGGCTCGGGCGTCCAGCATTGGGATCCGTCGTGACGTCGGCTAGGTCAGGCACCAGCATCAGAGCCGGGCAGGCTCCGATGATGCGCTGCAGCGCCGACTTCTCGGTGGTGTCCACGGCGAGCCGCCACCGGTACTTAACCGCGATCCAAGTTTTCGCATAAGTGCAGACGTCGTACTTGGGTAGCCAGTCGGCCGGATCTCGATCGGATTTCGAGCGATTCGACGACGCACTCACCGCGATCAGCGACTGCGCATACCCCAGGTCGTTCGCAAATGCCTCGCGCGTCGAAGCAGACCAACGCCATGCACCCGAATCCCATGCCTCTTTAAGTGGTACCCGATGGTCGACATCGAAGGTGCTCGAGTTTGACGTGGTGACCCCGTCATAAGCCGATTGCCAGACCCCGCCCACTACGGTGCAGCCCGCTACCCGACCGGCAATGGCTTCCTCGATCAAGACATCCTTACGAGCATCGCACCCGTTGCCATCGCGGTCTGTCCAATGCCGAAACAGCGAACGCGCATACCCCGACCCCATCTCAACGGAGACCGGCAAGGAGTTGAGCACCATGTCGGCGGGCTTGTGGGAATCCCCATGCGCCGGCGGTGCTGCCGCCGAGCCCATGGCCAGTGCTAGAGCCAGGGCGATCGGGCTTGCGAGTGCCGTGCGGGTAAAGCTGCGCATCACCGGCCCCCGGGTAACTTCGGTGGGTGCCACCTCGTGGTGTCACCTCAATCAAAGATAACGCCCTTTTGAAAGATAAAGCACCCATAGGGCTGCGCCTCAAGAGTGTGAACGACCGCAAAGACCGACTTAGCCCTTTGATAGAAATCAAGGCGCGGAATCACCCCGTACTCAAGGGGGCGATTTTCAGCGGCACAAGCAAGTGCCAGCAACTCATCCTGCAATGACGTGGTCGTGCCGGGCTCAGCATTTACTTCCATGCGCTCCATGGGGTGCGCGACAAAGCTATCAAGCGGCAAGACGCTGAAGATCGCCCGCGCAGCGCGCAGGACCGTAACCTCACCCAGCCGGATGACGGGGCGACCAGCGGCCACAGCGGGATAGTTTCGATCACACAGCAGCAGCTGGTCGCCATGGCCCATGTCGTCCAGGATCTTCAATAACTCACCGCTCAGCAGCGGATCAATACCTTTCAGCATGACCCCAGCGTAGCGCCGGTACCAATTAGTCGATGGCGGTTATGGTTTCTTCTGACTCGATAAGTTGGCCGTTGGCGTCAAAGATCGAGACGGTTTCATCCTCGAGCACGATATTTCCGTCGGCATCTAAAACATCGATGATCTCGTCAGTAACCGAACCACCGGGGCCGGTTGCGACGATCAGATCATCAACGATGGCTCCTATTGGCATCCCTGATTCGTCAAGAACTATGTCTACCTCAATATCTTCGCCGATTTCAATTGCGTCGTCACCCATGTACTGCTCCATCCTTCAGCCCCGGCTCACTGCCGCGGGAGTGTGAGTATAAGTGCTGGCAACAGGCCTCACCCGAGGGAGTCAATCGCAATCACCAGGTTTTCGGCAGTCACTTCCCCAAGAATTCGCCCCGCCAACCTGCCCTGTTCATCGATGAAGAAGGTAACCGGTAAGCCTGACGTGGGGTTCATGGTGAATTGGTTCAACAACTCACCGTTCGGGTCTTTGATCACCGGGTAGGTAGCACCCTCAGCGGCGAGGAATCCGCGCGCGGCCTCATCGTCGTCCTTAACGTCAAGGCCAAGGAACTGCACGTTCGGATACGCCTTCGCAGCGGCCACCAATACTGGCAGCTCACGTTGACATGGTGTGCACCAAGACGCGAATGCGTTGAGCACCACAAGTTTGCCTTGGTAGTCGGTGAGACTGATTGACCCACCGGTTAGGGCAGCCCCGTTGATTGCCGGCGCCACCGTACGTTCCCCGGCTGCAATAACCAAAAGCCCCAAAGACTCATTTGCCGCCCCCGTTGCAGCATCCCCTCGACCACATGCACTCACCAAAGTCACGGAGAGTCCGAGTATCACCATGGCCCGGCGCCATCGCGTCAGTGGCCCGTAAGTCATATGCCATTTAAGCACCACCGCTAGCCTTCGTCCGTGAAGCGTCTGCTGGTACTGGCCGCGCCAGCAGTTTTCGTCTTACTCTGGAGTACCGGGTTCGTCGGGGCCCGATATGGCCTGCCATATGCACCGCCCTTCGCGCTGCTCGCCATCCGGCTGGTTATCGCGGCAGCAATTCTTGCATTGCTGGCGGCGGCGCTGCGCTCCTCGTGGCCGCAAACCGCCACCGACTACCGGCGGTCGGCGGTAATCGGTGTGCTGTTGCATGCGGGCTACCTAGGCGGGGTCTTCGTCGCGATTGGCCTGGCCCTACCTGTCAGCGTGACCGCGCTCATCGTTTGCCTGCAACCAGTCCTAGTTGCCATTTTCGCCGGCCCCGCACTCGGTGAGCATCTCGCACTACGGCAATGGCTCGGGATCGTCCTCGGTCTAGTCGGGGCCATCATCGTGTTGACCCCGGGTCTCATCCATCAGGGGAACCCCACCGACTATTCGCCGGTTGCCGTGCTGGCGGCCCTAGTGGCACTCATCTCCTCATCCGTCGCCACCGTCATGCAAAAGCGCTACGGCGCGAGCATCTCGCTGCTTCCCGGTACTGCAGTGCAGTACGCGGCGGCCGCAATCCTGCTTGCCGCACTTGCATTGTTAACCGAGGACATCATCATCGATTGGACTCCTGCCTTCATCGGGGCCCTCGCATGGTTAGTGCTCGCACTCTCCATCGGCGCGGTGCTCCTCATGTTCTGGTTGCTTCGTATCGGCACCGCCACCGGCGTATCCAGCCTGTACTACCTTGTCCCGCCCGTCACCCTGATCGAGGCCTACCTGCTCTTCGGCGAGCAGCTTTCGGCCCTTTCCCTCGGCGGGTTCGCGCTCGCCACCGTTGGGGTGGCGCTGGTGCGCCGGCGTCCTGTTTTGGTGGATCAGGATTCTGAATCCAAGAACTTTGAGACTGACGACGCCACTTGAATAGGTTCTTGAAAAAGGAAAGAGTGCCCAGCTACCGGAACCAACATTAATTTCGCATTGGGTATAGCCCCTGCTATGTAACGACTATTAGCCGGCGGGGTAATGACATCTTTAGCCCCGGTGATAACCAACGTTCGAGCACTTATCGCCCGCAAAGCGTTCGCATTTGCGTTGCTCTGAAGCCAAGGATCCTCAGCCGCCACCATCGCGTTGTAGGTTTTAGTCGGTACGGATTCATCCGGGTACGAGCCATCTACATTTGCGGAAACGAGTCGGCTAATAAATGCGCGGCCACGCGATTGAGCAACTTTGGTAGCTGGGTAATTAGTTTCCAAATACGACTTAATACTGCCTTCAGAATTACTATCAGCCTCCTGAACCCAAAGCGGCCCGAGCACCGCTGCATCGCCGCCGGGATTTGTTGCCGCGAGCACCAACCTCCTAATTGATGTGGGGTGTCTGATCGATAGTTGCTGGGCAACAAAACCACCCATCGACCACCCGAGTACATCGACGGGTGCCCCTGGCGAAACTTGGGTGAGAAAATCATTTACCCAATCGGCGGCAGCCGAAAACTCCCACTTAGACGGCGCCGGGCCTGACAGTCCCAAGCCCGGATAGTCAAACACGATCACTCGACGGTTCTTAGCCAACGCAGCAAGTAGTTTCGGGTCCCACTCCGACATCGGTGATCCCGTGCCATTTAGTAGCAAAAGTGTCGGCCCAGCGCCTAACTCGGCCCACGCAAATGAAGTGCCAGCTGCGTCTACCGCCCTAACCTCAAGCCGCACGCCGCGCCAGTCTGCACGGACGCTCGCAAGTGCAGCAGGTGAACTGGCAACGAGTAGACCTACTAAGGCTGAAATAACAAACAGGCGCAGGCGAAATATCACCTTCACATCATCCCTGAGGTGTGCTGCAAGCCGGAGAACCGCTCGTGCGGGCGGGCGTCAGGACCATGCGACCTGGTATTCCTCCTGATCGATGGACGTATCGATGGGCCTATCGATGAGCATCACGGGCGACCAAGGCGGCGCCGTGCGTGACGCCCCCGCTCACTGCTCCTTCGTGCTGACCGTGCCTGCCTCACTAAAGGCCTCCCGCATTCGGGCATCCCTGCTCGGGTCAGCTGGGCAGCAGCAACCCTGAACGTTGCCGCGACCGCGGTTCAAGAAAAGAGCCAGCAAAACACCGCAGACCATCACGGTGAGCACGATGAACGCCATCATGCTGGAAGGCTATATCGAGCCACGGACCAAGTCCAGCGGGCGCGTGAGACAAGCTCACTCGGAGAGATACTCGTGGAGTGTTGGGCGTCGCTGTATCCACGTTCACCGGGACCACCTCGAGATCTTCGGCCGGATCCGGGATCGAGACGCTGACGGTGCACGTGCAGCGATGCGCAAGCACATCTGCTGGGCGGAAGAGCACCTCGACGAGCCCGGTGCGTAGCGGCGACTGCGGCTTGGTCCGATCCTCAGCACACGCCGACTGACTTCCAACTAAGCCTCTTTCGAACGTGGCCTGTCTTCCCTCTCCCCAACTCTGCACCGCGGTCCCCGACCAGGGCCGCTGCCTCCTTGCGCCACGCATCACTCGTGGGCCGCAAGTCCCACTGCCTGGGCGATGGCGTGGCCCGACTTCGATCACCGCGCGACCAGCCGTGTCGTAGTGCCCATCCGACACTCGCTCCCCCGCACGCGTGGAGATTCTCGCCATCTCACCGAGCTCGATGGCGCCTAGCGCCACTGCTGACGCTGAATCCGTAGGTTCCAAGAACGATCGCGGCACTGGCCGAAGGAAGGCTCAGGGGCACAAAGGCCGAAGGGTGCTGCGCGGCAACGCGTTCCACTGGGGGCGCAGCCAGCTCAATGAAGCAAGGGATTACTAGGAGACTCGGCGAGCCCCGTTTAGCACCAACACTTTGCGGGAGTGGGTCGCCGGGGGCTCGAACCCCGAACCTACGGATTAAAAGTCCGCAGCTCTACCATTGAGCTAGCGACCCAGAGTCCAGATGACAACCGTGCATCACGTGACGACCCTCGACTCCAGATCCTATCCAGTGGGTTAGCAGGCGGTATTCGGGCGCTTTCGCCTATCGCAACCGGCCGAGTTTGACGCTGCTAACGCTCAGGTTCGCCAATATGGCAAACGTCAGACAGGCCAGCCCGGCCCGCGGTCTGGCGTCAATCGCGCCGAACGAAGCCAATTGCAAGCGTTCGATCGGAAGTAGCCCAGCGAGACTGCGCTAGATGCGCGCGCCAAGTTCGACGGTTAGGTACTCGCGTAGGGCCGATCGCGCCCGACTCATGCCCCGCCCATAGCCCCGCATGGCATACAGCGAGTGCGCATCCTCAATGCATAAGGCGTTCGCAGCAATGGCCTTCGGGTCCTGATTTGGTGTGAAAACACAGTCTTTGATGCCAAGGCGGATGGCACGTTCGTAAAGGGCGCGCTGCCTGGTATTGAGATCCTCGAGCAGCATCGTGATCTCGCCGCTGGGATCGTCGACGAAGTGTGCCTGGTAGAGCACCGCGAGGGACCCGTCGATGGTGTCGGGCAGGCCTAGGCTGACCAGCCGGCGCAGCGCTGCCACCGCATCCTTGGATTGCTCAAGGGCGTGCTCCCGGGCCGTCGCATATTTCGCTGCGACTATCGAGATCGCCGAACGCACCACGGCGTCGAACTCGGCAAAGTAGTAAAGCACTGCACCGGTACTGACATCCGCCTCATGGGCAACCCCTCTTAAGTTCGCCGCCGCAATCCCCTCGCGTGCCATCACCGAGACCGCCGCGTTCGAGATGTGCTCGCGCTTGATCGCCACCTGCTGGGCGCTTCGGGTTCTAGCCACTGCTACCAGCGCACGCGCAGGGCTGTGGGGGCGCGAAACTCCCACCCGGTGAAGACGACGGGCTCCAGCAACTCCAGCCCGGGCAGGGCATCGACCAGCACCTGCAAGCTGATGCGCTCTAGGTCGCGGGCGAACTGATGCCCCGCGCAAAAATGCGGCCCGAAGCCGAATGAGGCATTGGCCTGACGCGGGCGATGGATGTCGAACCGCGCCGGATCGGAGAAAATCGACTCGTCATGACTGGCGCTGGACACCACCGCGGATACCAGGTCTCCCTCGCAGATCAGCGCCCCACCAAGTTCAACGTCCTGCACGGCCGTGACCTGCATCGTGCCGATCGGTGCCATCCAACGCAGTGACTCCTGCACCACGTCATCCCAGGCCAGCGGGTGCTCGCGCACGTACTGCAACTGATCGGGATTCATCAACAAGGCCGCTAGGCACGATGCAGCGCCATGGCCGGGCTCCTGCATCCCGCCCAACAAAATCACCTTGATTGAAGGCAGTAGCGCATCGATCTGGCGGGCTGACCCGGCAGGGCAGCCGTGGGTGAGCAGCGAAGCGATCGCCGAATCATCCGGCTGCTCTTGCCAGCGGCGCATGATCGGGCGCAGCTCCTCGTCAATGTCGGCCGCGACCTCGTCATTTGCGAATTGCTTCACCGGATCACCCTCGAAGTTCGTGGCGCCTTGCGAGAGTCCGCGGAACCACCACTGGAGCCGTTCTGCGGGCAGATGGCCAAGGCCCAATACGTCCGCAAGTGCCAGCACGCTGATCGGCTCGAAGTACTCCACCACCAGCTCGGCCGAACGCCCCGACTTTGCCTGAAGCCTCGCAAGGTAGTCGATTGCGATTGGGGTGACGAGATCATCGATGTAGTCGGCGACCTTGCGGGGGCGGAATTTCTCATCCAGGGAGCGGCGCAACGCCAGATGATCGGGGCCATCCATCGTCATCAGGGTGCTGCCACCGAAGGATCTGTCCACCGGGGACTGCGGGGCCTTCGCGGTGAAGTACTCCGTCCGCTTCGTCACGAACTCCACGTCCGCGGCTCGGGTGACGAGCCAGCAGTTCACCGCCGGCACCCAGGCCACCGGCTGCTCGGCCCGCAGCCGCGCGTAGATCGGGTAGGGGTCGGCGTCGAGCTCCCCGACGGTGATCGAGTCGGCAAAGGAAGTCATGGCTCAATCTTTGACCAATTGATCAGTTTTTGGGGCGAATTGCCGAAAATGTCATTACCGTGCCCGTATGGAACAGCTTTTAACCCAGCGCGAGGTCCCCGCAGCGCAGGAGCAGGCCAGACGGGCCCGCTTCCCGCTCGGGGCCGCGCTCGAATACGCCGATCTCGCCGAGGCGGGTCGCGAAGGGGCCCTGGACCGCGTGCGCGAGCACGAGCCGATCACCTGGGCCCCGTTCATCGGGGGTTGGCTCGTCACCGGCCGGGATGCCGCCCGCGAGGTACTCGGCCGCAACAGCGGCCTCACCGTTGAGGCCGAGCAGAACCTGGTGCGCGCAGCAGCGGGCCGGATGATGCTCACGGTTGACGGCGACGAGCAGGCGCGGATGCGCAAGCCCTTTGAATGGCCCTTCAAGGGCAGTGTCGTCGAGGACTACTACGCCCAGCCCATCGCCGAGCTGGCCGAGGAACTGATCGATGCTTTCATCGCGCTGGGGACCGTCGAACTCGACGACGCCTTTGCAGCGCCCTTCGCCATCCAGATGGCCGGATACTCACTCGGCCTGTCCTTGGACGACGTACCTGCCATGACGTCCATCTACTCCGCCATCGCCGGTGGGATGGACTATGTCGGCGACCCCGAGCCGATCCGCGCCGCTGAACGCGCCTGCGAGCAACTCAATGAGATCCTGCTCGGGGAGTTGGCGAAGAACCGACTCAACCCCGGGCACTCGCTCACGGCCGTGCTGGCCAAGGATCCGCAGGGGCTGAGCGATGACGAGATCGTCGCCCAACTGCGCGTGGTGATGTTCGGTGCGATCGAGACGATTCAGGCCTCGGTGCTGACGACGCTCACCTTGCTGCTGCAGCACCCTGAGCAGTTAGCTGAGGTCCGCGCCGACACCGCCTTATTGGGTGAAGCTCAAGAGGAGGCGCGACGGCTGATCCCGCCCGTGTCCTTCATCGAGCGCTGGACCCTTGCGGACAAGGTGATCGCCGGTGTCGAGATACCGGCCCGGGAGTTCGTCGGCGTATCCGTCCTTGCCGCGAATCGCGACCCGGCCACCTTCCCGCAGCCCACCGACTTCGATATCCACCGCGGCAATGCCAACAAGGGGCTGTCCTTCTCATTCGGTCCGCACGCGTGCCTTGGTATCCACATGGCAAGGCTGCAGACCACCATCGGCCTCGAGCGCCTACTAACGCGGCTGCCCGGGATCAAGCTCGTGTCAGCCGACGCCCCTTCGGGGTTCGCTTTCCGCCGGCCCACGCGAGTGACGGTGGCATGGGACTCATGACCAAAGGGCGATGCCCGGGCGATTAGCCGTTGGTCGGCGCCGGCTCAGGCCTGCACCCAGACCAATTTTCCTTTTACCTTGGTGCACACGGCCGTCACGCCCTTTTTGGTGACTTTCGCACCAAGCTTTTTGCATGGCCCGAGGGTCTTACCCGAGGTCGTTGGCTTGGCGGTATCTACTGTCCCTGCCTTCAGATTCAAAAGGCCACTGGCAATGCGCGAGGCCGAGTGGTCATTGCCCTGCGTATAGCCAAACCACACCCGAAGCTGCTCACCGATAAGTTCAACCGATGGATCCAGCACGCTGATCCCCGCGGGAGCATAAAGCGCGGTGTTACGCAAGCTCCAGGTCAAACCATCAGCCGAGCTCAAGATGCGCAGTTGCTGGGTGGTGCCAGCACCCATGGTTGACGAAACCATCAAGAAGGTGCCATCGGGCATCTGCAAGGGCGCCGGGTCGACCAGATCCGGTTCATCGGCGATGATGCCGCTGCGCTTGGTCCAGGTGAGGCCATCTGATGAGGTGGCAATATGAATACCGTGCTTCTCGGTGATGGTGTTCCAGTAGAGCAGGTAGGTGCCATCGGTCTTGCGGAGCACATGCGGCACCCCGCAGCCGATGTCATCGAGCAGGGTCTGCGGCTGCGCGGTCCAGTGCAACAAATCCGAGGACGTCGCGTAGTGGAACTCCTTGCGCTGCTTTGAGCAAGAGACAGTTGCCGCCGCATTTGGATTTATCGATGAGTAGTAGAGCCGGTAATCACTTGGACCCATTTTCACCACAGACCAGTCGAACCCCTGGGGCATGGTCGCGCCGGCGACCGACGTCCAATTGGTGCCATCGGTGCTGGTATAGACACCGGTCGGAATGTTGGTTGTGTAGAGGTAGTACGTGCCGGTAGCGGAGTCGTAGTAGACATCGGGTGAGACACCTGGTGGCGAACTTGCCGTCGGCGCCGTGACATCGATTGTCGCCCCGGCAATCGTCGTCGGAGTAGCCGAGAGGGAACCTGCTGCCCGCGCAGTAGCAACCCCGCCAAACACCAGAGCTGAACTTGCAACCGCAACCAAAACCGAGCGTGCCAACCGGCTCATATTGCCTCCCAGATCAAGTGAAAAAAGCGTATTTCACAGGCAGGCCCATTGTCTAGGTCAACGCGGATCCGCTGCCAATAATTCGCGGATCTGCCCTACCTCGACGGCGTTTGCTGCGCCGGTCGTGCCCCAACTAACGGCACCGGTGCGCGTAACCACCCGCACTGACACATCACCTATCGAGGTGATGCCCAGGCTCTGGCGAAAATCACCTACCGACCCATAGATGGTGATGGTGCGCGCTAGCACGATCGGGTTCTTGATGCTCGCGGCCATGCCGCCGTCGATGAACCGGCGCGCCAACTTGAACTTGCCGGAGAGCACCGGCAGTTCCAGGATGCACGACTTCATCTCGCGCGTATTGAATGGGGATTCGGCGATGCCGGCTGCCGCCAACGCACTGATCCACGCATCGACCTGCGATTGCTGCCACTGCTGAAACGCGATGACCGTGACATTGATATCGGCAGGGAACTGCAGCGGCAAATTGAATTCGGTGCCGAGCAGGTCCCTGCCGATCACGTTCGGGAAGACCCAGTCTTGATCCGTCATTTCAGCAATTCGTTTTACTACTTTCTACCCCGTGATGGTGATGGTGACATCGCGGGTGCTGCTGTCCGGATTGGTGACGGTGACGATCGCTACCCCCGCGGCCAAGGCCTTGGCACCGGGGTTGAACTCGGCGCCGCCTTCCTCCTTGGCCTGGCTCAGTTCGAGCAGCTCGGGCTTATCGGTTGAAATGGTGGTGCCCGCAAGGCTTTCAACATTGAAGACAATGAAATTACCGACTTTGGCGCTAGCTTCGGTTTGATCCGGGGCCACCATTATCGGGGCAACAACCTCGGTGCCTGAGCCTGCGGCATTCGAAGCGGCTGGTTCGGTTGAAGATGAGCAGCCCGCGAGCACTGCCGCGCCAATGAGTGCGGTGGCGCCAATGGCGGCAAAACGCCTATTGCCAAACATGGCTAACTCCCATTCCTACCGAGGATCTCCCGATATTGGATCTGACCATACCCGCTCAATCGGCCGGCTAAACACTATGACGTACCTTCCTTACGTGAACTTGACATGGCGAAGGGCGCTGGGTGCTGCCGTCGGGGCGTTAGCACTCGGCCTCGTCATCCCATCCGCAAGTGCCGCGCCTGCGGCGGATCCGGTGATCGAGGTGCTGGCCGCCGGCGGACAAAACCAATGGATTGACTGCCAGGGCGCCGGGTCACCGACCTTGGTGATCTCCTCGGGCCTGGGCGCCGATAGCAGCATGTGGTCGAAGGTGCTGCCCAAGCTACGCAGCATGACCCGCACCTGTATCTACGACCGGCCGGGGCTGGGCAACAGCCCGGCGCGCATCGGGCCAGAGGGCACCGATGCCGGCGAGCACGCCCGCGAACTGCAGGCACTGCTCACCGCTGCCGGTGAGTCCGGGCCGTTCATTCTCATGGGCCATTCCTATGCTGGGTTAATCGTGCGCGCCTTCGCGAACAGACACCTTGCTGACGTTGCCGGCGTGTTGTTGCTCGACGCCGTATACCCGGGGATCCACAAGAACTTCCTAGCCTCATACAAGAGCCCATGGCATGAAGGTGGTACGTCAATCGATATGTCCGCAAGTGCAGCCGCCACCGGCGCCGGCCCGAACCTAGGTGCGGTGCCGTTGATCGTCATCACCGCCGGGGAGCCCGGCAATGGCACGGCTTGGGCCGACCGCAGGTGGAATGCCGAGCAAGTAATAGCAGCGAGATTATCCACGAATTCACTGCATTTGATCGCGAAGAACTCAGGGCATATCGTGCAGCGGGATCAACCTAGGATCGTGATCAACGCGGTGCGAAAGCTCTTGGCCGCGGCGCGCACCGGCACCCCACTCACCTGATCACTTGGCTAGACCAGCTCACCGGCATCTAGTTCGGCCAGTTGCTCAACCCGACGCTCGTGGCGCCCGCCTTCAAAGTCCGTGGTCAAGAAGACATCGAGGGCCTCAAGTGCGGTATCGGGGTCGGTGAAGCGTTCACCAAAGCATGCGACGTTCGCGTCATTGTGACGACGTGTCATCTCGGCATCATCAACCGCTCTGATGACCGCACCGCGGGCACCGGGTACTTTATTGACCGCCATCGCGATGCCCTGGCCACTGCCGCATACCGCGACCCCGAAATCAGCATCACCGTCGGCCACCGCGTGGCCAACCGCTGCTCCGTAGTGCGGGTAATCAACACTGGCTTCGGAGTTAGTGCCCAGGTCAATGACGTCATGATCATTGTCGATGAGCCACTGCATCAAGGTGGACTTCAAATGAAAGCCAGCATGGTCTGATCCGATCGCGATCAACACTTCGACTCCACTCGTTCAAGGTGCCCGGCTATTTGGCCACCTGCTGCGATTGCACCAACCAGGCCATTGTCCCCCGCCGCTTCGCCAGCAATCCCATCGCGGTCTCGTTCGGTTCCACCACGCTGGCGGGTTGCGCCCGCACCTCGGCACGGACCCTGCCCGCTGCGAGCAAGGCCGCCCCGACGACCGCGGCGTTCGGCACCTCAACAACCCCCAGCGCGCACCCGGTGGCGTCCGCCAGCAGTTGTTGGAAAGCCAAGTCGTGCGTGCCGCCGCCAACCAGCGGCACCACCTCGGGCAGCGGGGTGCCACTGGCGCTGACCGCGGTGGTCGCCAGCGCCACCGCCTGAGCTACCCCCTCCATGATGCTGCGGAGCATCGCGGCGCGATCGGTCGACAAGCCAATGCCATGCCAAGACCCGCGCAGGTCCGCGTCCATGAACGGGGTGCGCTCACCCGCCAGATACGGCACATAAATCGGGTCACTTGCCTTGACGCCTTCGCCAAGTGCTGCGACCGCTTCGGCCACGTCGGCGCCAAACCAGCGCAGTGCCGCTGTCAAGGACAGGCCCGCATTTTGCACTGCGCCGACCCGAAACCAGCCCGCACCGATGCCACCGGCGGTGGCGAAAGTGTGGGTCACCAAGGTCTCATCAAGTACCGGGGCGGTAAGCACGCTGACCACCTGCGAGCCGGTGCCCACCGCGATGAAGCCGTCACCTGGTTGCAGTCCCAGCCCGGCCAATGCGCATGCGGTGTCGGCGGCACCGACCACCGCGGGTATTTCGCGGCCCAGGTTTATGACACCGGCCGGGGCCGTCGAGCTGATGATCTGCGGGAGCAAATGTTCCGGCAGGCCCGCCCAATCAGCGGCTGCCGGTGACCATGATCCGGTAACAACATCACAAAGCAAGGTGCCTGTCGCATCACTTGGATCGGTTGCAATCGCACCGCCAAGGGCCGCGCGCAGCCAATCCTTTGGCTGCAGCACATAGTGCGCACGAGCCATGACTTCCGGCTCGTTGGCGTAGAGCCAAGCAACGCTGGTGGCTGCGAATCCAGGCACCGCGGGTGAGCCCAGGCGGGCCAGCTCAGTTGCAGTGAACCGCTGCGCCATTCGATGCGCCTGCTTCGTCGACCGGGCATCGGCCCACAAGATCGCCGGCCGCAGCGGTTGCAGATCCGCATCGGTCACCACGATGCCATGCATCTGCCCAGAGAACCCGACGGCCTCCGGTTGCTGCGCCCCGAGCACGGCGCCGGCGGCCGCGCGCACCGCCGCGAGCCAGGTGGCCGGATCACTTTCGGCCCAACCGGGTTGCGGTGCAACCACCGGGTAGCCGTGCGCTGACTCGGCAAGAATGCTGCCAGCTGCCTCCACCACGGCGGCCTTGACCGAACCGGTGCCTAGGTCGATTCCGAGGAAGGTCACTACCTCACCTGCTCCACACGTGGCAGTATCTCGCATATGAGCCGAACCGCCGAGGCGCCATCGACGGTGGTCGTGGTTGGCAGCCTCAATGTGGACCTGGTCGTCGGGCTCGATCGCATGCCGAACCAAGGCGAGAGCGTGCTCGGCGACACGTTCGAGCGCCACGCCGGAGGCAAGGGGTTGAACCAGGCCATAGCGGCCGCTCGCCTTGGCGCCGAAGTCCAACTCCTGGGGGCGGTTGGGGACGATGACTCCGGGGCCTGGCTGCGCGCATTGGTCCGCGCCGACAATGTTGACGACACTTTCGTAGCCACCGTGCCGGGGCCATCGGGCACCGCGCTCATCGAGGTCGATGCACGCGGGCTGAACCGCATCATTGTGGTGCCCGGGGCAAATGGCCACGTGTCGGCTGCGACGGTGAGTGCAAATATCCGCGCAATGAGCGGCGTCGGGGTGGTCATGACAAATGGCGAGGTGCCGCTGGCAGTATCGCGTGCTGCGCTGGCTGCTGGACGCGCAATCGGTGCGCTCACCATGTTGAACCCCGCGCCTGTTCTGGACTACCGCGAGCATTTGGTTGACGTCGATATCTTGGTGCCAAATGAACACGAAGCCGCTGCACTTAGCGGCCTACCGACCCAAAGCGACGCCGAAGCCCGAGCCGCCGCGGAGTACTTCTACGCCCAGGGGATACCCAATGTCGTGATCACCCGGGGCGCCCGGGGCGCCACCTGGGCATCGGCCGCCGGCATCGTCGACGTCGACACCTTCGAGGTTGCCGCGATTGACACGGTTGCTGCAGGTGACGCTTTCTGCGGCGGCCTTGCTGCTGCGCTCGCAAATGGTTACGCGTTCGCGGACGCCCTCGAGTGGGCCTCGGCCGCCGGCGCGTTGGCTGTGACCATCAAAGGTGCCTCCCCCTCGTTGCCAACACGAGCTGCAATTGAAGGCCTGTTAGGTAAGGGAACAATCACGCCGCCGGTAGCGGGGTAGTCACGGTCCGTCCGTTGCGGGTGATGGTGACCCCACCGCCATCGATCACCACCGGCACTGACTCGGCCTCAGTGCGAGGCACGAACACCGTCACCATTTGCGCCGTGCCCCCTGCTTTCGGTAATTCGAGGGCGCGCAGCAATACCGCGCCCGGCACTTTGACCCCCCAACTGCCGGTGAACCAGCCCTGGGAGGAAGTAGGGCCCGCGGTTGTCACCTTCCAGCCACCCTCGCCCGCCTTGTAGACGTCCATCCGCTTACTACCGGACGCGATGGTGAATACGTCATTGACATTTTCTGCTGTTAGGCCCGGTGGTAATTGCCAACGCTCGGTAACCACTCGACGAGCCTTGCCCTTGCCCCGGTTACCGGCATTTACGTAGTCAACAACCACAATCGCATCAACCGAACGGATGAACTGAACACATCGGGTCACCTGCACCGTGCCCCAGGTGGAATCCCGAACACAGGTGGTGTCGTTGCCGCCTGTTTGCCACGTCGATCCACCTATTGTGCGTCGCACCCCCGCGTACTTGTTCCGGGAAATATTTGAGACCGTGAAACTCGAATGCGCATTGCGTGATTTGACGAAGGCCCGCAGCGGGCTGGAGTTTTCGTAGCGGTATGGCCCCGGATCACCGATCCAGTCAACTCCGCGTGAGTGGATGGTCAGTGAACCGCCATCATCATGGGCGTGCGGAGTCGCCGGCCTAGTTGATGAGGACCGCAGTGAATAAAACGTGTCGAAGCCACCAGGTTGTGGCTGCCAGCCAGAACGCCCGAAGGTGTAGCCACCGTCATAGTTGCTGTAGATCTGCGTTGGCGGGGTGCCCGAGGTGCCACCGGAGCGCACCCACTCCACCCGTGGATCACCCGCCCCGAAGTTCTTCGACAGAGATTCATTCAAGGTGTCGCCAATCGAAGCCAACTTGAAATCAGGGCGCATCGATTGGGACACGAAGTCGTAAAGCGAACCGCGCAATGCCGCAATGTTGTCCGACATAATTCCGCAGGTGGTGGCCGTGCGTTCGACATCGCGCAAGAGGTTCTCGATGTAGGTCGCGTAGCCGGGTGAGCCTTCGACGTCACTGCCATCAATTTGGATGATGCCGTTGGCCACGCCGACCAAATTCGCCCACGCCCGATCACGGCGCGCGGTGTCGCCTCGCCAGCAGGCCTCGGCGAAAGCCCCGGTCTGGCGGATGAGGTCGGTGTTGTTGGCGCCTATTGCCACCACCGGGGCGACTTGGTACCGGCTCACCATTCGCGTCGCATCACTTGCCGCAGCCGCTGCGATAATCGGATCATTCAAGGTCTGCGCTGCGCAAACCAGAGTCTGGGTGCGCAAGCCGCCGTAGATCGACGCATTGACCCAGTACGACCGCGCCCCTTGATGATCCTCTATCCAGTAGGTCAGGATTTGCCGGAAGCGGTCGACCATCTCCGGTATCTGCTTATGCACCCCCCGGTAAAGCAGCGGCAGTGCCCAGTTCAACGAATTGACATGTCGGTCGCCCGAGGTATCCGACGATGCCTGCGGGCGCCAGTTGGGATGCTCGGTCAAGGTGTAGGTGCCACCGTTGTTGAGATTCACCTTGCCATTCATCAGGGCCTGGGCCCGCTCGCGTTCCACGCCGGGCCGTAGCGGTGGGAACATCGCCAAACACCAACTACCCAACTCCATTGGTAGCACCACGACCGGTGCGGCCGGGGCACTCGGTGAGTCTGCGCTCGGCGTCGGGGTAGCACTCACCGACGGCGTAGGGGTAGCACTCACCGACGGCGTAGGGGTAGCACTCGCGGACGCTGACGGGGAAGCAGCTGTCGACGCAGTCGCTGACGCAGTCGCTGACGGTGATGCACCTTCTGACGGCGAAGAAGTCGCCGAGGCGCTGGCCGATGGACTCGGATCAGCCGCCCCGGCACCCGGTGCAGTGAGCAACAAGGCCGTACCGGTCACCGCAATCAAGGTGGCGGCGCCGGCGGACCGCACCCCGGTACTTCGCCACACCTGCCCCAAAAGCAACATCGCCCTGTGCATCAAGCCATCATCACCCGAGCCGGGCCCGGCGGGCTACACCGGGGTCTGTTCCAGCGTGTTGACCCGCTCACTGGCCGCCCGCTGCGAAGGTGAGGCCGGGCCGAGGGCCAGGGCCAAGGTGCCAAGCAGGGCCCCAACAAGGGGCTTGGCAACGGCGCCGGGCACCGCCGGGAGTCCAAGGAGGGCCCGGTGCCCGGCCGGCATGGTCGATACCGCACCGGCGAACAGCCCCGCGTACGGCACTCGCGCGCCTAGGCCGAGTGGCGCATTGCGGATGAAGTTGACGGTGCTGGCTGCGGCCGGCCCCCCGGCTAGCACCGGGTCATAGCCGGCGAGTTGATCGCGCAACTCGGCAACCGAGCGCGGCGGATCCACCACGCCAACAAGTTCACCGGCTTTCGCCCACTCGCGCACATACGCATCCGGCCCGCCGGGGATCGGTCCGCCCCACACCAGATGTGTGGCTAGAAATGAATCGGTGAAGGCAATATGCACCCAGCGCAATAGGTCTGGCTCATCGGCCGCATACGGGATCGGGCCAGTTACGCCCGGATATGAGCCGACAACTTTGCGATGCACCCCGCGCACGCGCGCGCACTCGCGGTCCGCCGATGCCGTGTCACCGAAGGTGACCACCGTCAACCACTGCGTGGTGCCGGCCAAGCGGCCCAGCGCATCTGTTTCATAACGCGAGTGCTGCATGACACCGGCTAGGGCCCCCGGATGCAGTGTCTGCATCAATAAGGCCCGAACCCCACCAACCAAGGTTGGTAGCGACCCGTGCACCGCCCACGCCGCCGAACCCGGGCCGAAATAGCCGATATCCGAGCCTTGGGCAATCTGCCGGACCCAATCCGGTGCCCCACTTGGATCACCCGACACGATGCGCCGAAAGCCGTCGGCCACCTGCCTACGCGCCGCATCAACAACGGTCATCGGATTGGGAAGCACACCCCAACAATGCCAAAGACTTTACAATCTCGCATCTTCATTTTCACGAGCTCACTTTGGTGGGTGGAAATGAATCAGCGTGCCTGCAGCCGGCGGAGGGGCGGGCTGCAGACACGCTGACGAGGGGAAGCGCTACAAGTCCACGGGTATTACGACTTTGAGGCATCCAAGGTCACCGGGATAATCAAGGTCCTCGCACCTCTGGTGAGGGTGAGTACCACTTTGTCACCGGGTGCATTCGACCGAATGGTGACGATCAATGACGTCGCGTCCGCGATGATCTGCTCATTCACCTTCGTGATCAAATCACCGGCGACCAGACCAGCAGATTCGGCTGGGCCACCACCGGTTATCTCGGCAACCCTGGCGCCGTCCCCGGTGTATGCCATATCGAGCTTGACCCCGATCACCGGAGTGCTCGAAGTGCCGCTCGCGATGATTTCATCGACGATGCGCTTGACGGTATCGATCGGGATCGCAAACCCAAGCCCGATCGAACCGGGTTGCCCAGCTCCGGCGCCCATCGAAGCGATCGCTGAGTTGACCCCGATGACCGCGCCCGCGCTGTCGACCAGCGGGCCACCTGAGTTACCCGGGTTGATCGCGGCATCGGTTTGAATCGCGTTGATGAATGCGGTCTCACCTTCACCTCCGGCGGTAACCGGTCGATTCAGGGCGCTGACGATTCCGGTGGTCACCGTGCCCTGCAGGCCAAGTGGTGAGCCAACAGCTATTACCGAATCACCAACAACAAGGCCTGCCGACGAGCCGATCGCGATTGCCGTCAAGTTGGCGCGGTCGACTTTGACGACCGCGATGTCATAACCGGGGTTCGCGCCCACCAAGGTGCCCGCGGCGGTGCTGCCGTCGGCGAACGAGACCTTGATGGAGCCCGAGTCCACGGCCGGGCCAGCTACGTGATTATTCGTGACGATGTAGCCGTCATCACGCAGGACGAATCCCGAGCCGGTGCCGCTGCCGGAGCCACCCGTAACATCAAGTTGCACCACCGAAGGCTGCACCGCGGCCGCCACCGCAGCGATCGATCCGTCGGCCGGGACCGGCAAACTCAAGGCCGCCACCTCGGCCACCCCGGTTGACACTGACTCGCGGGCCGCTAGGTAACCGATCGCACCCCCCAAGGTGCCAGCTGCCAGGGTCATTGCGCAGGCCCCGGCGATCAGCACCGCGACCCGGCCTCGGCGAGGTGAGCGGCGCGGTGGATTCACTGGGTCAAAGGGGGCATAGGGGTTAGTTGACCTCGGCCAAGCGGCCTGCTGGCCGGCCGGTTGCGGGCTCAACTGCTCGGGAAGTTGGGTCGTCATCATGGCTCCTGCCGGCTGGATTGGTCCTTACAGCAATAGTTGATAACACCGCGTGCGATGATGCCAACTACAAATGGCAGTTTTGGCCAGTCCTGACCTGCTCCTTACAAATCTCTAACGCTTACGGAACCTCCAGGTCGCTCTGAGCGTCGAAACTGGCAAGCGCAGCGACCAGGCGAACAGTCAGTAGATAGGACCCCCCGTGACACGTGGCTCAGGGCGAGTTGGCTCAACGCGCCTTGCCGTTGCGCTTACGTGCGCGGCCAGCGTGGTTGCCGCCTCGATGTGGGCCACCACCGCCGCCGCAGATATCGCTGGGGATCCAAGTGCGCCGGTGCCTTCCCCCTCACCCGGCCTTGGCACCTTGGCGCCGACCCCGGCATCAAGTGAATCAGCCAACCCCTCACCAACTGCTTCGGCATCGGCATCGATCTTGGCGCCGGCCGCGGGTGAGCGCACCTATTTGATTTCGGTCGCCGACGGCTCCGAGGCAGCTGTTGCCGCCCGCATCACCGCACTCGGAGGCACCGTCACCGATACCTTCGATAAGGCGATCAATGGTTTCGCTGCTGACCTGACCCCGGAGGACGCCGCAGCGCTGGAGAAGCTTGCCGGGGTGTCACGTGTTGAGGCCGATCAAGTTGTCAGCATCAGCGCCGGTGCGGTTTTTTCTGATAGTGGTTGCACCACTACTTCAATGGGACGCATGGACGACGGTAGTTCACCACCGGTGTCCCTTGGCTTTTCCGCCAACTGGTTCGGCACTTCTTATGACTCCATCTACGTCAACAACAACGGCGGTGTCAGCTTTGATGACGGCCACGGCGGCTTCAGCGACTGGGGCACCATCGATCTGACCACAACCACTCGCCCACTTGTCCTCCCGCTGTTCACCGACATCGACACCCGCAATGCGGCAACTTCCGCCGTCACCTACGGCCCACTCAGTGCGGCCGGCAACGCCACGTTCGGTAGCGCCTCGGGCTACTGCGTCAACTGGGTGAACGTCGGTGAATACAGCAACTCTGGCGTGAAATTCTCCTTCCAGCTTCTTATCCTCAACCGCACCGGTGGCGATGTCGACCTGGTTTTCAACTACGACAAAGTGCTGGCACCGACATCGAGCAGCAACGGCAAGTTCGTTATCGGCTACGCGAATCCGGTGAACCAAACCGGCACCTACGTGAAGGCCTCTAGGTCGACCGTCCCCGGCACCTTGATCGACGGCGCAGCTGGTCAACTCAAGGGCGGCAGCGAAGGTGTGACACCGGTGGTAGCCGGCCGTTACCTGTATGCCATCCGCCCCGGGGTGGCGCCCACCGCGTCCCCGACGCCATCGGCGTCACCTTCGGCAACACCAACCGCAAGTTGTGGCTCCCCGGTGCCCGCCGGCACCCAAGGCTGCGCGCCGTGGGGCCTTGATCGACTCGACAGCCGCACCCTGCCACTGGACACCCAGTTCACCCCCGCGGGTACCGGCTCCGGGGTGAAGGCCTACATCGTCGACACCGGGGTGCTCACCAGCCACTCGGAGTTCACCGGCAGAACTGTCACCGGTTACTCGGCAATCGGCGGCACCCCCCAGGACTGCCACGGTCACGGCACCCACGTCGCCGGCACCGTCGCCGGCACCACCTACGGGGTCGCCAAATTAGCAACCATCGTGCCGGTGCGGGTTCTCGACTGCTCCGGCAGTGGCTCTACCTCCGGCGTGGTGGACGGCATCAACTGGGCGATCGGTGACCACGTCGCCGGCACACCCGCGGTCTTGAACATGAGCCTTGGTGGTGGCGCCAGCAAGACCATGGACGATGCGGTAGCCGCAGCCGTCGCCGATGGCATCACCGTGGTGGTGGCCGCGGGCAACTCAACCGACAATGCCTGCTACTACAGCCCAGCGCGGGAGGCCAGCGCTATTACCGTGGCAGCTTCAGATCAAAGTGACAACATCGCTTACTTCTCGAACTTCGGTTCCTGCGTTGATATCTTCGGACCCGGCGTCACCATTTTGTCTGCCGGGATAACTAGCAACACCGCAGCGGCAACCATGAGCGGCACCTCGATGGCGGCGCCGCATGTGGCCGGGGTGGCTGCCGTTTATCTAGGCCTGAACACCAGCGCGCCACCATCGCAGGTGGCCAGCGCCCTCACCGCAAGCGCTTCGGTTGATCGAATCACCGGCCCCAACGGCAGCCCAAACACACTGGCGTACGTGCGCTCCTTCGTCGAGGTAGACCCGGGCACACCAAGTAGTGGCGGCTCCAGTGGCGGCGGCTCCAGCGGCGGCGGCGGCTCCAGCGGCGGCGGCGGATCAAGTGGTGGCGGATCAAGTGGCGGCGGCGGCGGCGGCTCGGCCTTTGAGATCCTCGGGGTGAGCCCGGCTTCGGGCCCACTGGCCGGTGGCAACACCATCTCCCTCATCGGCACCGGCTTCTCCACGGCAACGGCGGTGTTGATCGGCAACAAGAACGCCGCCTACAAGGTCATCAATGACGCGCATATAGAGGTAGTCGTGCCCGCCGGCTCGGCACTTGGCTCGGCCGATGTTGCCGTGCCGGTCGATAACGGGCGCGCCTTCGCCCCCGGTGGCTATACCTATACGGCCAACACCGTGAGCGCGCCGAACGTGGTACCAGCCCCAGGCCAGGTGACCATCTACCAGCCGGCGACCACCCCGGCCACTGCCACGGCCAGCAAGCCAACCATCACGGGCACCGCACTGGGCAAGATGAGTGTCACCTTCCCGGCCCCGGTACTGGCCCCCGGGGTCAAGGCCGTCCTTTACTTCAAGGGCAAGAAGGTCGCCACCGGCATTATCGACAAAGCTCGCGGACTCGTCTTTAACAATGTCGCCAGCCGCTCCGGTCAATACCAGGTGGTGCTGATGAAGGCCGGCAAAGTGATCTCGAAGAATAAGAAGATCACACTGACGGCGCCCAGTCTTAAGGGCTGACCACCGCACTTATTCGCCGTTAGGTTAAATGGGCACGTGATCACCACCACTGACCCGCGCGTAGCCGCAGCTGCTATCGCCGGTGGCCACCTGGCTGCGGTGCCGACCGAGACCGTCTACGGGCTCGGTGCCTTGGCCAGTGATGCGCGAGCCGTGGCCCGGATCTATGCGGTTAAAGGTCGCCCAGCCGATCATCCGCTGATCGTTCATGTTGCAGGCGCTGTTGCCTTTGGGTCCTGGGGGGTTCGCATCCCGACCTACGCGCACGCCTTGGCCGCAGCCTTTTGGCCCGGGCCGATGACTTTGGTCGTGCCGAGATCAGCCCGGGCGAAGGATTTCATTACCGGTGGCCAGGACTCGGTAGCCATTCGGGTGCCGTCGCATCTTGATGCGCGGGCGGTGCTGCTCGAACTCCGCGAAATCACCAAAGACCCGGCCGTCGGCGTCGCGGCGCCCAGTGCTAACCGCTTTGGTCGGGTTAGCCCGACTACGGCTGCACATGTTGTCGATGAAATTGGTGGGTTGCTTCAGGGTGATGATGTGGTGCTTGACGGTGGAGACTGCGCCGTCGGGGTGGAGTCGACCATCATCGATTGCACTGGCCCTAATCCGAAGATGCTCCGCCCCGGCGCCATCACCACCCAAGATGTGGAAGCCGCAACCGGGCTCAAGGTCACCCACGATTCAACCGTTCGCGCCTCCGGCACCCTTAATTCGCACTACTCTCCCAATGCCACCGTGCAACTAATTGCCGAAGCCAACATCGCCTTCGAAGTCGAGGGGGCCGCCCAAGGTGTCATCGGACTCCTTGCCCTTGCCGATATCGAAACCCCCATCGGGGCCGTGCGGCTGGCGGCGCCACGAAATGCCGAGGAGTACGCGCGGGTGCTCTACGCCGCCCTGCGGGAAGCCGATGCCCTGCAGCTTGAGGCGATACTCGCGGTGCCACCGGCAGCGACCGGGGTCGGTGTTGCGGTGATCGATCGGCTCATCCGGGCGGCCGCAGGGGCCTAGGCACTACTTAGGTGGTAAGCGCACCGCTGCATCAAGCCGGATAACCTCACCATTTAGATACGCATTGTCGATGATCGCTGCAACTAGCTTCGCGAATTCATCCGGGCGACCTAAGCGCTTGGGAAACACCGGGGTTTTCGAAAGCTGCTCCTTCATCTCCGGTGGCGCGAATGAATAAATAGGGGTGTCGATCAATCCCGGGGCAATGGTCATCACCCGAATACCCGCCGGCGCTAGATCGCGGGCGAGCGGCAATGTCATGCCGACGAGCCCGCCCTTGCTGGCGCTGTAGGCCGCCTGACCTACTTGCCCGTCGAAGGCTGCGACAGATGCCGTCATGATGACAACGCCGCGCTCACCATCATCATTCGGTTCATTCGCGGACATCACCGCAGCGCTCTGACGCACCACGTCGAATGTCCCGATGAGATTGACGCCTATCACCTTCGCGTAGTTCGGCAGCGGCGCCGGCTGGCCCACACGATCCAAAGTGCGTTCGGCTATGGCAATACCCGCACAACTGACGGTCACATCTAGGCGCCCAAATTTTACGACCGTGGCGGCAACGGCGGCAGCAACTTGATCTTCCTTGCTGATGTCGGTCTTAACCACCAAAACTCGATCACCAAGTTCAGCCGCCAGGGCATTGGCCTTGTCTTCGGACATGTCGACAATCGTTACACCCTTGGCACCATCAGCAATCGCGCGGCGCACCACCGCCTCGCCCAGGCCCGAGGCGCCACCGGTGACCAGAACCACTGCATCTTGCAACTGCATATCACTGCCCCTTTTGAGTAAAGACAACGCTATTCGTAACCGAGTTCGTGCAACCGCTCATCATCAATACCGAAGTGGTGCGCAATCTCATGGACGACGGTGATTCGGACTTCGTCAATGACCTCTTCGAAACTGTCACACATCTCCAGCGTCGGGAGGCGAAAGATGGTGATCTGGTCGGGCAGCGCCCCAGCATACGAACTGTCGCGCTCGGTCAGCGGGATGCCGGTATAGAGCCCCAGCAGATCTGGCTCATCGGCGGGCGGCTCATCGGCCACCACGACCACCACATTGTTGAAGGCGGCGGCCAATGGGGCAGGAATCAAGTCCAAGGCCTGGGCCACCAAGTCTTCAAATTCGACCGCCGACACCTCAATCACCTCCCCATTATGGGTTGGCTGCGACCCTGTGGCTGGGCCAGAGCCCTGCACTGCTCCCCATTAGGACCTCGCCGGGGCCTGCCCGTATGCTTGGCCGGTCGCCAGCGGCTTAATGGTCGACGGAGATGCTCGTAGGTCCCCATCGTCTAGTGGCCTAGGACACCGCCCTTTCACGGCGGTAACACGGGTTCGAACCCCGTTGGGGATACGCACGAAATGTTGGCCCCGTAGCGCAGTTGGTTAGCGCGTCGCCCTGTCACGGCGAAGGTCGCCGGTTCGAGCCCGGTCGGGGTCGCGGGGCCCGGAGTTCGCTCCGGGCCTTTGCAACGAACTGCTCGCCCAGTTCGTTGCACCAGGCCAGGTAGCTCAGTTGGTACGAGCGTCCGACTGAAACTCGGAAGGTCGACGGTTCGACCCCGTCCCTGGCCACACTCGACAGTGGTTGCAGCGCAACAACGATTAGGCGTGCCATTTTCCAAGTGATCTAGTGGGAAACGGCTGCTGCCCTTTCATGAATGCAGCCGAAAGCGCGATCCTCCATGGACCCCACATTGGCCGACGAAGATCGGAAGGTCAGACCGCAGCAGCCGGCGCGCTGGGTCTGTTGCAATGGACGCTCTTCTCGCGTCACGGGGGTAATGGCGATCACGGAACAACTCTCGCGTTATTCCGGATTATTTCACCTATTCAGGAATACGGTCACCACTGTTCCTGACCTGCCCCCGGTTAGTGGGCCAGTTGATGTGGGCCAGTTGATGTGGGCCAGGCACCTGGTGACGGGTGACCGAGTCGGCACCCTGATATCAACTAGTTGTCTACTGGTTGAATTGACCCTATACTTCACATATGACCGTCACGGTGGGCGCCTTCGAGGCCAAAACGCATCTTTCCGAACTCCTCGCAAGGGTCGAGGAGGGCGAGCAGGTCACGATCACTAAGCACGGCAGACCGGTTGCCAGACTGGTTCCTGTGTCTAAGACGCCCTTGAGCCGTGACTGGTCGGCTTTTTGGGAGAAGGTCGATACGCGACTGGTAACCCTTTCCCCCGGCACATCCATCAGGGCAGACATCGAGGCCGGAAGAAAGTGAAGTCCTTTATTCTCGATGCCTCCATTGCCCTCGAGTGGTTTTCCGCAAACGCAACACCCGAGGCGTTGGCCCGACGTTCACTTCTCGACGATCGCGTCGCTCTCGTTCCTACGCTATGGCGCTTCGAAGTGATGAACGCGGTAACCACCTGGCTGCGACGAGGTGACATTTCTTCGGCAACAAGCGCGATGATCCTCAACGACATCATGCAGGTGCCCTTCGGGACATTGGATGAAGGCAATCCTGAGTCGATCGTTTCCCTCGGAGTGACCCACAGCCTCTCGGCCTATGACGCCACATACCTTCACCTCGCGATGATTACCGGCGACCCGCTTGCAACACTTGATGGCTCATTGATCACAGCCGCTAAGAAAGTAGGCGTTGACTGCCTGTGAAGCAGGAGGTCCGTTCGGCCTCTCGCGAGTGCTGCCCGCCGACAAGGGTCCAAGGGTCTGTCGGCAGTTCCCTGGCAGTTCAACCACATTGGGCCAAGTCACAAACTACCCGCCTGCCGGCTTGCTTCCGATGTGCTCATGGAGTCTCTCTGCCCAGCCATGGCCCGAGAAACAAAATAAATAGGTGAATAGGTAAATAGCTGAATAGCTCAAAAAGCCCGGATCGGACGAACCCGCGCCGTGGCGTTCTTGAGCTCGACGAACTGACTGACCTCGCCCAAACCCTGGACCCACCCGCCGTCGTTCGGGTGGCCCCTGCTGTCCTGACTCGAACTCCAGTAACCGTCCTCAACAAACCCGTAGGCGCCACCAGCGAAGGTGCCATCTTGGGACCCCGCACTTCCAAAGCAACTCACACTCGGGGCGGCAGGTGCGGTTGGGTTACGCGAGTAGTTACACATCGCATTCAACTCATCCTTAGACGGCAAGAACCAATCCGAGAAGCCTCCACCCCTGTAAGCGCGCGCTGAGATCCCTGCCCCCGAAGAACATGCATCCGACTGCATTGCTGTCGTATTTGCACTACCGGTGCCAATTGCCGTGCCGACGGCGCCAGTGATATTGGAAGACGTGTCGCTGCACCACGCGATACCGCGGTCCTCGATAGGGGGGTCCTCGATGGCACTCCAGGTCTTCGGTGCCATCTCATACGTCAAGCCGCCAGAGATAAGGAACACCAAACCGCCACCTGGGCCAGTGCTACCACGTGCATAAGACGCCGAGCCGCTACCCCCCGAGCCGCTACCCCCCGAGCCGCTACCCCCCGAGCCGCTAC